>NZ_DASYTH010000479.1:0-11076 GCF_036002505.1 Actinophytocola sp. | reverse complement strand
TCTACCGAGACCACCGGCGCGCCCATGGTGTCGGACAGGGTCAGCCGGTTGTTTGACCAGTGTGCGCGCACGGTTGTCGAGCCGGAGGTGTGCACGGCGATTCCGGTCCAGGAGAACGGAAGCACGGTCTCCTGGGTCGTGAACACCAAGGGGTGCAGGGCCGCGTCGAGCAGTGCCGGGTGGACGGCGAACCGGCTGGCCTCGTCGACCAGGTCATCCGGCAGCGCGACCTCCGCGTACACGTCCTCGTCAGCCGTCCAGGCCGCGAGCACGCCGCGGAACGCCGGGCCGTACCGGTAACCCCGCTCGGCCAGCCGCGCGTACAGCTCGTCCGGGTCGAGCGGTAGCGCGCCAGCCGGCGGCCACTCGTCGAGCGCGCCCGGCACGGTGTCCACAGTGGACATGAGTCCGGTCGCGTGGCGGGTCCAGGGCTCCTCGCCGCGGCGGGCGTGGATGGCGATGGTCCGGTGGCCGGTACCGTCCGGCGGGTCGACGGTGAGCTGGAGCCGAACGGTCGCGCGGTCCGGAACCTCCAGCGGGGCTTCGAGGGTCAGCTCGTCGATCCGGGTGCAGCCGGCGCGGCTGGCTGCTTCAATCGCCAGCTCGACGAACACCGTGCCGGGCACCAGGACCGTGCCGGCGATCTCGTGGTCGGCGAGCCAGGGCTGGGCGGACCGGGACAGCGACCCGGTGAGCAGCAGGCCACCGGTGCCGGCCACGCTCACCTTGGCGTCCAGCAGCGGATGCTCCGCGCGGCCCGGGTTGATCCAGAACCGCCTGCGCCGGAACGGCCGAACCGTCTCCAGTGGACGGCCGGCCGCGGCCGGCTCCGGGCTGGCCTCTTCGATGATCACGTGGGCGTTGGTGCCGGAGATGCCGAAGGAGGAGACCCCGGCCCGGCGCGGGGTGCCGGTGGCCGGCCAGGGCCGGGCCTCGGTGAGGAGGGACACCGAGCCGCTGGACCAGTCCACGTGTGGGGTCGGCTCCTCGGCGTGCAGCGTCCGAGGCAGGACTTCGCGGTGCAAGGCCATGATCATCTTGACCACGCCGCCGGCGCCGGCCGCGGCCTGGGCGTGGCCCAGGTTGGATTTCAGCGAGCCGAGCCATAGCGGCCGGTCCCGGTCGCGGCCGTACGTGGCCAGGATGGCGTTCGCCTCGACCGGGTCGCCGAGCGTGGTGCCGGTGCCGTGCGCCTCCACCGCGTCGATGTCCGAAGTAGACAGCCCGGCGTCGGCGAGGGCCGCCCGGATCACGCGTTCCTGCGCCGGCCCGCTCGGCGCGGTCAGGCCGTTGCTGGCGCCGTCCTGGTTGATCGCGCTACCGCGCAGCAGCGCGAGCACCCGGTGCCCGTTGCGCCGCGCGTCGGAGAGCCCTTCGAGGAGCAGCAGCCCGGCGCCCTCGGCCCAGGCCGTGCCGTCCGCGCCCGCGCCGAACGCCTTGCACCGCCCGTCCGCGGCCAGCCCGCGCTGCCGGCTGAACTCGACGAACATGCCCGGCGTCGACATCACGGTCACCCCGCCGGCCAGCGCCAGCGCGCACTCGCCGGTGCGCAGCGCGGACACCGCCAGGTGCAGCGCCACCAGTGAGGACGAGCACGCGGTGTCCACGGTGACCGCCGGGCCGGCGAGCCCGAGCATGTAGGCCAACCGTCCCGACGCGACGCTCACCGAGCCGCCGGTCAGCAGGTAGCCCTCGGCGCCGCGGGCCGGTTCGTGCAGCCGCGGCCCGTAGTCCTGCGCCGTCGCCCCGACGTACACGCCGGTCTGGCTGCCGCGCAACGAGTCCGGCCGCAGCCCGGCGTGCTCCACGGCCTCCCACGCGATCTCCAGCAGCAGCCGCTGCTGCGGATCCATGGCTGCCGCCTCACGCGGGTTGATTCCGAAGAACTCCGGGTCGAACCGGTCCACGCCGGCCAGGAAACCGCCCCGGGTCACGGAGGTCCGGAGCGCGTCGAGGTCCCAGCCGCGGTCGGCCGGGAAGTCCCCGGTCGCGTCCACTCCGTCGGCCACCAGCCGCCACAGGTCCTCCGGCGACGCCACCCCGCCGGGGTACCGGCACGCCATGCCCACCACGGCGATCGGCTCGTGCTCCGGCCGCGCCGCCGGCGGTGCCGAATGGTCCCTCGCGCCGCCGAACAGCTCGTTCCGCAGGTGCGCGGCCAGCGCGGCCGGCGTGGGCGCCTGGTAGACCAAGGCCGGCGGCAACGACAGTCCACATGAGACGGACAGGCGCTGCTCCAGCTCCGTCGACAGCGCGGAGTCGAAACCCAGGTCGGACAGGGCACGGTCAGCGTCCACAGCGCAGTCGTGACCCAGTACCCCGGCCACTGTGGTTCGGACCAGGTCGAGCAGCACCCGTTGCTGCTCCTCGGAGTCGAGAACAGCGAGCCGGCTCCGGAGCTCGGCCTCGACCACCTCTGGAATGGCGGCATGGTCCAGCCAGAAGTGCTTGCGCTGGAACGGATACGTGGGCAGATCGACCTTGGCCGCGCCAGCGAACACGGCCTCCCAGTCGACTCGGTGGCCCGCGACGTGCCGGGCGGCGAGCTCGGTCAGCGCACTGGCCTGTGCCGTACCTGCCGCCGGCTCTCCGTTGATCACCCGGCGCAGCGCGGCATCTGCCTCATCGCGGTCCGCCGCGAGAACGGCGACACGGTGAGACATCGCTGCCCGGGTTGTGGCCAGCGAGTAGCCGACATCGGCCAGGCTGATGTCTGGCCGCTCGGCCAGGAACCTGCGCAGCCGCGCCGCCGCGTCGCGCACCGCGGCGGCGCTCCGGCCCGAAAGCACGAGCGGCACAACGGGAAGCTCGACGTGACCCCCAGGCACGTCGAGCTCCCCGCTGGTCAGCACCACGTGGCAGTTCGTGCCGCCCATCCCGAACGAGCTCACCCCGGCCAGCAGCGGCCCGTCCGGCCACGGCCCCAGTTCACACTGCACCCGGATGTGCGAAGGGACCGCCGGGCTCGGCCGCTCGAAGTTCAGGCTCGGCGGCAGCATCCGGTGCCGCACCGACAGCGCCGCCTTGAGCAGCCCGACGATGCCCGCCGCGCCCTCCAGGTGCCCCACGTTGGTCTTCGCCGACCCCACCAGGAGATCCGCGCCGAACACCGCGCCCAGCGCCGCCGCCTCGACCGGATCCCCCACCGCTGTACCGGTTCCGTGCAGCTCCACGTACCGCACGTCCGCCGCGTCGACCCCCGCCCGGGCGTGCGCCAGCCGGATGACGTCGCGCTGCGCCTGCTCGCTGGGCGTGGTCAACCCGCCGGTGGCGCCGTCGTTGTTCACCGCGCTGCCGAGGATCACGCAGTACACCCGGTCCCCGTCCGCGACCGCCGCCGGCAACGGTTTCAGCACCACCGCGCCGCCGCCCTCACCGCGCACGTACCCGTTGGCCCGGGCGTCGAAGGTGTGGCACCGGCCGTCCGGCGAGAGCCCGCCGAACCGGGCGGCGGCGACCGCGCTCTCCTTGAGAATGTTGAGGTTCACCCCGCCGGCGACGGCGAGCGTGGCCTCCCCGCGGTGCAGGCTCTGCGCGGCCAGGTGCACGGCCACCAGCGACGAGGACTGGGCGGCGTCCACGGTGAGGCTCGGCCCGTGCAGGCCCAGCGCGTGGGACACCCGGTTGGCGATGACGCCGCGGCTCAGCCCGGTCAGCGTGTGCGGGGTGACGACCCCGCCGCGCGCCAGCAGCGCGGCGTAGTCGTCGGCGGTGGCTCCGACGAACACGCCGGTGCGGGTGCCGCGCAGGGTGGTGGGATCGAGCCGGGCGTCCTCCAGCGCCTCCCAGGCCAGCTCCAGCATGAGCCGCTGCTGCGGGTCCATCGCCCGGGCCACCCGCGGCGGGATGCCGAAGAACTCCGCGTCGAACTCGCCGATGCGATCGAGGAACGCGCCGAACCGCACGCCGGGCGGGTCGTCCGCGGCCGGAGCAAAACGACTCGCCGGGGTCGCGGTGACGGCGCTCCTTCCGTCCCGGAGCAGGCGCCAGAACTCCGCCGGGCTCGCCGCCGACGGCAGGCGGCAGGACAGCCCGACGACCGCGACCGGTTCGGGTGGCACGCCACCACGGTTCGCCGGGTGGCTAAAGCGGCCCTAATCCTGGGCTTGCACCAACGGCAAGACGATCGCGTCGACGACCGTGTGCAGGTAGGTGTCCGAGACCGGGGCGCGCTCGGTGATCGCCTGGTGCACCAGCAGCGCGGGACCGACCCGGGCGATCATCGGGGTGACCGCGCCGGGACGCACCTCGCCGCGCGCGGCGGCGGCCCGCAGCACCTCGAGAATGAGGTCGGCGCACGGCGCGACCACCTGCTCGGTGACCATGTCGCGGACCAGCCCGCGCTGGCAGCCGGCCTCCGCGGAGACGATCTGGAACGCGGTGCCGTGGGTGGACAGGAACGCGTCCTGGATGCAGCGCAGCGATGCCAGCACGTCCGCCCGCAGTTCGCCGGTGAGCTCGATGTCCCGCGGCGACGGCAGCGCCTCCCGCAGCGCGTCCCGGACCAGCTCGTCCTTGCCGGCCCAGCGCCGGTACAGGGCCGCCTTGCCGGTGCGGGCGGTGGCGGCCACCCCGTCCATGGTCAAATTGTGGTAGCCGACGGTCTGCAGCTGCATGAAGACGGCGGCGAAGATGGCCTGGCGCAAGGCGTCGCCGCGGCGGCGCACGGTGCCCGGGACGGGCGCGGCGGTCACCGCGCCACCGGTATCCTGACAGTGAACATCCGTGTTCCCTCCGCTCGCCGCCATGCTACCGTGCGGCCCGGTTAACACCGTGTTGATCTGTGGACGGTAGGTGTACGTAGTTTCGCTGATGTGATCATCAGCCGCCCCCTGGAAGACTTCTTGGCAGGCCGATAACGGCAAACGTGAAGTGGCAAGGGGGAGCCTAGCCTCTATGCGATACGAAGTGCTCGGACCGCTCTGCATCGTCGACGACCACGGCACCAGCGCGTTCATCAGCGCCCGCAAGATGGAGATCCTGCTTGCCGCGCTGCTGATCCGCAACGGGCAGGTGCTCACCGCGCCGCAGATCATCACCGAGATCTGGGGGGAGAACAACCCGCGGCGGGCCAACGCCGCGCTCTACGTCTACATTTCCCAGCTCCGCAAGTTCCTGCACCGCCCGGACCACCAGAGCCCGATCGTCACCCGGCCGCTGGGCTACCTGCTGCGGACCGGAGACGACGTGCTGGATCTGCACGAGTTCCAGGCCCTGGTGGTCAAGGGCCGCGACCACACCAAGGCCCGGCGGCACGCCGCCGCCGCGGACGCGTTCGGCGCCGCGCTCGAGTTGTGGCGCGGACCGGCGCTCGGCGATCTGCGCGGCGACGGGCCGATCATCAACGGGTTCACCACGTGGATCGGCGAGGCCCGGCTCGAATGCGTGGAGATGCACATCGACGCCCGGCTCGCGCTCGGCCAACACCGCGAGCTGGTCAGCCGGCTTTACGGGCTGGTGACCGACCACCCGCTGCGCGAGTCGTTCTACCGCCAGCTGATGCTCGCGCTGTACCGCTCCGAGCGGCAGGCCGACGCGCTGTCGGTCTACCAGTCGGCGCGCCGGATCCTCAACGAGGAGCTCGGACTCGAGCCCTGCCGCAGCCTCCGCGACCTGCATCAGGCGATCCTCCTCGGCGACGAGACGCTGGACGTGCCGCTCGGTCCGTTCTCCGCGGTGTCCTAAAACCCCGTCGCCTCGCAGGCTCGGCGACGGGGCAGTGTTCATGTTTCGCTCCGCAAGCTCCGCGGCAGTGTTCATGTTTCGCTCCGCAAGCTCCGCGAAAGTCGCCGGCGCAGCCGGACCGCGCCGAGCAGGGTGCCCAGCAGGATCCCGGGAATGGGCTTTCCACCGGTCGACCGCACGATCGAGCTGGTGATCCAGAGCTTTGTCTCCAGCACGTGCCCGGGCGCGGCGTGCACGTCGTCCTGCTCGGCCAGCCGCAGGTCGCGCACGTGCGTGCGGAGCAGGGCGGGGTCCCCGGGCGGGATGATCTCGTCCCGGCCGCTGGCCAGGTAGCACACCGGGATGTCCAGCGCGGCAAGCTGTTCGGCGGTCAGCGCCCAGTCGCGCAGGGCGTCGAACAGCTCCCCGGGCGCGGCCCTGGTCAGGTGCGCGAGGGTGTCCCGGGTGACCCGGGGCAGCCGGCGGTGCCAGTCCGCGTCGGTGAAGAACTCCGCCACCGGCGCGCCGACCGTGACGATCCCGGTGATCCGCCGGTCGTCCAGCGCCGCACGCAGGGCCAGGTGACCGCTGAAGCTCATGGCCAGTGCGGTGGTCCGGGCGGTGTCCGCGCGCTCGCCCACCGCGTCGATCACCGCGGAGATCATCCGGGCGCTCTTCGCGTCGTAGCGCAGGGTGTTCTCACCGGTGCCGGGCATCTCGGTGACCACCCCGGCGAGGCCCAGCCGCCGCGCGGCCAGCAGCACCGGCGCCCACTGCTCCTTGATGCTCACGATCCCGCCCAGCACCAGCAGCAGCGGCCGGCCCTCGCCCAGACCGGTTGCCCAGCACCGGATCCGGCCGCCGTCCAGCTCGACGTCGAGCCGTTCGATGCCGCCCCGGGCCTGCCGCCACCGGTCGAACTCCTCGACCGCTTTGCGCAGCGCCGTGGCCCGCGCGTCGCCGTCCACGAACGGGAACCGCGCCATCGTGTAGAACCGGGCCGCCGCCAGCGGATCGTCCGTGCGGGCGGCCGCCTCGGCCGACCAGGCCGCCGTCCACGACCCCGGGCCGCCGTCCCGGTCGTGCTCGATCCCGTTTAGAACCCGTTGGTACGTGGCAGGATCCAGGTTCTGTGCGCGGGCGTGCACGAGCACGAACCGCTTCAGCTCCTCGACGTCGTTCACGGCGCCGCCACTTTCTGTCCTATCGGAACAATACTGTCTACAAAGGACTCCAGCGCGTGCCGGACCTCGGTGAGGACATCGGCCGCCTCGGCGCCGTCGATCACCCGGTGGTCGAAGGTCAGCGACAGGCGCAGCACCGGGGCGATCACGATGGCGTCGCCGCGCACCACCGCCCGGCGCACGATCCGGCCGACGCCGAACGTGGTCGTGGTGCCGCCGACGGAGTAGAAGCCGTCCACCGCGCGATGTCCGAGCGAGGTGACCGAGAACGTGCCGAGCACCGCGGCCCGGGTGCGCAGCGGGCGCACCACCCGGCGGAACGCCAGCCGCCCCAGCGGCCAGCCCAGCTTGTGCAGCGCCCGCACCCCGGCGAACTCCGGCATCGTGTCCGGGTCACCGTCCCGGAAGTGCTCCACCTGGCGCTGGATCTCCGCCAGGCTCGCCTCGTGCAGGTCCGGCAGCACCGCGGCGAGCACCACCCGCTCGCCGCCGATCCGCTTGTCCAGCGCCAGTTTCCCGTTGACACCGTCGAACCCGGCGACCCGCCGCCCGCGCACGGCGGCGTTGGCCCGCGGGTGGTGGGCCAGCACCCGGGCCGCGGTGTGCAGCACGTAGCTCACCACCGAGTACTGCCGGCCGGCCTCCCGGTGGGCGAGCACCGCGCTCATGTCGACCTCGGTGTCCAGGAACACCGGCGACATCGCCCGGATCTCCGCCAGAAAATGCAGCGTGTGCCGCCGCTGCCGGGCCAGGGGAGCGCTGCTTGCACTGGTCGCTTCCGCTCGGCCGCTCATGGTGTCGGCTTCCCTCGTGCGCTGCTCGGTCGCTCGTTCCTCGCTCCCTGCGCTGCTCCTCGGTCCAGCCGACACCGCGGCCTCGCTCTCGCTCCTACTCATGGTTCACCGCCAGCGCGTAGATGTGGTGCAGGCTGGGCGCTTCCAGCACGTCCGGCATGGGCAGCGGCCGCCCGGTGGCGCGCTCGACGGCCACCAGCAACGTGAGCAGGTGCACCGAGTCCCACCCGGGCAGGTCGTCCAGGGTGACGCCGGCGTCGTCCACCGTAACCGGCAGCCCGACCTCGTCCCGCACCAGCGAGACGAACTCCTCCAGGCTGTTCACCGGCCCGCCCCGAGCAGCACGATCAGCTCGATGTGCCGGGGCGGCGCGGGAATCGCGGCCAGGTCGTGCCGGAACACCTGCAGATCGTCCACTTGGGACACCCGGATGAACCCGTTCATCGGGTAGAAGTCCGCCACCTTCCCGTTCTTGGTGCTCGGCCGGTAGCCGCCGAGCACGTCCTGAACACCCGACGCGCCGGCGTGCCGGAGCACCGCCGACAGGCAGGCCTGCTCGATGCCGCGGGCGAACACCCGGCAGCTCAACAGGAAGTTCTCCAGCCGCACACTGTCTCCCTCGCGCCGCAGGAAGATCGCGCCGACCAGTCCGTTGTCGCCGAACCGGTCGGCGGCGTGGATGCCCAGCACGGTGGCGTCCGGGTCGGCCAGCAGCCGCTGCACGTCCGGCTGCTGCAGCCGCACCGTGGTCAGGTTGAACTGGTTGGTGCGCAACGTGAGCTGCGAGATCCGGGGCACGTCGGCGGGGACCGCCCGGCACAGCCGGACCCGCACGCCCAGCTCGTCCAGGTAGCCGTCCAGCGAGCCGAAGCTGCGCAGGAAGTCCTTGCGTACCAGCTCTTCCCGGTAGCGCACGGTCCGGGTGAGGTCCTCCGCAGTGACGTCGCGGCTGTCGAACCAGGCGTCCCGCAGCAGCGCGCCGGGGTGGGCCGCCGGTTCGCCGTCGAGGGCCACCACCGCCACCTCGGGCAGCTCGCTGCGCACCAGCCCGCACTCGAACGGGCTGTCGTCGACGAACACCAGGCTGTCCACGCCGATGTTGAGGTCCGCGGCCAGCCCCACCAGGTTGTCGTGCTTGGGCCGCCAGTTGGCGATCACCCGCACCAGGTCATTCTCGCGCAGCGTCATCCCGGGGTGCTCGCGCAGCGCCTGGCGAACCAGGTCGAGATCGTTCTTGCTGACCACGGCCACCAGCACGCCCTGCGCGGCCAGCTGCTTGACCACCTTCTGGAACGCGCGGAACGCCTCGCCGCGGTAGGTGCCGGCCACCTCGATGCCGTCGATCCCGTCCTCGCCGAGCACCCCGCCCCAGGCCGTCCCGTCCAGGTCCAGCACCAGGCACTTCTTGGTGCGGCCGGTGATCTGCCGGGCCAGGTGCCCCAGCTCGCGGGCGTAGCGGGCGAGCAGCTCACCGGACAGGTGCGCCTTGACGTAGACGCTGGCGCGCGGGTCGCACAGCGGGATCGGTTCGGTCAGCAGCGGGTCGAGGTCCAGCACCACCAGCCACGGGCGGGTGTCCATCAGGCGCAGCAGCCGGGCGTTGGTCTCCCGCCAGGCCGCGCCGAGGGCCGCCCGGGAGCGCCGGTCGACGAGCTGTGCGCACAGCTCGTGCGGCAGCGGGATCGTGTTGAACACCAGCACCGCGTCGCCCGCTTCGCCGTAGCGGTCGGCCAGCTGCTCCAGCAGCGCCAGCTTCTCCTCGAGCACCCGCACCGCGTCCTCGTGCCGCCACGGCGTGGGCAGCTCGTCGGCGATCACCGCGGGGTCCAGCACGCAGGCCACCAGGTCGGCCCGCTGCGCGTAGAGGTCGCTGCCCGGCTCGGCCAGCGCCGAGACGTAGCTGTCGAAGTCGGCCAGGTACGGGCGGAGCAGCAACCCGTGCCGGGCCAGTTCCGCGGTCAGCGGCGCGACCAGCGCGTGCAGCGTGCCGTGCCCGGTGATGGCGATCTTGACCGGGGACACCGCGGGATGCGCGGAGATCACCTCGTCCTGGTCGAGCCAGGTGAGCAGCTGCCCGGCGCGGACCAGCGCGTCGCCGGAGAGCTCCCCGACCAGCCGGCGCACCCGCGGGTACTCGCGGGCCAGGGTGCCCTCCCGGGCCAGCGCGAGTAACTCCCCGTCCGGCGCCGGGCGTAAGTCGTTGGTGGTCATACCTTCTCCAGCGCGAAGCCGGCCTTGATCCACTTACTGGACTCGACCGCGATGCCCAGCGCCCGGTCGCCGGTGGTCATCTCGGCCAGCGCCCGCTCCAGTTGCAGGAACGGCAGCGCGTTCCCGGTGTTGCCGGTCTGGCGCACGCAGGTGATCTCCTCGGCCGCGGGCAGGTTCAGCCCGGCCACGATGCGGGCGGTCATCGTGCCGGACAGCTGCGGCGGCAGCAGGTAGTCCACGTCGACGGCGGACCAGCCGAGGTCGTCCAGCAGCTCCTTGAGGATCTCGGCGGCCAGCAGCGGAACCGACTCCTCGACCGCCTTGTAGTCCTCGGTGACCGCGGGCCGCCCGGGGTGCCGGTCGGCCCGGCCGTACCACTCGACCACCTGGCCGGGCGGGCGGCCGCGGCCGGTGAGCCGGTTCAGCACCCGGCGCAGCGCCACCGTGTCCCGGGCCGGCCGCGAGGTCAGCACGACCGCGCCCGCGCCGTCGCCGAACAGCACCACGTTCACCAGCTCGGCGGGGGACAGCCGGGTCAGGTCCGCGCCGAGGTCGAAGTGCTTGGCGCAGCTGTCGCCGCCGATCACCAGCGCGGTCCGCGCGTCGCCCGAGGTGAGCAGGGACCGGGCCACGTCGAGCGCCTGGACCGCGCCGGCGCAGCCGGACTGCAGCTGATAGGTCGGCACGCCGTCGATGCCGAGCCGGTCGGCGATCACGTTCACGGTGGCCGGCATGAGCGCGTCCGGCGTCGCGGTGGCCAGCACCATGAGGTCGATCTCCGCGGCGTCCAGGCCGCCGCGCTCCAGCGCCCGGCGGGCCGCGGTCTCGCCGAGGTCGGCGAGCGAGCTGGTGATCTCGCCGCTGTCCAGGTCCACGGCGAGGTGGCGGGTGTGGGTGCCGATGAAGACGTTCACCCACGTCTCCCAGGTGGCGTCCATGTGGAACCGCCGGGCCAGCGCCGCGTTGCCGACCGGCGGGCCGGGCAATGCCGACCCCGCCGACAGGATGCGGATGTCCGTGGTGTCCATGGGCGGTCCCCTGTCGCTGACTGCCCTCATCGTGTGGACGCCGGCTAAAGTTGTTCTAACTTCAAGCTTTCCCGGCGCATGCAAATTGTCCAATTCGGATGCGAAGGCTTTCCCGGATCGGACGCGGAAACACCTGTATAAACCGGGGAACGCCGGGTTGGCCAACCGCGTATGGTTAAGGTGTGATCGGCGTCC
>NZ_DASYTH010000478.1:0-3201 GCF_036002505.1 Actinophytocola sp. | reverse complement strand
TGACCTCGACATCCACATCGACCGCACGTTCACCCTCGACGAGGTGCCCGAGGCATTGGCGCGGGTGGGCGAGGGACGCACCCTCGGCAAGGTCGTCGTGAGCGTCACCTGACCTCGGCTTAGCGGCGGCGACCACGGCGCTGCCCTGCGCGGCCGGCGGGCTGCCACCGCATCGAGTAAACCGCCCGATCCGCGGCAATCACCCGGTAGCACACGGCTCGGTCCCGGCCAGCTTCGTCATTCGGAGCGCGGACATGCCGATGACAGTGCGCGTGATCATGCCGATGAAGGGCACAACCACACACAATTTCTTAGCCTTGACGATTTGGTAGTGGGCTCGACCGGCATCTGAATCTGCAGAGGCTAAAGCCGCTGACGGAGGATCGGCGCAGGCGCTCCAGAACGGGATGAGAAATGGCCGCTGAACGAAATTCGCCGACGCCGAGACCCTGGCCCCGGTGGTGCGGGACGTCTTCGGCAGCCGGTGCGTCGGCAGCCCGGCGGGGCCGGCTCGCCAACGGGCGGAGGCTGCGGCCACGTCGCGTCGGTTAGCCTGCCGTCATGGCGAGCGCCGAGCTGGATGAGTTGATCGTCGCGGCCGCTGAGGCGCTGCGCGCGTGGTTGTCGGCCAACTACGCCACGTCGCCCGGCGTCTGGCTGGCCCTGACCAAAAAGGGCGGCACAGTCACCACGCTGACCTGGCAGCAGGCGGTCGACGAGGCCCTGTGCTTCGGCTGGATCGACGGGCAGACCCGGAAACGGGATCAGGAGACCTCTTGGATCCGGTTCACCCCTCGTAGACCCCGCAGCTCCTGGTCACAACGCAATATCGCCCACGTGGCCCGGCTGGAAGCACAGGGGCGAATGCTGCCCCCAGGCCGCGCCGCGGTAGACGCCGCGAAAGCGGACGGGCGGTGGGCGACGGCCTACGCCCCGCCGTCGGAAGCCGAGGCACCGGCCGACCTCCTCGCCGCCATCGCCGCCGTCCCGGCCGCCCAAGCCATGTTCGACGTACTCACCACGACCAACCGGTTCGCTCTCATCTACCGCGTCAATGCCGTCAAACGGGCGCAGACCCGCGAGCGAAAGATCGACGAGTTCGTCGCCATGCTGGCCCGCCACGAGACGATCTACCCGCAGAAGGCCACGCCTCCGAACTCGCCGTAATCGGCACCTTCACAATCAAGTGTACTGATCTGCCGCGAAGAGGTCGTACCGCTGACAGCTTTTACCGCTTTCCGTAGCTCCCGTGGTCGCCCGCATCTTCGCGCAACGCCCCACGCGGTTGGGCCGACTTGCGGTCGACGCGGCGCTCGCGTGCTGGTTCAATACCGTGTGCAGCTGACGAGGAACTTCACGCCAGAGCAACACGCCGAGGCGACCGAATCATGGGGCTGGCTCGACCTCGCGGGCAAGACGCCCATCTTCACCTCCCCGTTCGGTGACATCTTCTTCCAGGCGGCCGACGGCTTCTGGTGGCTGGACACCCTCGAGGGCACGCTTACGCGGCCATGGCAGACCGCGGACGAGCTGAGCGCCGCCCTGAACTCGGCCGAGGGCCAAGACCTGTACCTGCTGGGTGCGTTGGCAATGGCGGCCGAGCGCGCCGGCCTAGTTGCGGGCCCGGATGAGGTATACGACTTCACGATCTCGCCCACGCTTGGCGGCTCTATCGACGTCAGCAACGTCAGCGTCACCGACTTCGTAGTGGGTGTGAACATCGCCGGGCAGTTGCATGACCAACTTCGAGGACTGCCACCAGGGACGGCAATCTCGGGCGCCACGATCGGCGATGATGGCCGGCTCCGAATTTCTACCTGAGCACACGCAACCTGCCGGCCCGATCGAGCCGAGCCCGCTTCCGGTCGCTGACCTGACCAGCCTCAGTTGTGAGATCGTGCGCCTTCTCTTCCATGTACAGCGGGTGACGTCTCGTTACGGAGCTCGTATGGTTGTAAAGCCCACGCTGCGATATCTCGCCGTCCTGTTCTGCCGCTGATCGCCGTCCTGGACACCGTGAGACGGGCATCGGCACGGTGGCTGCGGTTCCCCGGCCGAGCCGTGTCTGCCAGGACGCACGAGCCGTCGCCAGCGGGCGCTCCTGTTCGGTCAACTGGTTGCCCCGGCCTGCTACAGAAAGGGTTGAGGCTGCAGACCCTGGACGCATCGGGGGTGGCGTCGGCCAATCCACTTCTCCTGGACGGTTGGGGGTACGCGGTTGAGAGCGGTCGTGTACGACCGGTACGGGCTGCCCGACGAGTTGCGGATCGAGACCGTTCCCACGCCGTCTCCCGCTGCCCGCCAGGTGCTCGTCAAGGTCGCGGCCACCTCGGTCAACCTCAGCGACTGGGAGACCCTGCGCGGCTCGCCGCTGTATTCCCGCATCGGGGGCCTGCGCTCCCCGGCCCGCCGGACACTCGGCTCCGACATCGCCGGATGGGTCGATGCGGTCGGTCCGGCCGTCACCCGGTTCCAGCCCGGTGACCAGGTGTACGGCGACAACCTCGTGCTCAAGGGCGGCTTCGCCGAGTACACAATCGCCCCCGAGCCGGTGCTGGCCCGCAAGCCCGGCGCACTGTCCTTCGCCGAGGCGTCGACGATTCCGCAGGCGGGCGCGATCGCGTGGCAGGGCACCGAGGGCGCTAGGGCCGGACAACGAGTCCTGATCAATGGTGCCGGCGGAGGTTCGGGTTCCTTCGCGATTCAGCTCGCCAAGCGACTCGGCGCCCACGTGACCGGCGTCGACAACGCAAGCAAGCTCGAGTTCATGCGGTCGGTCGGCGCGGACGCGGTGATCGACTACCGCAGCGACGACTTCACCCGTGGCGGCCAGTACGATCTCATCCTGGATCTGGTCGCGCACCAGTCGGTGTTCGCCTACCGCCGGGCATTGGCCCCGGGCGGTCGTTACCGGTGCGTCGGCGGGTCGGTCGGGGCGCTGCTGCGCGTCCTGACGATCGGCTCCCTGGCCGGTCGGCTCACGCACCGCCGGCTGGGCGTGCTCGCGGTCAAGCAAGGGCCGGCGCATTTCGAACCGGTCGCCGACCTCTGCGTATCGGGTGACCTCGACATCCACATCGACCGCACGTTCACCCTCGACGAGGTGCCCGAGGCATTGGCGCGGGTGGGCGAGGGACGCACCCTCGGCAAGGTCGTCGTGAGCGTCACCTGACCTCGGCTTAGCGGCGGCGACCACGGCGC
>NZ_DASYTH010000477.1:0-2197 GCF_036002505.1 Actinophytocola sp. | reverse complement strand
GCCTACACCTTCGACGTCGGCGACGAGTCCGACGACGAGTCCTTGTTCGTGCCGTTTCTCGACAGGACGAGCGGCACCGAGACCTATGGCGCCGGCCGCTACCTCGACCTCGATCCGGAGGAGGATGGCACGTACACGCTCGACTTCAACTTCGCATACCACCCCTCCTGCGTGTACGACCCTCGGTTCTCCTGCCCGTTGACGCCGCCCGAGAACCGGCTGCCGATCAGGATCGAGGCAGGGGAGCGGCTCGCACCGCAAACCTGAAGCGACGGCCGCGTGGATCTCATTGGACCTACCTCCAGTTGGGCGTCCGCGGACCTTGCCCGGGCTGCCGAGGGGCCTCGTGATGATTCGACGTGCGGTGCCGACGGCGCGAGCGTCATCGCGCCCCCGGTCGATCCCCGTGACATGTATCGGGCGCTGCGCCGCGTCGGCGGACGGCGACGAGCCACTCCCTCAACCTGATCAGCCACTGACTTACATGCGCGCCCTGAGGTCCGTCAACCGCGCGCCTGGGTCTTGCGCCTGGGACACCGCGGTAGTACTTTCGTACCACGTGTTCCCGCGGCCCTCGACACCGAGGGAACGCCGTCAGGGAGGCAGCTGACAAGGTGAGGTTGGTTGCCCGATGGCAGTACACCGCCCTGCTGGACAGCGTGGGCGAATGACGAAGCCAGTCCGCGACCGTCGGACCTTGGGCCCTCGGGTCATTGCTATTGCTGCCAGCGTCCAGGGCACGACCGAAGTCGCCTCGACGCGGTCCGTACTCCCGGGTGTCTACCCACCACGCGAGTTGGAGGGGCCAGAGAATGTCAGCTGACCATGCCGAAGAACGCGTGAAACTGAGCACTCGGCGCCGCGCGATCGTCACGCTCGCGGCGGCGGCAAGCGTCGCCGCTCTGACGGTCGGGGGCACCATGGCCTCCGTCTCCGCTAAACAGGGGAGCGCACCGTTCATCGACGGGCGCGTGATCGCGTTCGGCATTCCGGGCGCGTCGGCGCTCTCCCCGATCGGCAGGTTCCTTCCCGGTAGCCCGATTAACTCCAATCCCGAGCTGGCGGTCTTGACCCAGCCGGGTCGGGTGCTCGATCCGACCCGCATCGTCGTCGGGAGCCGCTCCAACTTCGGGGCGCCAAAGGCGAACGCCGATCAGTTTGAGGGCTCGTTTCTCTCGATCGACCCGCAGGGAGCCGGACTTGCCGTGCCGCCCACCTTCGCCAGCGCAGGGAATCAGGCTTCAGCGCTGGACGGGGCGGTCCAGATGTACAGCGCCCAGAGCCCGAACTGGCTCAACGGCATCTACAGCCCGGCCGCCGTAACGGCCAACCAAACGGGCGTCGCCAACCCGCTCGGCATGTCCATCAACAACGCCTTCGGCCGCTTGTGGCCCGCCAACGCCCCCTACGGGCTCGAAGGGCCCGGGTCGTCGTCGATCACCGACCCGGACGGCCGTCCGCTCAAGGGTGCGCCCAACCCGAGGACCGGCGGCGTCTATTTCGGCGACCTGACCGGCCGGCAGCCGGTACAGGTCATCCCCGGTGCGCTCTCTCAGGCCGCGGTCGGCACAGCCCTGCTCGGCCGATCGCCAGACGGCACCGGTCGCGCCGTCTTCGCCGTGGTCGTGGCAGACGGCAGTATCGTCCAGGAACACACGGAGAAGGCGCTCGACGGCATCGCCCCGCCCGGCACCGTGCAGCCGCTCGCGAATCGGTCCTGGCCCGCCCGCGACGCGGGTCATCCAGAGCGCCGCGTCCTCCCGCGCCTTGGCGCGATCGTGAACTACGCGCCCCACTTCACCCTGTACGTGAGCCAGCCGTTCGACAATTCGATCAAGGCCATCGACGTGACCGTCGGTGGCCCGACGGGCAACGAGGTCTTCATGCCCGGTGCCGCGCGTGTCATTCGATCGGCGGCCTTGAACCAGCCACTCGACCTGGCTCCGGTGCAGATCGAAACCGCGCACCCCGACCATGCCAGCAACACGACGATGCAACCGAACACAGATTTCTATGTCTGCAACCGCGGGAACAGCACGATCGTCCGGATGCGGCAGGACGGCACCGTCGTGGCCGTGCGCGAGGTGCGAGCCGCTCACCGCTCGCTCGGGCAGGCGCGCCTCAACGGGATCGCGACGTCGTCGGACGGCTCGAGGATCTGGGTGACCTACGTGGGCAAGCTGCCTGGTTCGAGCGA
>NZ_DASYTH010000476.1:0-4622 GCF_036002505.1 Actinophytocola sp. | reverse complement strand
CAGTCGACGAGTTGGTAGCCCGCATGTGCGACGGCCGCTTCGACCAAATGGTGGCTGAGCTCGGTGGCGCTGGCCACGGTGACGGCGCCGGTGGCGAGGTTGACCGCGACGTCGGTGACGCCGTCCATCCCGGACAGTTCGCCGCTGACCGTGTCGGCGCAGTGGCGGCAGGTCATCCCGCCGACGGTGTACACGGTGTAGATGGTGTGCATTGGCACGATGGGTCCTCTCTTCGCGAACTCCCCACCGTGTTGTCGGAGCGGCCGCTGGCCCGCTTGAGGAAGTCGGCGTCCCCCACTCGTGTACAGATCCCGGTTGCTGGGTACACGTCGTCACGACCGCCGCTGTTTGTCGATCACGAGATACCCAGGTGCCCTGGGCGGGTGGTGGCCGTTCGTGGTCATGATCACCGGCCGCGACCGGATTGCGCCACCGTCCAACCGGGTCCCAAGGGGCCGGCGACCGGCTCGTTCGCGAGCCCGGTCATGACCCGCTCGTCCAATCGGGTGATTTGGCGAGGAGTCCGCGGGCCGGGGCGCCAGCCCGGACTGGATGATCGCTGATCTGGTGACTATGAGTGCGCTCGTGGTTCACTCGACAGGGGGCTGCGGGACACCGGTGAGGTCTCATACCCTCACCGCCAAACCGAAGCCGGGGAGGCCTCATGAGCGGGCATGCCGAAGTACGTCACTTCCTGTTGCAGCAGGAAAGCATCGACCCCGGCTCCTCCTTCACGGGCGGAGTCCCGACGCAGCGCACCGGGGAGACCGCCAGAGTCACCGAGGAGCAGGTGCGCCGGGCCCAACTGGCCGTGGCACGCGGGGCGCTCGGCGTCGAAGACTGCCGGGAGCTGCTGGAGATGCTAGGCCTCGTGCCCGGCGACGATGGAGTGCCGCCGGTGCGACGCTGAACCCGCGGTGGGAGCCCCGGAGCGAAACCCGCTTTGAGCTGCACCCGTGGCGTGTCCTACGCTTTCGGTGCTCCACAGCGGGCAACTCCGGGCTCCCATCGTCTAGCGGCCTAGGACTCCGCCCTTTCAAGGCGGCAGCGCGGGTTCGAATCCCGTTGGGAGCACCACCGTTCATCAGGTCAAACGCTCCTCAAGCTCCACATTGGATCGCGCTGTGTCATGAACGCGTGTCAAGACCAGCGCGAGAGTAGGTGGCGGTAGTACGCCAATTCCCTGGGCGCCCGCGGGTCGATCAGCGGGCTACCCGGTGGCTCACGCGGTCACGGCAACTCGCCCGTTGGGTGGTGGGAGCATCTGCTGGGCCAGGTGCTGGCGGTAGCTCCCAGTCTTGGCGTGCCGAACGTAGCGTGGTCATCGACAACCGGTCCGAGGTCCGCGATTCTTGACCTCCCGGCAGGCCAGGAGCAGACCGGGCTGTCGGTCTGCGGGCAACCGGCGGGTGGCCCGGGCTTTCGCTGTCAACGCCGGTCGACCTTTGACCCAGCTGTTCCGCCCGGTGGAGCCGGAGGTCGTCAACGCCCGCGGCCGATCGATGCCGCCGGTGTCATCGACAGCCGGTGTGACCACGAGCGAGCCGACGTGCGCCGGGCCGACACGCGGTTGTGCAGGACCTTGCCGCCGCAGGGCCCGTCCTGCTAGCCCCGCAGAAGCCGTGTCCGCGCTGCCGCCGGCGTGGCCACGTGCGGCGAGCGCGGTCAGCTGCGCCGGCATGCAGAACTTGGCTTGTGCGCGCCGTGCTGTCAGCGTGTCAACGGCCAACGGACCGACGAGCTGACCCCGGTGAACGTCGCCGCGGCCGGTGTGCTGGGTGCTGTAGAGGGCACCGAGACCATTGGCGTGTTGCCGGACGGTGGCCACCGCTGAGGGTGATCGCCTTGAGTGCGATGCGGAACGTGCTGGTTGTGGTGGCGCGGGTGATGGTGCTGGCGTTGCCCTCAAGGATGATCGGGGTGGTGATGAGGGGCAGTCCGGTGGGTCCGTTCACGCCGTCGTTGCCGTGGCTGGCGGTCGGGGTGTAGGTGCATCCAGGGGTCAGGGTTACCGCCCCGCCGCCGGCGGCGTTGGCCGCGGTGACCAACGCCGACTCGTTGCAGGGCACGGCTGCCTGGGCGGCCATGGGGAGAAGCAGGGCGGTGCCAGCGGCGAGAATGGTGGCGCCGGCAAAGGTGACAATTGCGCGATTGTGTCGCATAAGTCCGCCGGTGAGGAAGATTTGGATCGAGGGTGGATCCGGTGCTCTCACATAGGTGGCACTGGGTTTTGGGCTCCAGTCCTCGGACGTCAATCAACCGCACTCACGGGTTCGTGGCAGCTGCCCGAGCTCACCTTTGGTGAAGGTTGATCATGAGATCGAGAACACGCATGAGTACGGCCGGTGCGGCGGGCGGGGGAGCACCGCAGCGGTCCGGGTGAGCAGGCCGGGGCGATTTTCCTTGACCGTCAACGCATACGCCACCGCGCTCCGCCGCGATGTGGGCGGCGGGTGTTGTGCTGGGCATGCGGCGTCCCCGGTGACCACCCCGCCGGTCAGATCCACTCGCCAGCAGGACTTGACCTGAGTGATCTCGTTGGTGCCCGGCGGTTGCGCCCGAGGTGGTGACCCTCGCCTACGCCCACGGTGTCGACGCCGTCGAACAAGTGATGTGGCAGGCATCACACGGATCATCGCTCAGCCGACGACCGGACCGCGACCAGGCCACGCGCGCCGGACGAGATCCTCGGGTGCGGCCGGTACGGAAGACATGCTGACCAAGACCCGTAGGGTGACACCTGACTTCGCCACAATGGATGGCGGGCAATTACGGGGCGTTTATATTCTGAGACGTGACCCCTTGCGGGCGCCACGGGATTGACACGGACGGTATCTCGATCAGGTGAACCGTGGGTCGGTCTTCGTCGGATGAGACCAGTGACACCTTTGGGTGAAGTCGACGGAATTAGCGTGGGATGGGCGTCGAGACGGGCAGGTTTCGACATAGTCTCCCGCCTACCGACATGCGCGACGTAATTCGCGCTGCTGATGTCACCAAAGGAGAGGTAGTGCTGACGCGACGAGCGGATGCGACGAGCACGACGTGCTCGTCCGCGCGGCGGGCGACCTGCCTGGTCGCCGTCCGTCGTGTGGTTCTTCTCGGCGCCTTTCTCCTGGGCGGCTTTGCCATCGCCGCGTCGTGGTCCGCTGCCGCGAGCGCCACGGAGGACGCTGCCGACCTGCCGGCGGCGGCACACAACCGGCTGCTGGACCTGGTGACCGCGGCGGTGGACACCGCGCAGAAGACGGTGGCGACGACCAGCGTGGCGGACAGCGTCCAACGTCCAACGACGGCCCCGGTGTACGTGCTGTTGCGCCCCGTCGCCGACGTGGACAGGGCCACCGGGCTCAGCCAGGTGACCAGGGCAGTGGCGGTCAACGTCGGTGTGGTGGCCGGCGACGGCCTTGCCGAGGTGCTGCGCGGCACCGCGACCGACGTGGACACGGCGATCGATGCCATCGTGACCGACCAGGAGGTCGTGCCCGAAACGCCAAGTTTGGATGTGCCTTCGCGTCCGGACACGGCCGTCGGGACCACCCAGCCGCCCACCGAAGCGGCACCGACCACGGTCGCCCGGAACCCGCACGGCGTCGCGGCGCCGGCTGGGTCTGCCGCCCCCACACCAGCTGCGACCGGCGCCTCGGTGCGCCGTGACAGCGGCTCTCCGTATGACTTCCCGACCGGCTTTCCGGTGCTGCCGTTCGCGGCCGCCGGAACCGGCGCGGGGACTTCGTCCGCCGGTTCGTCCGGAGGGCCCACCAGTGGCGTCGTGCTACCTGGCAGGGACTCGCGCGACGACGCGTTCATCGCGGAAATCGCACCGGACAGTGTCTATCCGCTCCGTCATCGTGCGGACGATCCTGAGGTATCACCTGCCTGACGTCGGCGCCTGAGTTTCGGTCACGCCGCCGAAGAGGCGGCTCGCCGGAACATGCGGGCGGACTCAAACGGGATCCGCAATTGCCGCTCGGTGTCGAGCTGGCCGGCGGCAGTGCCAGGTCAGGCATTTCCGAAATCATTTGTTCGACCCAAGTCATCAAGGCGTCCCGCCTGTATATGGGCGGGCTGAATTATGGAGAGCAATCTAGATGAGGATGTTCCGTTGGGGCCGACGCGGTCGCGCAGGCACCCCATCCGCAAGGGCGGCGATGAGCGCCCACTCGGATTCACCCGATCCTTCGACAACGGATGCGAAGCGCGGACGGAGGCGTTCCGGGCCGCGGCACGCGCTGTCCCGCGGCGCGCTGAGGAACTCGACGCGTGCGACCGCGCTCAGCGTGATCACCATGACCGCTTCCGTCGGCCTGACGGCCACGGCCACCGCGATCCCGGCGCCGGACCCGCTGCCGGGCATCTCCGCGCTGTCGGGTGTCACCGGTCTCGCGACCGGCGGCGCTCCGTCCGGGTCGCCGGTGGGCGGCCTGCCGCTGCCGCTGGTCGGTGGCGGGGGAGCGCCGCAGTCCGGTTCGCCGATCGGTGGCCTGCCGCTGCCGATGGTCGGCGGTGGGACGGGCGGGTCTCCCATGGGTCTGCCGGTGAACGGCCTGCCGCTGCTGGGTGCCGGTAGCAATCCGACGACCGGCACCGTGACACCGGGTGAGCCGGTGTACGACAACATA
>NZ_DASYTH010000475.1:0-4546 GCF_036002505.1 Actinophytocola sp. | reverse complement strand
AGCGAATCAATGTCACAGGGCGACCGCGAGCGGCTCGACCGAGCCTGCGAGGGGGAGCTGTGAGCGGGCCGGTGGTGTCTGGACTGACGAGCAGCGCAGGGAGCGAGCGCCAGCGAGTGACCGAGCAGCGCAGGAGGGAAGACACCACGTCAAGGCCCGCTCGTGCGAGCGGAGCGAGCCAGAAGGACACAGCATGAGTCGGTTCGTGGACAGGCTGCTGGAAACCGCCCGCACGGTGGGGCAGCGGCAGGGCGTGGTGACCGGGGAGCCGAAGGAGCCGGTGCACACGACCTGGGGTGAGGTGCACGAGCGGGCGCGGCAGGTCGCCGGCGACCTCGTGGCTCACGGGTTGGGCAAGCACGACGCGGTGGCGGTGCTGGCCGCCGAGCCGGCCGCGATCGGGCCCGCGGTGCAGGCGGTGTGGCTGGCCGGCGGCAGCGTCACGATGCTGCACCAGCCGACGCCGCGCACGGACATCGCGATGTGGGCCGAGGACACCGTGCGGGTGCTCAGCATGATCGACTCCAAGCTGGTGCTGCTCGGTGCGCCGTTCGACCAGCTGGCGCCGGTGCTGGAGGAGCGCGGGATCGGCTACCGGCTGATCACCGACCTCGGCGGCGGGCAGCCGCTGCCCGGCGTGGTCGAGGTGGACGAGGACGCGCCCGCGTTGCTGCAGCTGACCAGCGGCTCGACCGCGGAGCCGAAGGCCGTGCGGATCACCCACGGCAACCTGATCTCGAACATCGAGGCGATGGCCGAGATGGCCAAGCTGGACATCGAGAACGACATCATGGTGTCCTGGCTGCCCATGTTCCACGACATGGGGATGGTCGGCTTCTACACCACGCCGATGCTGATCGGCGTGCGGCTGGTCAAGGTCACCCCGGTGGACTTCCTCACCGCGCCGCTGCTCTGGGCCCAGCTGATCACCAAGTACCGGGCGACCATCACCGCCGCGCCCAACTTCGCCTACGCGCTGCTCGGCCGGCGACTGTCCACTGCGGACGATTCGGCCGGGTACGACCTGTCCACGCTGCGAATCGCGCTCAACGGGGCGGAACCCATCGACGAGAAGGCGGTGCGGGCGTTCACCGAGGCCGGCGCGCGGTACGGCATGCCGGCGGAATGCGTGTTCCCCGCGTACGGCATGGCCGAGGCGACCCTCGCGGTGTCGTTCGCGCCGCTGTTCACCGGGCTGACCCTGGACTACGTGGACGCCGACGCGCTGGAGTCGCAGGGCCGCGCCATTCCGGTCGACCCGTCCGCCGCGGACCACCGCGAGCGGACCGTGCGCTCGTTCGCCCGGCTGGGCCCGCCGCTGCCCGGCATCGAGGCGGAAGTCGTTGACGAGCAAGGAAACCGGCTGGGAGAGCGGGAGGTCGGCGAGATCCGGCTGCGCGGCGCCGCGATCACCCCGGGCTACCTCACCGTGGACGGTCCGGTGCCCACCCAGGACGAGCACGGCTGGCTGGCCACCGGCGACCTCGGGTACACGGTGGACGGTGAGATCGTCATCTGCGGCCGGCGCAAGGACGTGATCATCATGGGCGGCCGCAACATCTACCCCACCGACATCGAGCGCGCCGCCACCGCGGTCGACGGTGTCCGCGCCGGCAACGCGGTCGCCGTCCGGCTCGACGCCGGCAGCCGCCGCGAGCGCTTCGCCGTCGTCGTCGAGTCCAAACTGGCCGGTGACGAGGCCGCGGAAAAGGCGCTGCGCAAGGACGTCGGCGCGCGCGTGTTCGAGTCGGTCAACGCCCGCCCGGCCGCCGTACTGGTGCTGCCGCCGGGAACACTGCCCAAGACCCCGTCCGGCAAGCTCCGCCGCGCCGCCGCCGGCGAACAGCTAGCCGCCAGCATCGCCAAAGGCGAAGCGGACCTCGCTTAGCCGCCATGTTGGCGCCTCACGCAGCTGTGTTGGCCCCTCACGTCGGCGCATTGGCATCTGGCGCGGTCCGCCACATCGTGATGTGCCAACACACCGACGCCAGGCGCCAACACACCGACGCCACAGGCAAACATGGCGACGTGGGGCGCCAACACGCTGGTTAACCGCCGTCGCGGCGGCGGAGTTCGGCTACCCAGGCGGAGAGCAGGGCGTCGACGACGCCGGTGTGGTAGCCCTGGCCGGTGCCGGGGGTCCAGTTGAGGCGGGCGTTCATCAGGTCGGTGAAGGTGGGGCCGTTGGCCTGTTCGACGGCGAGGGCGAGCAGGGCCGCCAGGCGCTCGACGTCGGCCGGGCGGTAGCCGTGCGCGCCGGGCGGCGCCGGCGGGATGGGCAGCGACAGCCGGGCGCCGAGGGCGAGCGGGCCGTCGCGGGGGACCGGGGGCTCAAGCGGCATCGGGTTGGTTTGCTCGGTGGGGTCCGGGCGTACGGGTACCGGGCCGCGGCCGGACGGTGGTGGGACCGCACGGAGCCCGGTGGACGTGCCCGGGCCGCGGCCCATTGACCCCGGTGGGATCGGGAACTCCGCTGACCGGGCGCCGGGTGACTGGCCGCCGGCGGGGCGGATGTCGCGGAGGGACGGGGGACCGGCCGGGCCGTTGGCTCGGGGGGCGGGTGACTGGCCGCCGACCGCGCGGACGTTGCGGAGGGACGGGGGACCGGCTGGGCCGTTCACCCGGGCGCCGGGTGACTGGCCGCCTACGGGGCGGACATCGCGGAGGGACGGAGGGCCGTTCTGCCAGGAGCCGCCGCCGGGTAACTGATCACCGGGCCGCGGATCGGGTCCGCCGGAACGGGAGCCGGGTGGCGGACCGCCGGACGCGCGCCGGGAGTCGGGGCCGGTGGCGCGGGAGTCCGGTCCCAGGGGTTGGCCGGCGCCCCGCGGGCGGCCGTCGGGTCCGGAGCGGGGGTCGGGGACCCCGTTGGCGGGGCGCAGGCGGTTGGCGGGGGCGCGCTCGCGTTGTTCGAGGGTGGTGATGACGATGTCGAGGAAGCTGTCGACCTGGTCCTCGTGGTAGCCGCGTTTGACCCGCGGGGCCTCTTCGAAGGCCACGTCGCGGACGTCGGCGGCGCTGAGGTTGTCGCGGCCGCGGAGGGCGGCCTCGATGCGGTCGAGGAAGTCGTCGACCTGGCGCTCGCGGTAGCCGCGTTTGCCCAGCGGCGCCTTGTCGAAGACGACGTTGCGAACCTCGTCCGGGGTGAGCGGTTCCCGGTCCATCCGCGCTGCCTCCGTTCCGGTCAGCCGGCGTGGAACACGTTCTGTGCCGCCTCCAGGCCCATGCTGACCAATGCCTCAACCGCGTCCGCACACCGGTCGACCGCGAAGGCTAGCTCCTTTCGCTCGGTCGCGGAGAAGTCGCGGAGCACGAAGTCGGCCGGGTCCATCCTGCCCGGCGGCCGGCCGATGCCGAATCGGACCCGGTGATAATCCCGGCTACCCAGCGACTTGGTAACCGACCGGAGCCCGTTGTGGCCGTTCTCACCGCCGCCGAGCTTCAACCGCACCGCGCCGTACAGCAGGTCCAGCTCGTCGTGCACGACCACCAGGTTTTCCATCGGCACCTTGAAGAACTTCACCGCGCCGGCCACCGGCCCGCCGGAGAGGTTCATGAACACGCGCGGCTTGACCAGCGCCACCCGGGCGCCGGCCAGCCGGCCCTCGAGCACGTCGGCGACCGAGCGGTGCCCCTTGAACTTCCCGCCCATCCGGTCGGCCAGCTCGTCGGCTACCAGGAAACCGACGTTGTGCCGGTTCCCCTCGTACCGCGGACCCGGGTTGCCCAGGCCGACGACCAGGGTGGGCGCCGTGTCCATGCCCGCCCGCGGTCAGTCCTCGCCGTTCTCGCCGGCCGGCGCCTCCACCTCGGCCTCGGCACCCTCGGCGGGCTCCTCGACCTCGGCGGCCTGGGCCGCGTTCACGGCGACGACCAGCGCCTCGGGGTCGTTGACCAGCGTGGCGCCGGCCGGCAGCGCAACCTGCCCGGCCAGCACCTGGGTGCCGGCCTGGGCGCCGGCGATGGACACCTCGAGCTGCTCGGGGATGGTCAGCGCCTCCACCTCGATCTGCAGCGTGGTGAGGTCGGACGTGACCAGCGTGCCGGGCGCGGCGTCGCCGCTGATCACGACCGGCACCTCCACGGTGACCTTCTCGCCGCGGCGGACGAGCAGCAGGTCCACGTGCTCGATGTAGTTCTTGATCGGGTGCGTGGTGACGGTCTTGGTCAGCGCCAGCTCGTCGCTGCCGTTGCCGATCTGCAGGGTCAGCACGGCGTTCTGGCCGTGCTCCCGGACCACGCGGGCGAACTCGAGCGCCGGCAGGGCCAGGTGCTTGGGGTCGGAGCCATGGCCGTACAGCACCGCGGGGATCTTGCCGGCGCGTCGGGTGCGGCGCGCGGCACCCTTGCCGAACTCGGTGCGCGGCTCGGCGGCGAGACGGACCTCGGACACGGTGGTGCTCTCCTTGCTGATGAAAGACTTCCGGGGGCGGCGGCTGCGGCGGCGAGAGCGTGAGGAGACACGGCAGTCGCACCGCCGCGTCGATCACGACGGGCGCCAGCCCGCCCTCGCCGAGACAACCCCGACAGTTTACGCGGTGGTCAT
>NZ_DASYTH010000474.1:0-96759 GCF_036002505.1 Actinophytocola sp. | reverse complement strand
GTCGTTTCCGTGCTTCGGGGTTGTCGTGGCGGGTGAAGTAGTCCGAGCCCAGGTCGCGGTACTTGGCACTGTCGTGCAGGACATGCCAGATGATCACGATGAGGGTGTGGGCGATCGCGAGGGCGGCCCTTCCTCCTCCTTTCTTGCCGAACCGGCGGTGCAGGCGGCGGAACCGGGCGTCCACGTAGGTGCCGGTGCGGCCGGCGGCCCAGGCGCACTCGGTGAGGATGGTGCGGACCTCGGTGTTGCCTTTGCGGGTCCGGCCGGACTTGTGTTTGCCGGCCGATTCGTTGTTACCCGGGCACAGTCCGGCCCAGGAGGCCAGGTGCGCGGCGGTCGGGAACCGGGACATGTCCACGCCGATCTCGGAGATGATCACCTGCGCGGCGCGGTCACCGATCCCCGGGACGGTCTTGAGCAGTCTGACTGGTTCGGCGAAAGGGTCCATCATCTCCTCGATGCGCACGTCGAGGCCCTCGATCATGGCGGTGAGGTGATCGATGTGGTCGGTGTGCAGCCGGGCCAGCAGCGCGTGGTGCTCACCGAACCTGCCGGCACACGCCATGGTCAGGTCCGGGATCTTGGTGCGCATCACCCCGCGGGCCAGCTCGGCCAGCACCCGGGGGTCGCGTTGTCCGGCGATGAGTGCTTCGATCATGTCCCGCGCCGAGAGGGTGGTGATGGTGGAGGCCACCGAGTCGATTTTGATGCCGCCGTCCTCCAAGACTTTGGACAGCCGTTGCAGCTCGCGGGTCCGCGTCTCGATCAGCTTCTTGCGGTAACGGGTCAACTCCCGGATCGCGGCGATGTCTTTGGGTGGGATGAAACTGCCGCGCAGCAGGCCGCATTCCAGCAACTGGGCCAGCCACTCGCTGTCCTTGACGTCGGTCTTGCGGCCGGGGACGTTCTTGGCGTGCCGGGCGTTGACCAGCAGCACCTCGATCCGCTCCGCCTCGCACAGGGCGTGGAAGACCGGCTTCCAGTACACCCCGGTCGCTTCCATCGCCACATGCGTGACGCCCTGCTCAACCAGCCAAGCCACCATCTGCCGCAACACCGGGTAGAAGGTCTTGTACTTGCGGATCCGCTGCCGGCGTTGTCCGGGGGTGTCCCCGGGCATACGCACGGCCACCGCGATCTCCCGCTTGCCCACATCGATCGCCGCGACCCGCGAATAGATGATCTCCACGGCACCTCCGCTTCTGCGAATCCATCCCAACGGGCAGGACACGCCGCCCGCGGAACCCGCAAGAAGATCAAGATTCTGAGACTCGCGCTCTACGGCAGCAACCCGGGGTACCCAACCGGGACGGGTTCCAGCATCAATCTCAGGGCCGGACTCGCCGGTACCAAGGTCAAGCGACATCAGCGGACGACCCACCCAGTTTCATCCACCCGCGGGCGCTCCACCAGCATGAAAATCTCAGGGGACCGTGACGGCACCCAGCCACAATCGACCTGCCATCCGCACCATTCCCCGGGACGCGACCAAGGTAAAAATTCCGGAGAGGCGGGACTGGTCAGATCCAGCCGGCTTCGCGGGCGATGCGGACGGCGTCGACGCGGGTGCGGGCGGTGGTCTTGTTGATGACCTTGGAGAGGTAGTTGCGGACGGTGCCGGGGGAGAGGTGGAGCTGCTCGGCGATCTCCGGGCCGGACGCGCCTTCGGCGGCCAGTCGGAGGACCTCGAGCTCGCGCGGGGTGAGCGGGTTGGGTTCGACGGCGAGGGCCGCGACGGCGAGGTTGACGTCGACGACGAGCTCGCCCTTGGCGGCGCCGCGGATGGCTTCGAGCAGGCGGGCGGCGGGCGCGCCCTTGTCGACCGCGCCGAGGACGTCGGCGGCGAGGAGGCGCTGGACGAGGCCGGCCGGTTTGGCCGCGGCGAGCGCCACGATCTGGGTCTCGGGCAGGCGCCGGCGCAGCTCACGGACCGTGGACAGGCCGTTGGTGCACGGCAGGTCCACGTCGACGACCACGACGTCGGGTCGCAGCCGCATGGCCACCTGGGTCACCTTGTCATTGCATTTGAGCGCCGCGACGACCTCGATGTCCTCCTCCTCGGACAGCAGGCTGACCAGGGCGCTCCGGAGCAGGTCGAGATCCTCGGCGAGAAGCACCTTGATCGACCCGGATCTTGTGCCGAGGGGGGCGGCGTAGTTGTTCCGCTCGACCTGGCCCTCCGACGACTGCGACGGCATTGTGCGCATTGCGCCTCTCTCTGCTGCGGGCCCCGATCACCGCCTCCCTACACACACAACGGCTGAGTAGATGCCCGCCATCCCCGGCTACTCCGTTGGAGTGACAGGCCAACGCTCTCGCCCACCAGTAGATCCCGGCTGAGTTGTCGACCGTTACAGTTTGCAACCCGGAACTCGACCCGAGCTTCTTGCAGGCTCATACCGACGATTGTGGATGATCAACTCACGCTACGGGGACGGAACTGGACGCTGATCCGCGGACCGGCCGTCCTGGCGACCTTGGGAACGGCATGTTCCCAGGTCCGCTGGCACGATCCACCCATAACGATCAAGTCACCGTGGCCCAGGGCGTGCCGGATGACCGGGCCGCCACCGCGCGGCCGGAGCAGTAGCGGGCGGGCCGCGCCGACCGACAGGATGGCCACCATCGTGTCCTCGGTCGCCCCCCGCCCGTTGCGGTCGCCGTGCCAGGCGACGCTGTCCCGGCCGTCGCGGTAGAAGCAGAGGCCGGCGGTGCGGAACGGCTCGCCGAGCTCGGCGGCGTAGTGCCGGCTCAGCGCGTCGCGGGCGGCCCCGAGCACCGGATCCGGCAGCGGCTCACCTTCCCGGTAGAACCGCAGAAGCCTTGGCACATCGACCATCCGGTCGTACATCTGGCGCCGTTCGGCCTCCCACGGCACGCCGGCGACCAGGCGCTGGAACAGCGAGTCGGCCCCGGTGAGCCAGCCGGGCAGCACGTCCACCCAGGCCCCCGCGCGCAGTGGGGTGCGCCGCAGCGACGTGAGCGGGCCCAGCGTCACCTCGCTGTCGGCGCTGTCGAACAGCGACCCTTGCAGTGGCATGGACACGCCTGCCAGCATAACCCCGTATCGATCAGGTGTTCTACCGGCACGCCGGCTCTCGCCCACCGCATGCACACGGTTACCACAATGGTGATTCGGGAATTGTGCACCGGTCATATTCGCCTGCCCGGCGGAGCCTTTATGGCGCCGGACGCGAAAAGCGCGCCGACCATTCGGTGGGCTCGGCCGGCCCGGCGTCGAGGCCTGCGCATGGCTCGCGGGCCGGCGGCGGACAAAGTGCCGTTCGGGTGCCGAACAGCGTAGTCAGACGCCCCTAGGGGGTTTGTGTCATGATCCAGAATACTCCGACATACAGCCCAATCCGGGCGCGGGCCCGCACCGCTCGAAGGTCCGACGTCTGGGTCATTAGCTTGAAGCATTGATCCGCGGCGTGGTCTATACCGAAATACCCAAGTATGGAAAGATAACTGTCAGCGTCCACGCAGGTGGGCAGAGTCACACAGGCCGAACGGGGAACCGGTGTCGGGAGCCGGGGGAGCAACTGGCGCAGTAACACGCACCGGTTCGACAAGTGTCATGAACCGAGGTTTACACATGGAGGGGACCAATTCTGTCAGCGTCGTGCTGCAACATCAGAACCGGCTGGTACGGGAGATGCTGGCGGGGCATCTGGTGCGCGAGCCGGGGATCGCCCTGGCCGGCACGGCACCATCCGGACCGGAGCTGATCCAGCTCTGCAACCTGCGGAAACCGGCGGTGGCCGTGTTCGAGGCGGACACCCCGCGGTGGAGCAACGAGCGGCTGGTGACCCTGCTGGCGCAGTCCGGCCGGGACATGCGCATGGTAGGCGTGCACGACGCGCTGCCCACCGCCTACGTCATCCGGGCCTACGACGCCGGGGTGAGCGCGCTGGTCTCGTACACCAGCGGGCTGGAAGCGTTGCTGGAGGCGGTGAAGAACCCGCTGCTGCCGGTGGAGGCCGCGCGCGCCAAGCGGGTCGACGGGCACACGCTCACGGAACGCGAGTTGCAGGTGCTCTACCTGATCAGCGCGGGCTACCCGCCGAAGCAGGTGGCCACCGAGCTCGGCATCAGCCTGCACACGGTGGAGAACCACAAGCAGCGGATCTTCGCCAAGCTGGACGTGCACAACCAGGCGCACGCCGCGGCCAGCGCGGTGCGGCTGGGCCTGCTGCCGCGCTCGGTGCCGGCGCCGAGAGCGCAACCGAAGCTGCCGAGAAGACGCAGACGGGTCGGCGTGATCCTGCGCGACCCGGCCGGCCGGCTCGCCAGCCGGATCCGGGAGGTACTGGACGAGCACAACATCCCGGTGCTCGACGACGAGGTGGAGGGCCGCGCCCCGGGCAAGGCCGAGCAGGACGTGGTGATCACGGTGGTGGTCGACCCGACCCAGCACGACTGGCCGGAGAGCGACAGCCGGCGCACCGACCTCGTGGTGATCGTGACCAGCCGTGAGCCGAAGCGCTCCGACGTGACCAAGGCCCTCTCCGGCGGCATCGCGACCGTGCCGGCCAGCCGCGTCGACGACCTGCTGGCGCCCGCGATCCGGGCCACCGCCAACGGCTACGTCCTGGTGAACTCCACCTACGTGCGGGCCCTGCTCGGCCCGTCGCACGCCGGCTCCAACGGCGGCTGGCAGCGCTGGGAGCTCGCCCTCACCCCGCGCGAGCGGGAGATCCTCACCTCGATCGGCCGCGGCCACGCCACCAAGCAGACCGCGCGGCTGCTCGGCATCTCCATCCGAACGGTGGAGAACCTGCAGAGCAACCTGTTCCGCAAGCTTCGGGTGCACAGCCGGGCCGCGGCCCTGGTCGCCGCGCACGACCTCGGCCTGCTCGACGAGTAGGGACCGAGTGAACACAGTGGACAGTCGGTTATGGACGGTCATGCGGCGGGTGCCAGCCGTCCTGGCCACAACGGTGTGGTTGCTGCTGTTGCTGGCCGGAGTGGCGTCGGCGCATGCGGAGCTGATCGAGACGAACCCGGCCAACGGGGCGCATCTGGACCGTGCTCCCAGGGAGGTCGTGCTCCGGTTCAGTGAGACGGTCGTGCCGGTGCGCGGCGGGTTCAGCGTGCTGGATGGTTCCGGCAGGACGGTCACGCAGCCGGCGGCCAGCGCCGACGGGAGCCGGGTGCGGCTGGCGCTGCCGGATTCGCTGGGCGACGGCGTGTACGTGGTGAACTGGCGGGTGGTCTCGGCCGACTCGCACCCGATCCACGGCGCGTTCGTGTTCAGCGTGGGCACCGCCAGCGCCGCGGCGCTCGGCAACGCCGGCGCGCAGGCCGGCGCGGACGGTGCGGTCGGGGTGGCGTTCTGGGTGTTCCGCCTACTCGGCTACGCCAGCCTGGCGGTGATGATCGGCGGCAGCTTCTTCGTCGTGGCGTGCTGGCCGGCCGGCCGCCCGGACCCCCGGGTGCACCGGCTGATCCGGATCTCCTGGCTCAGCGCGGTCGTCGCCGCGGTGGGGGCGTTCGCGCTGCAGGGCGCCTACGCCACCGGCACCGGGCTGCTGACCGCGCTCGACCCGTCCCTGCTGGCCGACACGCTGGGCACGACCTACGGCGTCCTGCTGGCGGCCCGGATCCTGCTGCTGGGGCTCGCGGGGTACGTGCTGCTGCGGCTGGTGCGCGCGGCAGGTGTCCCAGCGGACTCGTTGTCGCGCAAGCAGTTCGCCGTGTTCGCGGTGCTCGGTCTGGCGCTGGCCGCGACCTGGAGCGGGGCCGGGCATCCGGCCGCCGCCGGCGGGATGATGGTCTGGGCCGCGCTGCCGCTGGACGCGCTGCACCTGGTGGCCGTTTCGGTGTGGCTGGGCGGGCTGGTCGTGCTCGCCGGCTGGACGCTCGGCCGGCGCTCCACCTCCGGCGAGGACGAGGCCGCGGACGCGGTGTCGCGGTACTCGAAGGCGGCCGCGGTGGCCGTCGCGGTGCTCGGCGCCACCGGGCTGCTGCAGGCGGCGCGGGAGATCGTCGTGTCCGGGGTCGGCGGCGAGTACTTCACGCTGCTGGTGTTCAAGGTCGGCGCGTTCGGCCTGCTGATCTGGCTGGCGGCGATGTCCCGGGCGGCGGTGCGCAGCCGGCTGTCGGTCGGGACGGGGGCCCGGCGCGGCGCGGCGCGGAAGGTGCGGCGGGACATGCTCACCCGGCTGCGGGCGTCGGTGCGCTGGGAGGTCGGCATCGCCGGCGTGGTGCTCGCGCTGACCGCGGCGCTGGTGGCCACCCCGCCGGGCGGGCACGACCACGGCCCGACCGCGGCCGCCGAGGCGGCCTCGGGTGAGCCGTTCTCCCAGATCTACCGCGTGCCGGGCGGCGACGTGCAGGTGTGGGTGGATCCGGCGCGGCCGGGCAGCAACCAGATCGTGGTGAACGTTCGGGATGGACAGGGTGTCAACCGCGACGTCCCCGAGGTGACCGGCCAGCTTCGGTTACCCGCCAACAACATCGGCCCACTTCCGGTGCCGCTGGCCAAGACCGGGAAGGGCCAGTTCGTGGCGGACAAGGTGCAGGTGCCGGTGGCGGGGGTGTGGGTGCTCTCGCTCAAGGTGCGCAGCTCGGACTTCGATGAGTCCACAGTGGACGCCCAGATCCAGATGCGCTGAGTGACGCCAACGCCGGGCACGGCTACGCCAACACGGGACATGACTACGTGAAGGCGGGACACGGCTACGTGAGGGCGGGACACGGCTACGTGAAGGCGGGACACGCCGGGGGTGGGGGCGGCTGCGAGCGGGGAGAGCCGACAACCCGCACGTGGTGCAGGCTTGTATCGCCGTTCTCCCCGCTCGCCGTGCACAGTGGAACGATTCCACAATACCGTCAAGAAAGGGGATTCTTGGGTGAGCCACGCCAGCCCCGTCACGCGACGTTGCGCATGCTCCGGTCCTGACCTGGGAGAATCCCCTTTTGCCGATGTTGCTACTTCGCCCCGCCGTGTACGCGGCGACAAATCCTACCCATCGGTCGGTATTTCGCCTGCCGTACGTCGAAATATGTCATCGGTGATCAGCGTCAGGAATAGTCAGAACTCCCTAGGAACGCACAAACCCCCCCAAGTGGGAGTACTAGGGCTTGTAGAAAGACGGATCATACGGTTCACCTAGGGCCGCACGACCAATCGTGGCCAGAATGTGATCGTCATTATCATGACGCACGTAGAACGTCAGATCCCGCTGGATTCGCTCGATCGGGCTGGGCTTCACCAGGCTCCGCGCCCCACACGCTCGCACGCAGTGGTCCACGGTGTCCAGCGCCAGGTGCTCCATCAGGTGCCGGGCCCGCGACCCGGCGATGCGCGCCTCCCGCCGGTTGCCGGAATCCCACAGGTCGGCCACGTGCCGCAGCCACAGCTGGCCGGTCTCGATCGCGACCGCCATCGAGCCCACCCGCTGCTGCACGTACGGGTCGGTGCCCTTGCGCTGGCGCAGCACGTACTCGAGGGTGTACCCGTACGCCGCCTCGGCCGCGCCGAGGAAGCTCGCCGCGTAGTGCGGGATGAACACCGTCTGCCACTCGTGCCGCAGGTAGTCGCCGGGCTCGCCGATCCGCTGGGTGTCCGGGATGTAGGTGTGGTCGAAGCGGACCAGGTGGCTGACCGTGGCGCGCATGCCGATCGGTTCCCACCACGAGCCGTCCACGGTGATCGACGGGTCGGCCAGCTCGCAGGCCAGCATCAGCACGCTGGAGCGGGACGAGGCGTTGCGCGCGCCGCCCGGGCCGGCCGGGTCGACCAGCAGGATCGCCCAGTCCGCGCCGGTCGCGCTGGTGGCGAACACCTTGCTGCCGTTGACCACCCAGCCGTTCCCCTTGCGCGTCACAGTGGTGCCGAACCGCTGCGACTCGCCCGGCTTGGGCGCCTTGGGCTCGCCGCTCCACGCCACCCACTTCTCGCCCCGGTCCACCACGCCGGCGAACCACCTCGCCTTCTGCGCCTCGGTGCCGAGCGCGTCGATGAGGACCTGGGAGTTCGTGTGCCCCTCCCAGCACCGGGCCAGGGACAGGTCCGCGGCGGCGAGCTGCTTGGTCATCGACCACAGCGCGTGGGTGGCGCCGTGCAGCGGCCCGAGGCCGAGGCCGCCGTACTCCCGGGGCGCGGTGGGCGCGTTCAGGCCGGCCTCGAACAGGTCGGTGAAGTCCTCGGCGGGGAACGTGGCCGAGCGGTCGTAGCCGTCGGCGCGCCCGGCGAACGTCTCGGCCAGCGACGGCAGGACGGCGAACGCCGCGGACTCCAGGTGTACGCGGTCCAGATCGGTCGTGGTCATCGGGCAAACTCCCTGCGAGGTAGGGCAGCCGGTGCGCCGCCGTGTTCAAGAGATTCCATGGCCATCGGCATGGCCCGCCCGGTCATCAGCCGGAACTGCCGGGCCACCTCCACATCCAGCACTCGCCAGCCGTCCACCACGGCCAGCTGCCGGCGCCGGCCGGCGGCGGCGAGCTCGGTCTCCTCCGGGCCGTAGGCGAGATCCACCAGCACCCCGTCGTCCCGCACCCGGTCGACCGAGAACGGCGGGGCGTCCCGGACCGGCGTGGCGTGCACGATCAGCTCGTAGTCCTCGGGCTCGAACCGGCTCAGCGGCACGTAGTCCACGCCGAGCAGCCGGGCCGCGTACCGGCCCCGCGCGGAGCCGCGGTTGACCACGGTGGTCCGGGCGCCGGCCCGCAGCAGGCCGGCCGCCGCACCCCGGCCGGCGCCGCCGCAGCCGACCACCGCGCAGCGCCGGCCGGAGACCCGGATCCCGCTGTCCCGCAACGCACCCACCACGCCGATCGGGTCGGTCGTGTAGGCCCGCCAGCCCCCCGCGCGGCGCACCAGCAGGTTGGCCGCGCCGGCCCGGCTGGCCTCGCTGCTCACCGTGTCGGCCAGCAGCAGGGCCTCCTCCTTGTACGGAGCGACGACCGTGGCTCCGCCGAACGGCACGCCGAGCCGGTCCAACTCGGTGCACAGGTCCCGCCAGTAGCGGGTGAACTCGTTGGCATGTAAGGGAAGGAAGAGGGCCGGCAGGTCGAGCCCGCGGTAGCCGGCGTTGTGCAGCCGGGGTGAGTGCGACTCGCCCACCCGGCGGCCGACGATGCCGAACACGTTCTCCAGGCGGGGCAGCGCCGGGAACGGGTAGTCGCGCAGCAGCCGCTCCACGGTCAGCAGGCCGTGCGCGCCGTTGTGGCCGAGCCCGCCGAACACGACCGGCGCGCCGAGCCACGGCGCGAGCAGCCGGGTCCACCCGCCGAGCTCGCCGGTGGCGAACGCGGTGACGTCGGTGCGGCCCAACCGCCGCAGCAGGTGCAGCGGGGCCGCGGCCTGCTCGACCGTCTCGGCCTCCGGGGCGAGCAGGTAGAGCCGGGCGCCCGTGCCGGCCATCCGCCCGAACACCGCGGCCAGGCCCTCGGTGTCGCGGCCCTGGCCGTACCAGCAGACCCGCCGGCGGTGCGGAGGTATGGCGGCGAGCAGTTCCGGGGTCAGGTCCCGGTCGAGCTCGAGCTCGACCAGGTCGTATTTCCGCGCCGCGGCCAGCAGCCGGCGGGTGCGTTCCGCGGCGCTGCCGGTGAATGCGCCGCCCGAAGCGATGCTGCGCAGGTTGTAGATCAGTTCACCGGCGTTATGGCCGCGGAGAATGTCCGGGTCAAGATCCCCGGTGAGGTCGGCGCGAATCTCCAAACCGCTCGCGGTTCCCCGTAATGCCCGCAGTTCCCGGCCCTGTGTCCACACCGCGGTGGTCAATGTGGCGACGACCGAGCACGTTCGCACGGCCGGGTCGGCGTTGACCAAAAGGGGGCTGGACAAATTTCTCATGGCGACGACAATCCCATGGCATGGACGCCTTTCTGTGGGCTGGTTTTCTGTCCGTCGTCAGCGCGCGGCACTGCAAGCGGGCATTTCTGGACCGCCCGGTTCGGCGCGAGGTCCTCGAGCAGGTGCTGCACGCCGCGCGGAACGCCCCGTCCACCCGGAACGGTCAACCCTGGCAGGTGGCCGTGGTGTCCGGAAGCCGCAAGGAGGCGCTGTCCAAACGGATCGTGGAGGAGTTCGAGCGAGGGGTGGAGCCGCACGCGGACTACCGCAACCGGCTGCCGGACCCGGATCCGGTGCTCGAAGCCCGGGCGCGCGCGGCGGGGGCGGGGGTCTTCCAGGCCATGGGGCTCGACCGGACGGACGCGGCGGGCCGGCGCGCCCATCTGCGGGCCAACTACGAGTTCTACGTCGCCCCGACCGAGATGATCTTCCATCTGCCTGCCGGGGCGCCGCCGGGACTGTTCCTGGAGATGGGTTTCTACCTGCAGAACGTCATGCTCGGACTGGTCGCATGTGGACTCGGAAGCTGCCCGCAGTTCAGCGTGGCCGGTTACCCGGACGTGATCCGGGCGGAGCTGGGGCTGGCCGCCGGCCGCCTCGTGGTGTGCGGGCTCGCGGTCGGCTACCCCGATGAGTCTGTTGCCGTGAACCACTTCCATCCACGGCGCGCGGAGCTTGCGGACTTCGTGCAGTGGCACGATCAGGCACCTCCCGCGGCGGCCAGCGCCGAGTAGCCGCCCTGCTCGTCGAGCCGGTCGCGGACCAGCGTCCGGATCCGGCGTGCACAGTCCACAAAGGACTCAGGATTGCCATGGTCGGGCTCGGCCAGGTCGCCGGCCGGGTCCAGGCAGAACACCCGGCCCCGGGCCTGCGGCGCGAGCGCCAGGATCGCCTCCCGGTGCGCGGCCGTCATGCAGTACAGCAGCGTGCTCCCCTCGCACAGGGCCGCTGTCAGCCCGGTCGAGGCGTGCCGGGGGACCGGGATGCCCAGCCTGCGCAACGCGTCCACGGCCAGCGGCGAGATCGGCCCACCGGGCGCGGCCACGGAGACTCCGGCGCTGCGCACCTGCCAGCTGGAGCCGGCGAGCTCGGCCCGGGCCACGGCCTCGGCCATCGGCGAGCGGATGGCGTTGCCGCCACAGACGAACGTCAGCACGTTCCGGTTGGGCACCAGCCGCTCGAGCGGCGGCGGGCCGAACCGCGCCCGCAGCGTCGGGTAGCTCAGCGCGAAGGCCGCCACGATCACGCAGCCGCCCGCGACCAGTTGCGCGGCGCTCGGCGGGGCGGTGCCGTACATGGCCCGCAGGATGAACGTGGCCGCCACCCCGGCGAGCAGGCTCGCGCATACGTGCACCGGCATGCCGAACGCGAACTCCCGGCGGTCCAGGAAGATGTGCGTGGTGAAGATGAACAGCGCCTCGTAGCACACCCCGATGCCGAACGCCCACGCCGCCGCCGGCGTGGTCAGGAACGTGGTGAACCCGGCCCGCAGCGACTCCTGGCCGAGCAGCGCGAACAGCCCGAGCGCGGCCACCAGCACCACCGGCGTGGTCATGTGCTCCTCGACGAAGTACCGGCGGTCAACCGGGCCGCCGGTCTTCGCGTGCCGGCTCATGATCCGGAACCGGCCGGTGTAGCCGGCGAGGTAGCCCAGGATGCTCAGCGCCACGGCCAGCGTGAGGTGGTAGTTGTTCACGTCGGCCAGGGTCACCACGGCCGCGGCTCCGCACAGCGCCAGCGCCGCCCAGGAGTAGACCCGGATCTTCCGGCGGCGCGCCACGTCGATCAGCGGGGCGATCACCAGCGTCTCGAGCCGCTCCAGCACCAGCACGAACAAGATCGACACCCCGACGAAGGTGAAGTTGAGCGTGGTGGTGCCGACGATCACGGCCATGAAGCACGCCGACGCGGCGGTCTCCCGGCCCGGGAAGGGCACCCGGCGGCCGGCGATCACGCGCGTGCGGGCCTGTCGCCACCAGCCGCTGACCAGCAGGAAGACCACCATCGAGGTGAGCAGGCCGAGAGCGGCCGGAGGAAGCAGTTCCAGACCGCGGACCGGCCGGTCGACCCCGGGCAGCAGCCCGTCGGACACGCCGCGGGCGAGGCCCGTGTACGGGGTATAAGAGATGAAATATCCAATGCCGAGACCGAGCATGCCAAGGCCGGCCTGCCGTGCGCGCGTCAAAGCCATCCTCCGACTTGCAGGGGAATTGCTGGAGGTCGAACGCGCGGCACGTGCTCACCCAGTCACGCACTCGCGGAGATATTGAGTTGTGCTCGGCAGCAGGTCACGGCGCCCGGCGGGTTGGGTATGCCGTATGCCGTATCCATGCCGTCACAATGACGTTACCCCAGGTTTTGGGCACTATGCCTGTCAAAAGTACCTAGGGGGCACCGCCCGCCCTAGGAAGAACGCCTCATGTCCGCGTCGCGGGCCGCGGCCTACCGTCAGTAACGAAAGAGCTTCGGGCCATGTCGGAACGATCCGGCAGGCCGCTCGTGTCCACCCCGCACGCCCTGGGGGCACCCCTGAATCACCTGGAGGTATCTGCCAGTGACAGCCCTCGAGTACGTGCGGGCCGAGGACCGGCTCCCCGAGGAGACCGCACCGCCGGGGGGTGCCCTCGACCCGGCGCTGCTGGTCGGGACCTGGTTCGCCACGGACAAGCAGGCGGCCGGCGTGGTCCGCCTGGAGCTGCGCCAGCAGGACGGCTGCCTGCTCGTCCGGGCCTTCGGCGCGGATCCGGTGCAGCCCAACGACTGGGGCGAGATCGAGGCGACGGCCTACGGCTCGTCGGTGGCCGCTGTGGACGCCATGGCGTTCAGCGCGATGTACGACTTCGGATTCCTGGTCACCATTCTCGCCGCCTATGCCAAGCAGGGAATTCTTGTGCTGGACACCTTCAACACGTTCACCGACGCCAGTGGCCGGTCCAACTATTTCAGCCGAGAGTTCTTCCACCGGTGAGGTGTGCGAATTTTGTCCAGCCTGCAAACAACCCGGACGAAGGATAAGCCGCAACCGGGCCGAATTGGCCTGGTGCTCCCGGTCAACCTCCGGCCACTGCTCGGGGGATGGGTGAACTACGACAAGGGCTCAACCGGAATTCAACGACTGGAAATAGACGACTGGGAGGGCACTCCGGTGGTGCGCGCCTTCGGTGCCGGCCACCCGGATCCGATCGACTGGGGCGAGGTGGCCGGAGCGGCGTTCGCCGACGGCGTCGACGGCCATCACGCCGTGGCCTTCACCGCCACCTACCACCTCGACTTCGCCACCGTGCTGCTGGCCGCCTACCTCAACAAGCGGCTGCTCGTCGTGGACGCCTACTCGACGTTCACCGACGGCAGCGGCCGGGCCAGCTACTTCCAGCGGGACCACCTCTACCTGCCCTGACGGCGTGCGTCTCGGGGCACTCCTGGAGAGCGAACACGATGTCTGCCACCACGCGCCGGATGCGCTTTCACTGGAGCCTGCCGTCCACCGGAGTGGCGGACGCCCGCAAGGGATCCCACCCGCGGGCGGAGATCGACCCGGTCGGCGATCTCGACCGGCAGCGCGAGTTCTGTCAGCATGCCGAGGAACTGGGGATCGACGCGCTACTGCTGCCGATCGGGTTCCAGCGGGCCGACCCCACAGTCCTGGCCACCGCCTACGGGCTGGCCACCAGCCGGATCAAGTTCATGACCGCGTCGCGCCCCGCGGTCATCTCCCCGACCCATTTCGTCCAGCAGGTCAACACGGTCTCCGCGTTCACCAACGGGCGCGTCGAGATCAACGTGGTTTCCGGGCAGGGTTCCCAGGAACTGCGCTACTACGGGGACTTCTCCACCCACGACGAGCGCTACCAGCGCACGGACGAGTTCTGGACGATCTGTCACGCGTTGTGGCGCCGCGAGTTTCCGGTCAACTACCAGGGAAAGTTCATCAGCGTCGAAGGCGCCCGGGTCAACCAGCGCTACGTCGGCCCGGACAGCCACCGGCCGTATGTCTACATCGGCGGGAGCTCGGACACCGCGCGGGAGCTGGCGATCAAGCACGCGGACTGCCTGCTGCGGCTCGCCGAGCCGCCGGACGAGCTGGCGCCCAAGATCGAGCCGGCGCTGGCGGCCGGGATCGAGGTCGGCATCATCGTCAACCAGATCAGTGCGCCCACCCACGACGAGGCGGTGGCGCTCGCCCAGTGGCTGGCCGACAACGCCGGCGAGCGGGGCAAGGCCACCCAGGCCGAGTGGCGGGCGGCCACCGCCGACTCGGTCGGCTTCTCCTCGATCTACCGGATGGCCGAGGACCGCGCGCACTGGCTCACGCCGTACCTGTGGACCGGGCTGGTGCCCTACATGGGCCCGCCGTCGATCTCCCTGGTCGGCAGCGTCGAGGAGATCGAAGAGGCGATCTTCGAGTACCGGCGGATCGGGGTCACCCAGTTCCTGTTCCAGGCCAGGCAGGACTCCTCGACGCTGGACCTGTTCGGCAGCACGATCCTGCCCAGGATCAGACGGCGCGAGGAGCGTGAACCGCTCGTCCTGGCCGGCGCCAGCGAAGGAAGTTGACCATGCAGGCGACGACCAAGCCGCTGCGTTTCCTGTGGAGCCTGTCCTCGGTCGGCGACAAGCTCCGGCGCACCCGGTCGATGACCGCGATGAGCGGACTGCCCCCGATGGCCGAGCACGTGGACTTCTGCCGGCAGGCGGAGCACTGCGGCATCGACGCGCTGCTCATGGCTTTCGGCTTCACCAGGCCGGATCCGGTGGCCTACTCGGTGGCGCTCGGCGCGCGGACGCAGAAGATCCGGTTCCTGGTGGCGGTGCGTTCCGGGATCTGCGCGCCGACCTACTTCGTCCAGCAGATCAACACGCTGTCCGCGCTGACCGACGGGCGGGTGTGCATCAACATCGTGGTCGGCCGGGCGCCGGACGAGCTGCGTTACTACGGCGACTTCCTCACCCACGACGAGCGCTACGAACGCACCGACGAGTTCTGGCGGATCTGCCACGAGCTCTGGCGCGGCGAGGGCCCGGTGACGTTCACCGGCCGGCACTACCGGGTGGAGGACGCCCGGGTGAACACGCCGTTCGTGTCCGATACCGCCACCCGACCGCAGATCTACCTCGGCGGCGCCTCCGCACAGGCCTCGGAGCTGGCGACCCGGCACGCGGACTGCTGGCTCACGTTCCCGGACACCCCGGAGCGGCTGGCCCCGAAGATCCGGCCGATGCTGGACAGCGGCAAGGAGGTCGGGCTGCTGGTCACGCTGATCTCCCGGCCGAGCCGGGCGGACGCGATCGCGGCGGCGCACGCGCTGGTGGCCGACGCGGGGGAGCAGGCCCGCGCGGTGCACGGCACGAACCACGGCCGGTCCGACTCGGTCGGCTACGCCGCCGCCTACGAGCGGGCCGCGCACGAGCCGAGCTGGCCGACGCCGTACCTGTGGACCGGCGCGGTGCCCTACCTGGGCCCGCCCGGGATCTCGCTGGTCGGCTCGCCCGAGGACATCGTCGGCGCGATCGCCGAGTACCAGTCCATCGGGATCTCCCAGTTCCTGTTCATGGGCCACCCCGACCTGGAGCAGATGACGTTCTTCGGCAAGGAGATCCTGCCCCTGGTACGGGAGCGCGAGCAGGCGGAGGTGGCGTCATGACCCAGCCAGGAACCGACTTGTCGCGGGAACTTCCCGCGACAAGTGCGTCCTGTCGCGGGAACTACCCGCGACAAGTCGGCCTGACATCGAGGGTGGGGGTCGCGTCGTGAGCACGTTCGTTTCCTTGCGGGCGCACCAGTTCGCCTACTTCGACCCGGAGCTGGGACACCCGGACTGGGCCGGCGCCACGGTGCTGGACTTCGGCGGCAACGCCGGCAACATCCTGCTCGACCCGCACTGCACGATCCGGCCGGAGAACTACTGGTCGGTGGACATCAGCCGGGACGCGATCAGCGTGGGGGAGCGGCGCCACCCGCGGGCGCACTTCGTGTGGTACGACCGGTACAACTTCGAGTTCAACCCGACCGGCACACCGGGCCTGCCGATCCCCGACCTCGGCCGGCGGTTCGACATCATCCTGGCCTACTCGGTGTTCGACCACACGCCCAGGGCCGAGATGCTGGAGCTGGTCGACCAGCTACGCGCGATGCTCACCGCGGACGGCGTGCTGGCGTTCACGTTCGTCGACCCGAACTACGACCCGCCGGCCGGCTGGATCGACGAGGAGCGCGGCGACGAGGTGCCCGGGGCGGACAACCTTCTGTGGCGCTTGACGTTGGGCCTCGGCGCCGAGGAGGCGGCGCGGATGGCGGCCGGCGTCCCGCGGCGGGAGCTCACCTGGGTCACCCTGGTCAACGGGGTCGAGCTGGTGCTCGGGTCCGGCGACGACTGGGTCTACACAGGACACGATCAGCCCCGGTACTTCACCTTCTGCACCGAGGAGCACATGCGGGTGCTCTACCCGGATGCCGAGATCCTCCCGCCGGTTGCGCCGCAGCGGCAGAGCTGCTGCGTCGTCGGCCGGAAGGAGCTGCATGGCAACTGATCTGTCGAGGGGGCACGAACGCGGGTGGCCCGGGGGCCGGATGCACGCCTGGATCTCCACGCGGATGGACCAGTTCAGCTACTTCGACCGGCAGCTCGGGCATCCCGACTGGGCGCACGCGGACGTGCTGGACTTCGGCGGCAACAACGGGAACCTGCTGCTCGATCCGGACTGCACGATCGACCCGGCCCGGTACTGGTGCCTGGACGTGGTGCGGGCGGCCCTGGAGCAGGGGCGGCAGGGGCATCCCTTGGCGCACTTCGAGCTCTACGACCGGTACAACTTCGAGTTCAACCCGACTGGCACCCCGGGTCTGCCGATCCCCGACCTCGGCAGGCGCTTCGACTACATCGTGTCCTACGCGGTCTTCGCCCACACCAGCAAGGCCGAGATGCGGGAACTGGTCGAGCAGTTGCTGCCCATGCTCGCCGACGGCGGCGCGCTGGCGTTCACGTTCATCGACCCGTATTTCGACCCACCGGAAGGCTGGCTGCGCGACTGGGAGCCCCAGGTGGACAACCTCACGTGGCGGTTGTCCGCGGGCCCCATACCGGATCGTGTCGCGGCGGAGGTCGCCGCGCACGCCCGCGGCAGCGAGCTGACCTGGGCCACGTTGGTCAACAACGAGGACCTCGTCCTCGAGTCGGGCGACGACTGGATCCGGATGGGTGACGAGCGGTCGCAGTACATCGCGTTCTGCACGGAGGAGCACATGCGCTCGATCTTCCCCGGCGCCGAGGTTCTGCCGCCGGTCCCGCCGGAACGGCACAGCTGCTGCGTGATCCGCACGCCGTCGCCCATCGTCCATAGTGGACCGAGTGGCGGTGCGCCCGATGGCAGCTGACCGCAACGACACCATCGTCGTCGTCCGCCCGCTGATCCCCGCGGAGCCCGCGCTGATGAGCGCGCTGTCCGCGGTGTTCGACAGCCAGGTGCTCACCAACGACGGTCCGCGGGTGCGCCGCCTGGAGGCGCTGCTGGCGGCGGAGTCCGGCATCGCCGACGTGGCGCTGACCGGCAGCGGCACCACCGCGATCCAGCTCGCCTGCGCCGCGCTCGACCTCACCGGCGAGGTGCTCGTCCCGGCCGCGGCGTTTCCCGCGGTGGCCCAGGCGGTGCTGCGGGCCGGGGCGACGCCGGTCGCGGTGGACATCGAGGACCGGTACCTGACCATCGATCCGGCCGCGGCCCGGGCCGCGCTCACCCACCGCACCTGCGGCATCCTCGCCGTGCACACGTTCGGCTGCCCCGCCGACATCGATGCGCTGCGGTCGGTCGCCGACCACGCCGGCGTGCCACTGATCTTCGACGCGGCGCCGTGCTGGGGCGTGAGCTTCCGGGACCGGCCGCTGCTGTCCTATGGGGACGTTTCGACGCTGAGCCTGCACGCCACCAAGCTCACCCATGCGATCGAGGGCGGCGCGGTGTTCGGCAACACCACGGCGGTCGCCGACACGATCCGGCGGCTGCGCAACTTCGGGGTCGGGGCCGGCGGCGCGCTGCGCACCGGGACCAACGCCCGGATGAGCGAGCTGCACGCGGCCGTCGGCGCGGTCGTGCTCGGCGAGGCCCGGGCCGAGATCGCCCGGCGGGCGGCCGTGCGGGAGCTGTACCGGGAGGCGCTGGCGGACATCGCGTGGCTGCGGATGTGCGAGTTCCGGGCGGAGGCCGGGCCGAACGTCGCGGCCATGCCGGTCCGGCTCGACCCGGCCGCGCCGGTGGATGCCGAGCGGCTGTGCAAAGCGTTGCTGGAGCACAACATCCACGCCCGCGCCTACTTCGGCGGCCGGTACCGGGTGGGCCCGGTCCGCACGGCCGGACCGACCCCGCGGGCCGACGAGGCCGCGCGGCGCATCGTCTGCCTGCCGTTCTGGGGGCGGCTCACCGAGTCCGAGATCGGGCGGGTCGCCGAGGCGCTGCGGGCGATCTCGCGCCGGCCCGCGCTCGTCGGGTAGGGGTGGGACACATGCGTGTGCTGTTCACCCCGCACGTTGCCGCGCAACATCTGTATCCGCTGGTGCCGCTGGCCTGGGCGTTCCGCGCGGCCGGACACGAGGTGCGGATCGCCGCGTCGCCGGGCCTCGCCGACGCGATCGTCCACACCGGACTCGCGGGTGCCATCGTCGGCGCCGATCCGCCGGCGCCGACCAGTGCCGACGACGCCACGGTCGCCCTGGTCTACGGACACCAGCCGTTTCCGGCGGACTGGCCGCTGCACCCGCACCTGCTCGACGACCGGCAGCGGGAGACGATCGAGGTGCTCGGCCGCCGTTCGGCGGTCGCCGCCGAGCACCTGGTGGACGACCTGATCGCGTACGCCGCGGGCTGGCCACCGGACCTCGTGGTGCACGACATCGGGAGCTTCGCCGGGCCGGTGACCGCGGCCGCGCTGGGCGTGCCGAGCGTCCGGCACCTGACCGGGGTGGGGCTTCGGCCGATGGACACCAGGGTCGACGGCGTCGAGCCGCTGCCGGAGTACGCGGCCCTGTTCGAGCGCCGCGGCCTCGAGGTCCGCGTGCCGACGCTGTCGATCGACCCGTCGCCGCCCAGCCTGCGCCTGCCCGTCGCGCAGCCGTGGCGGGAGGTGCGCTACGTCCCCTACAACGGGCCGGGAACCGAGCCGGCGTGGCTGGCCGCGGGTTCCGACCGGCCCCGGGTGTGCGTCACCTGGGGACTGTCCGTCTCCCGGGTGCGCAAGGATCTCGCCCGGTACGCGGTGGAGCCGTTCCTGCTGACCCTCGAGGCGCTGGCCGAGCTCCGCGCCGAGGTGATCGTGACCAGCACGGCCGCCCAGCTCGAGCTGCTCGGCCCGCTGCCCGGCAACGTGCGCGCGGTGACCGGGTTGCCGCTGAACCTGCTGCTGCCGCACTGCCAGCTGATCGTGCACCAGGCCGGGGACGGCACCGCGATGACCGCGTCCGCCCTCGGCGTGCCGCAGCTCCCGGTCACCCGCAAGCCGGATCCGGCGCTCACCGGCAGCCGGCTGGCGGCCGTGGGTGCCGCGATCCACCTGCGCTACCAGGAGCTCGAGGGCGCTCCGGACGCGCCGAAGGTGATCCGCGCGGCGGCCGAGGAGCTGCTCACCGACCCGGCGTACCGGCAGGCGGCGCTGCGGTTGCGGGCCGAGGTCGAGCGCCAGCCCGCCCCGGCCGAGCTGGTTCCGGTGCTGGAGCGGCTTTCCCGAGGGAGTGGGTAGCCATGCGTGTGCTGTTCACCTGCCAGGCCGCGGTTCCGCACCTGTATCCGGTGGTGCCGCTGGCCTGGGCGTGCCGCGCGGCCGGGCACGAGGTCCGGATCGCCAGCGGGTCGCGGGTGGGCGGGCACATCGCCGACGCCGGGCTGCCGGCCGTCGAGATCACCGCGACTCCACAGTGGACGGACGAGGAGCGGAAGGAGACGCAGGCCACCATCTACGGGCAGGGGCCGTGGCCGCAGAACTGGGGCCTCGACCTCGGTGCGCTCGGCCCGGAGCGGCAGGCCTACCTGAGGTTCATCGCCGGCCGGCTGATCCGCGGCGCCGCGGCGATGGTGCCGGAGCTCGCCGAGTTCGCCGCGGACTGGCGGCCGGATCTGCTGGTCTACGACGCGATCTCGTTCGCCGGCCCGGTCGTCGCCGCCCGGCTCGGCATCCCGGGGATCCGGTACCTGTTCGGCACCGTGGCCATGCCGCGGATCGAGCTCGACGCCTGCGGTGAGCCGCTGCCGGAGTATGTGCGGCTGTTCGGCGACCACGGGTTGCCGGTCTGCCTCGCCCCGGCCGCCGCGGTCGACGTGACACCCCCGAGCCTGCGCCTCATGTCCGAAGTGGACACCTTGGCCATGCGCTACATCCCATACAACGGGCCGGGAGTCGTGCCGGAGTGGGTGGGCGTACCGGCCGGCCGGCCGCGGGTGTGCGTGACCTGGGGGCACACCGCGGGAGCCGCGCTCGGCGGGCAGGCCGGGCACCCGTTCCGGCAGGCGATCGACGCGCTCGCCGGGCTCGACGTGGAGCTCGTGGTGGTCACCACGGCCGAGCAGATCGAGCTGCTCGGCGCCCTCCCGCCAGGCACCCGAACCGCCGCATCCGTGCCGCTGCAGCTGATCCTGCCGCACTGCGACCTGCTGGTGCAGCAGGGCGGTGACGGCACCACGCTGACCGGCGCCGCGCTCGGCCTGCCCCAGCTGGGGATCAGCCGCAAGCCCGACGCCGAGGTGGCGCCCGGACGCCTCGCCGGCGCCGGTGCCGGCATCCACCTGCGCTACCAGGAGCTGCGCGACGACCCGGCGCGCGCGGACGTGCTCCGCGGCGCGGTCGAACGGTTGCTCACCGATCCGGCCTACCGGCAGGCCGCCCAGCGGCTGCGCACCGAGATCGAGAACCAGCCCGCGCCGGCCGAACTCGTGCCGGTGCTCGCGGATCTGGCGGAAACGCCGGTGGCTCTGGAGGTCGGCTCGTGAGATACGACGCGAACGTGGTCGAACCGTTGCACGAGAACCTGTTCGGGCAACTCCACGCGACCTACTTCGACATGTTCCACCGGGCCAAGGACTACCGCGCGGAGACCGACCAGATCCGGGGCATCTTCACCCGGGAGGGCCCGGTCTCCGCGGTGCTCGACCTCGGCTGCGGCACCGGGCGCCACCTCGAGCTGCTCGCCGAGTCCTGGCACGAGGTGGTCGGCGTCGACCGGTCCGGGCCCATGGTGCGGCGGGCCCGCGAGCGTCTCGCCCGGTTCGGCGACCGGGCCCGGGTCGTCGAGTCGGACCTGTTCGAGCTCTCGCTGGACCGCCGGTTCGACGCGGTCATCATGATGTTCTCGCTGCTGGGTTACTTCGTCTCGAACGAGCGGGTGCTCCGCGCGCTGACCGTCATGGGTGATCATCTCGACCCGGGCGGGCTGGTGGTCTTCGACGTGGAGGACGCCACCGCGGTGCTGGGCGAGCCGGGCCCGATCAGCGGCGGCTCGCTGCGCACGCCGGGTGCCCGGCCGCTGCTGACCGGCCACACCACCTCGGTGAACCCGGACGAGCAGGTCATCGAGATGGCGCTGGACATGTGGGAGCTGGACGGCGAGGCGGTGCACGACCAGGTGCACGAGACGCACCTCATCCGGTATTTCGCCCGGCGCGAGTTGCGGCTGCTGCTGGCCACCGCCGGGTTCGAGCTGCTCGGCTATGCGGGCCTGGCCGGCGAGACCGGCAACCCCAGCCAGCCGTGGCTGCGCCTGGCCTGGGCCCGGAAGAAATGAGCACCATGATGTGGCCGGAAGCGACGGATCCTCAGTCCGAAGTGGACCAGCTGGTCGACGTGTGCAAGGAGCACGGTTCGGTCGGCTCGGTGCTCGACCTCGGCGGGCGGCACCGGGAATCCCTTGCCGCGGCGGGGTTCGATCCGGTCGACGCGGCGGGGACGGCGCCCGGCCAGACGTTCGACGCGGTGGTCCTGCTGGGTTCCGCGTTCGGCCGGCAACCGGAGGAGGATGCTCTTCGATCTACTGTGGACACCGTTCGGCACCACCTGCGACCCGGGGGCCTGTTCCTGTTCGACGTGCTGGACGGCAACGCCGTCCTGAGCCGGCGGTCGCACAACCGCTTCACCCGGGTCACCGACGGCGCGACGCAGCTCGTCACGGCGACCCGCGGATCGGTCGACACCGACGAGTCGGTGCTCCGGCTGGACCTGCAGCGCTGGCGGCTCTCCGGCGGCCGGGTGGTTACGGCGGCGCGGGAGACCCTGCTGATCCGGTTCTTCCTGCCCCGGGAGCTGGATCTGGTGCTGCGGATCAACGGATTTCGCCTGCTGGGCACGGCGCCGCTCGCCGGTGGCGAGGCGGCTCCGGCGTACCGGTGGAACCGGCTGGCCTGGGCCCGGGCCGGCGCGGATACCGAGGCCTAGTGCCCACGGGCACATGATGGGAGTGCAGCGATGCCAACGAAGTTCGAGCCTGCCGGGGACGGCCTCATCCACAATCCGAACCTGGAGATCATGGCCGCGCACGGCTGCAACCTGACCTGCCGGTCCTGCACGCACGCCTCGCCGGTGCTGCGGCCCAAGGACATCGCCGAGCCGGACGTGACCCGCCGCGACCTGACCCGGCTGGCCCGGTGGTACCGGGCGCAGCGGGTGAAGCTGCTCGGCGGCGAGCCGCTGCTGCACCCCGACCTGGTGGCACTGGCCGAGGCCGTGCGGGCCAGCGGGATCACCGACACCGTGACCGTGGTGACCAACGGGGTGCTGCTGCCGCGCCAGGGCCCGGAGTTCTGGGCCGCGGTCGACGAGGTCTGGGTGTCCGTCTACCCGGGATACGAGCCGGGGGAGGGCGAGGTGGACCGGTGGCGCGAACTCGGCACCCGGTACGGCACCGAGCTGACCATCTCCCGCTACGACCAGTTCCGGGAGTCGCATTCGGAGTACGGCACCCACGACCGGCACCTGGTCCGCCGGATCTACAACACCTGCGAGATCGTCAACCTGTGGCGCTGCCACACGGTGATCAACGGGGTGTTCTACAAGTGCCCGGAGGGCTACTTCCTGCCGGTGCTGCGCGGCGAGGAGCCGCGCGACGGCCTGGTGCTCACCGACGACGCCGGCACCGGGGCGAATCTGCTCACCTACCTGAACTCCGAGGAACCCTTGTACGCCTGCCGGTTCTGCCTCGGCACGGTCGGCCTCGCGTTCCCGCACCAGCAGGTCCGCCGCCGGGAGTGGCGCACGCCGCAGCAGAAACCGACCGAGGATCTCGTCGACTACGCCTACCTCGCCGAGCGCGAGGAGAAACTGCCGCACAGCTACACCTGGCGCACCCAGACGAAAGTGCTGTGAGCCGGAACCGTTACTGGAGGAACGATGACCACTTTCGTCTGGAACTACCTGCCCGAGTACGAGGCCGAGCGCGCGGACATCCTCGACGCGGTGGAGACGGTCTTCCGCTCGGGCCGGCTGATCCTGGGTGACAGTGTCCGGGGTTTCGAGCAGGAGTTCGCCGAATACCACGGCGTCCGGCACTGCGTCGGGGTGGACAACGGCACCAACGCCATCAAGCTCGGCCTGCAGGCACTGGGGATCGGGCCGGGCGACGAGGTGATCACGGTGTCGAACACCGCGGCGCCCACGGTGGTGGCCATCGACAGCATCGGCGCCACGCCGGTGTTCGTCGACATCGATCCGGACAGCTACCTGATGCGCACGGACCAGGTCGAAGCGGCGATCACCCCGCGCACCCGCTGCCTGCTCCCGGTCCACCTGTACGGCCAGTGCGTGGACATGGCCGCACTGCGCGCCACCGCCACCCGGCACGGCCTGCCGATCTTCGAGGACTGCGCGCAGGCCCACGGCGCCCGCCAGCACGGGGAGATCGCCGGGGCGATGGGCAACGCGGCCGGGTTCTCCTTCTACCCGACCAAGGTCCTCGGCGGCTACGGCGACGGCGGCGCCACGGTCACCTCCGACGACGCGGTGGCCGAACGGCTGCGCCGGATCCGCTACTACGGCATGGCCGAGCGCTACTACGTGGTGGAAACCCCCGGCCACAACTGCCGTCTGGACGAGGTGCACGCGGAGATCCTGCGCCGCAAGCTTCGCCGGCTCGACGACTACGTCGCCGGGCGCCGCGCGGTGGCCGCGCGCTACGCCGAGGCGCTGTCCGACACAGACCTGGTCCTGCCCAGCGTGGTGCCCGGCAACGAGCACGTCTACTACGTCTACGTCGTCCGCCATCCCCGGCGCGACGACATCATCGAGGCGATGAAGAAGTACGACGTCTCGCTCAACATCAGCTACCCGTGGCCGGTGCACACCATGACCGGCTTCGCGAAGCTCGGCTACGCCAAGGGTTCGCTGCCGGTCACCGAGGCGCTGGCGGACGAGATCTTCTCGCTGCCGATGTACCCCGCACTGTCCCGGGAAACCCAGGACGAGGTCATCGAGGCACTGCTCAAGGTGCTGGCCGCGCTCTAAGGAGGACCCGTGCGCGCTCAAGAGCTCGCCGTCTCCGGTGCGTTCACGTTCGAGCCGGAGACCTTTTCCGACCACCGGGGAGCTTTTGCCGCGCCCATGCAGCACGCGAGTCTCCTGGCGGCGGTCGGGCTGCCGGTCTTTCCGGTGGCGCAGGCGAGCCTGACGGTGTCCCGGCGCGGTGTCGTCCGGGGCGTCCACTTCACCCGCACCCCGCCCGGCGGCGCCAAGTACGTCTACTGCGTCCACGGGCGGGCCCGGGAGTTCATTGTGGACATCCGGGTCGGCTCGCCGACGTACGGCCGCTGGGACGTGGTGGAGCTGGACGGCGAGTCCGCGCGTGCGGTGTACCTGCCGATCGGCGTTGGCCTCGCCTATGTGGCGCTGGCCGACGAAACGGTCATGTCCTACCTGCTCACCACCGCCTACCAGGCGCGCAACGAGCTGGCGATCTCGATATCCGACCCGGCGCTCGGTCTGCCGGTCACCGACGGCCTCGAGCCGATTCTGTCCGAACGGGACACCGCGGCCCCGACGCTGGCGCAGGCCGGTGCGGCGGGCCTGCTGCCGGACTACGCGGTCTGCCAGCAGTTGGCGGAAATGGTTGGGAGCACAGCATGACGCACGTACCCCTGCTGCAGGAGCGCGACCGGCTCACCCCGCTGCGCATCGCCAGCTCCATGGCTCCCACCGGGGCGGTGAGCGCCGAGCTCGCCGAGTTCACCGCCTGGTTCGCCGACTGCCACCGGCACGCCTACGCGGAGGTGGAACGGATCCCGCTGGACCGGCTGGAGGGTTGGTACGTCGAGCGGGACACCGGAAACATCCGCCACCACAGCGGGAAGTTCTTCTCGGTGGAGGGCCTGTTCGTGGATCTTCCCGGCGGGCCGGTCCAGCGCTGGCATCAGCCGATCATCATCCAGCCGGAGATCGGCATCCTCGGCATCCTGGTCAAGGAGTTCGACGGCGTCCTGCACTGCCTGATGCAGGCGAAGATCGAGCCGGGCAACGCCAACGGCCTGCAGCTCTCGCCGACGGTGCAGGCGACCCGGAGCAACTACACCCGGGTGCACGGCGGCAAACCGGTGCCGTACCTGAAGTACTTCGTGGACACCGCGCGGTCCTCGGTGGTCGCCGACGTGCGGCAGTCCGAGCAGGGCTCGTGGTTCCACCAGAAACGCAACCGCAACATGGTGGTCGAGGTCCGCGAGGACATCGAGGTGCTGGACGGGTTCCGCTGGATGACGCTGGGCCAGGTGCACCAGTTGCTCGCGGTGGAGGACGTGCTCAACATGGACGCCCGCACGGTGCTGTCCTGCCTGCCGTTCTCCGGCGGGGACCTGGAACAGGCCTACCCGCTGGCGGGCGACGACGCCTTCCAGGACGCGCTGGTCCGCTCCTGCGACGAGCGGTCCGGCAGCCTGCACCCGATGAGCGACATCCTGAGCTGGATCACCGAACGGCGCACCCTCACCGAGATCACCACCAGGATCATCCCGCTGAACACGGTCGCGCACTGGGACTTCGGGCCCGAGCGGATCGAGCACGAGACCGGGCGGTTCTTCGGCGTCATCGGGGTCGACGTGACCGCGCGCGGGCGGGAGGTCACGCACTGGACCCAGCCGATGGTGGAGCCACATGGCACCGGCGTCGTCGCGTTCCTGGTGCGCGAGATCGAGGGTGTGCTGCACGCGCTGGTGCAGGCGCGGGTGGAACCCGGGTTCGTGGACGTCATCGAGTTGGCGCCGACGGTGCAGTGCGCTCCGCAGAACTACGATCTGCTCCCGACCGTTCCATCCTATTTGGACGATGTGCTGGACGCCGAGCCCGAGCGGATCCGGTTCGCCACCGTGCTGTCCGAAGAGGGCGGCCGGTTCTACCGGGCCCGCAACCGGTACATCGTCGTCGAGACCGACCGGGATCCGCGGACCGTTCCCGACAACTTCCGGTGGCTCACCGTCCGGCAGCTCATCGAGCTGCTCCGGCACAGCCACTACGTCAACGTCCAGGCCCGCACCATGATCGCCTGCCTGCATGCCATGGTCGCCGGCCTACCGGTCGACCAGAGGTCCGTGACCGGCGGCCAGCTCGGCGAGCCGGGGCACGAGCTCGGCGGGTGAGGGCTGGCGCTCGATGTCCTCGCGGAGGCGCTGCGCCGCCACGGCGTAGTCCTCCTCGGTCAGCAGCCGGTCGACCGCGCCGGTGATCACCCGGCCGGCCTGCGGATCGTCGGTCAGCTGCTCGTTCGGCAGGTGGATGGCGGCGCCGGTCTTGGCCAGCATGCCGGCGATCGGGTCGGCCAGCCGCTCGCGCGGGATCACCAGTTGGGGCACGGCGAGGCAGGCGGCGGTCATGGCGGTGCCGTCGCCGCCGTGATGGACGATCGCGTCACAGTACGGCAGGACGAGGTTGAGCGGGACGCCGGCGAGCGGCCGCACCCCGGGCGGCAGATCGTCCATTGTGGACAGCTGGTCGGGGGTGACGAGCACCAGCACCTCGACACCGGCCGCGGCGATCGCGGTGATCGCGTCCAGGTACGGGTCGGCCGCGGCCGCGCCCAGTGCGCTGGACAGGCTCACCCCCCAGGTGAAGCAGATCCGCGGCCGGTCGTGCCGGCGCAGCCCCTGGGGCACGGTGCCCGGCCCGTTGTAGGGCACGTAGCGCATCTCGATGCACGGCCGTTCCGCACCGAGGTACATGCTGGGCGGCACGGTGTCCAGGTAGCGCGGCAGTCCCGGCGGCGGGGTCTGGCCGAACCGTTCGAACATGGCCACCAGCTCCGGCAGCGGCTGGTTGTCGGTGACCCGGTACTCCTCCCGGAACGCGTCGAAGGTTCCGTGCACGTACCGGAGCACGGGCACGTCCAGGCGCTGGCCGGCGATCTCCGAGGCCAGCGCCAGCGTCTCGTGGATGATCAGGTCCGGGCGCCACTCCTCGGCGAACGCGACCAGGTCGTCGGCCATCGCGTCGGAGACCGCGACGTTGTAGCGGCCGAGCACCTCGATCAGGCCGAGCTGCCAGTCGGTCAGGGAATCCGGCCGCAGCACCCAGTCCGCCCCCCAGGACCGGGTTTCCCCGTAGTAGGCCTCGACCAGCTCGGCCTTCAGCTCGGGGGAGAGGTCGGGTGGTCTGCCGAGGGTCACCACCGGCAGCCCGGTGCGCATCAGGGACACCCCGATCTGCGGCTTGCCGACCAGGCGCACCTCGTGCCCGGCGACCCGGAACGCCCAGGCCAGCGGCACGAACGGGTAGAAGAGCGACGAGCCGCCGCCCGTGGCGAACATGACACGCATGTGCTTGAGCCCCCTTTTGTCTGTGAATCCCCTTTTGCCTGCGGGTGCGTGGACCTGATCAACCTGCGGTGTGTGGAGCCTTGATCAACCTGATGTGCTTGAGCCTGATCAACCTGTGGTGATGAGCGCGAGCAGCCTGGTCGCCACCTCCGCGGGTGCCGGCTGGCTCTCGATGTCCGCGCGTAACCGCCGGGCGCCGTCGGCGTACCCGGTGCTGAACAGCAGGGTCGCCACGGCGTCGCGAATGGTCGCCCGGCTGTCCAGGTCCGCGCGGAGGTCCGGAACGCGCAGGTGCAGGCCGGCGCCGACGGCGACCAACCGGGCGGCGCACATGTCGGTCTCCGGGTAGCTGGCGATGACCAGCTGCGGGATGCCGGCAGCGGCGGCGGTCAGCGCGCTGCCGTAGCCACCCTGGTGGATGATCGCGTCACAGTGCGGCAGTACCAGCTGCAGCGGAACCGAGGCGAGCGCCCGGGCGTGGCCGGGCAGCGTCCCGAGCCGCTCGACCTCCACCGGCGGCACCGCGAGGAGGCAGTCCAGACCCAGCTCGGCGACCGCCTCGACGGCCTGGTGGAACGGCACGGCACCGGCGGCGCCGATGCCCTCGGAGATACTGTGGCCCCAGGTGACCAGGACCCGTGGCCGCGGCCGCGGCCCGGTCAGCCCGTCCGGCATGATTCCCGGTCCGTTGAAGGAGATGTGCCGCATCCCGAGCATGCCGGGCGGCGAGACGACCCGCATGCTCGGCGGCGTCGGGTCCACAGTGGCCGGTGGGTCGGCCGGCACGGCCAGCCCGTGCCGTTCGAACAGGGCGGCATACTCCGGCAGCGGCTCGAGTCCGGGTTGGATCACCTCGAACCGCAGCCCGGCGTCCGGGCCGTTGCGGTGTGAAACCCCGGGTACGCCGACCGCCGCGGCGGCAACCGCCCCGGCGTAGCTGTGCGTGTCGTACACGACCGCGTCCGGACCCCAGTCGCGGGCGAAGCCGATCAGGTCGTCGGTCATCGCGTCGGCGGCCGCCGACAGGTAGCGGCCGGCCGCCTCGAGGTAGTCCCACTGCTCACGGTCGAGCCGGTCGATGTGGGTGGCCCAGTCAACCCGCCACGGCTTCGGCTGGTAGTAGATCGTGCCGGCCAGGGCGTCCCGTTCGGCTCGGCTGACCTGCGGCGACCCGCCGACGGTCACGGCGGGTAGCCCGGTGTGAGTGAGGTCGTCGGCCCAGCTGGGTGTGCTGGCCAGACGCACCTCGTGCCCGACGGATCGCAGCGCCCAGGCCAGTGGCACGAGCGGATAGATGTGCGGCCGCGATCCGTACACGGTGAACAGTATGCGCACCAGCGAACGATAGCCACGGGCCCGGTAAAAGGGTATCACGAAAATTACCTAGGACACCAAGTAGGTTATCCTGATGTCCGGCAACTCAAGCACGCGCCCTCAGAGTGTACTACGGCCGGGGAGATCAGATGATCATCGAAGACTGCCGCATTTGCGGGAATCGTGAGCTTCTGCCGATTCTCGATCTCGGCCCTCAGGCGCTGAGCGGGGTTTTCCTTCCGCGCCGGGACGAGAACATCCCGAAGATTCCGCTCGAACTCGTCAAGTGCGGGCCGGACGGCTGCGGACTCGTGCAGCTTCGGCACACCGCGGACTTCGAGCAAATGTACGAGGGCGTATACGGATACCGTTCCTCGATCCGCCCGTTCATGGTGAATCACTTACAGGGAAAGGTCGCCACAATCACCGGACTGGTCGAGCCGGAGCGGGGCGATCTGCTGCTCGACATCGGCAGCAACGACGCCACGCTGCTGAAACACTATCCGGCGGACGGCCCGACCCTGGTCGGAATCGACCCGAACGGCGAGCAGTTCCGCGCGGACTACCCGGAGCACGTCACGCTGATTCCGGATTTCTTCACCAAGAAGGCGTTCGTGGAGCAGTTCGGCGCCCGGCGGGCCAGGGCGGTTACGTCGATCGCGATGTTCTACGATCTGCCGCGCCCACTGGATTTCGTGCAGGACGTCTACGACGTGCTCGACGACGACGGCGTGTGGATGCTGGAACACAGCTACCTGCCGTCGATGCTCGCGACGAACGGCTACGACAACATCTGCCACGAGCACCTGGAGTTCTACGCGTTCAAGCAGATCGAATGGATGGCGAGCCAGGTCGGGTTCACCGTCATCCGGGCGGACCTCACCGACGTTTACGGCGGCAGCCTGTGCACCATTATGGCGAAGCATCCGGATCGGTACGGCGTCGACGAGCAGGGCGTCGGAAACATTCGGCAAAAAGAAATCGAACTGGGCATGGACACGATGGCCCCGTACGAGGCGTTCGGCGCCCGGGTCCGCGAGCATCCGGAGCGGCTGCGCGACTTCCTCGACAGCTCGCGCCGCGCCGGAAAGCTGACCCTCGGTTACGGCGCCTCGACCAAGGGCAACGTGATCCTGCAACACTGCGGAATCACCGCCGACGACCTCCCGGTCATCGGCGAGGTCAACGCGGACAAGCACGGCTGGTTCACGCCGGGCACCTGGATTCCCATCGTCTCCGAGGAGGAGGCCAAGGAGCGCCGCCCGGACCAGCTTCTGGTCCTGCCCTGGATGCACCGCGCGGGATTCCTCGAGCGCGAGGGCGCCTTCCTGGCCGGCGGCGGCAGCCTGGTCTTCCCGCTGCCCGAACTGGAGATCGTGCGGCGGTAACACAAGGAGGTTGGGAGATGGGCACCGCCGTGGACACACGGTCCACACTGAACCGGGACGGACTCACCTGGGAGCAGCACCGGCACTTCTCCGAGCACGGCTGGGTGCTGCTGGAGGGGGTGGTCGAACCAGAGCTCTGCCAGGCGATCCGCGAGGCGACCGAGCGTCTGGTCGGCCGGTTCACCTGCGGCCGCACCCGCGACCCGGCGGATCGTGCGAACACGACCGCCTACCGGGACGCTCACATGCACGATCCGGTCTTCTACGAGCTGTACCGGATTCCCGGCCTGCTCCCGGCCGCCCGCCAGCTCATCGGGCACGACCGGATCCGTCACATGCAGTCGTTCTCGGTGATCACCTATCCGGACCGGGACCGCCACGCGCACCCCGAGGTCGTCAACGACCGGCGGATGTGGGGATGGCATCGCAGCTTCCGTCCCAAGGACATCATCAAGCCGCACGACACCGATCCGCGACTGGTCCACACGTCGATGCTGACCATGGGGATGTACTTCACGCCCGTCTCGCCCGAGCACGGCGTGACCGCGATCCTCGACCGGTCGCACACCTACACCGGCCCGCTCGTGGAGAAGGACGAGGACACCTGGGACGCGGTCGAAGGCCGCTACGAGATCGTGCAGCCCACCGCCGAGGCCGGCAGCATCGTGATGTTCTCGGAGTCCACGGTGCACGCACCCGCACCCATCTACTCCGAGCAGGTCCGGTTCGCGCACTTCGCCTGGATGGCCGTGCCGTGGTTCCACCGGTTCGGCCGCGAGCCCTACCTTCAGGACTACTTCGCCGACGAGGACCTGTGCGATCTCTTCGCGCCGTGCGTCATGGACGACAACCACCTGTGACCCCGGTCCGTCCACACGCGACTAGTACGGCACCTCGGCCTCGGCCATCGCGGTGGCGTGCCGCATCGCCTGGGTGCCGAAGCGGTAGAAGCGGCCGGTCGGTCCGTCGTCGGGAAGCGTTGCCAGCCACAGGATCCCCTGCACGCCCTCGGCGAGGGTCCGGGGCGCGTCCGGGCCGCCCATGTCGGTCTGGACCCAGCCTGGGCAGGCCGCGTTGACCAGGACGCCCGGCAGCTCGACCGACCAGATCTTGGTCAGCATGTTGAGGCCCGCCTTCGAGACGCAGTAGCTGGCGTCGCCGCTCTCGTTCACCAGGCGGGTGAGGCCGGAGCTGGACGAGACGTTGACGATCCGCGGGTGCGGGGAGCGCCGCAGCAGCGGAACCACCGCGGCGGTCACCCGCCACGGGCCCAGCAGGTTCACCTCGAGCGTGCCGCCGATCGCTGCCCAGTCCGGCTCGGTCGACGGGACCTCGCCGTCGAGTTGCACGCCGGCGTTGTTGACGAGCACGTCGAGGCCGTCGAGCCGGGCGGCAAGCGCGTCGATCGTGGCCGGATTGGTCACATCGAGCTCGACCGCCTCAACCCGGCCGCGCATGCCGGCGGCCACCGCCCGGCCGCGCCGAAGGTCGCGGGCACCGAGCAACACCCGGTGGCCGTGCACCTCGGCGAGCTGGCGGGCGACCTCGCGGCCGATCCCGCGAGTGCCGCCGGTGATCATGGTGACCGTCATGTGTCCTTCCATTCGGTACGCAGCGCGCGGGTCAACCACAGGCCGGTGGCCGCGATGAGGATGCCCGCGACCAGGAAGACGCTGTCGATGGTGCCGAAGTGGACACCGGCCACGGTGCGGTCGAGATCTCTGAGCACCGTGCCGGCCAGCCACGCCGTCACCGACACGGTCACCAGCGTCGCGAACTGGTCGGCCTGGTTGAACATCGCGCTGACCCGGCCGATCAGGTTCTCCGGCGTCGCCCGCATGATCAGCGGCCCGACCATGGAGTAGGCGGCGGCGGTCGGCACACCGGTGAGACCCAGCATGATGATCCCGCCGGTCAGCGTGGTCATTCTCGAGTAGGTGGCCAGCAGCAGGCCGGTGAGCAGGAAGCCGTAGGCGTAGACCCTGGTCGCGCCCAGCCGGGCGCCGAGTCCCGCGGCCAGCGCCGCCCCGGCCAGCGTGCCGACGGCGTACACGCCGCCCAGCACCCCGTACATCTGCGCGGAAGCGTGCAGGTTCCGCATGATGAAGAAGATGTCCAGGGTGCCGATCGCCTCCACCCCGATCCCGATCAGGACCGTGGTGGTCAGCATGATCCGCAGCAACCGGTTGCCCGCCACGTACCGCATCCCGGTGAGCAGGTCGCGCCACACACCGGGTCGCTGGCCGGGCCGAACCGGTTCGCCGGCCCGCGCGGCGCGGACCTTGACCAGAGCCGTGTAGGAGATGGCGAAGCCGGCCGCGGTGAACAGCAGCGACCACGGGGCGTCGGTCGCCGCCAGCATCCCGGCGGCGAGCGGGGGACCGATGATGCCGGCGAGGGCAGCGGTGCCCTGGGTGAGGCTGGCCATCCGCTCCCGGTCGGCGTCGGCGACGATGGTGGCCAGCAGCCCGTACCTGGCGGGATTGAAGAACAGGGCGGCGAGCGCGCTGAGCGTGATGACCAGGTAGATCGCGCCGAGCTGGACCCCGACGGGCAGGCCGGTCCCGGTGAGCAGCAGCACGGCGAGCCCGGCGACCAGTCCGGCCCGAGCCGCGTCCATGGCGAGCATCAGTCGCCGGCGGTCCCACCGGTCCGCGTACACGCCGCCGACCAGGCTGAACAGCAGCACGGGGATCGTCCGCGCGATCAGCACTCCGGCGACCGCCGCCGGACCCCACGGCTGGTCGCCCGCGGCGATGCCGAGGTACAGCATGATCGCGGTGGCCAGGACCTCGTCGCCGAGCAGGGACACCGCCTGGCTGACCCAGACCCGGCGGTAGTTCCGGTTGCGCCGCAGGCCTTGCGGAACCATCGTGCCGACGGCGCCGGAGTGGTCGCTTTCTGTCATTCCTGTCAACCTTACTTAGGTGGCCTTCCTTAGGAGGTTTCCGCCCCTAAGTGGTTCTGGCTATTCCTACATGATCACCGTCGTGGAATATTCGCGAACGACCAGGTTTACCAGGACAGCCAATAACCCCAGCCACAGGCTACTCCGGTTTCTGACATGCGGTTATCGGTAGCTGCTCCAATATCGAGGTGGGTTTCGATGCACCTGGCGAGAATCAGGATCGTGACCGTCGTCGTGGTCGCTTTGGCTGCGGCGCTTTTCGGCGTCACCAGGCTCTTTGCCGCGTTCAACACCGAGGCGCAGGCGACCGAGGTGGGCAGCCTCGACGGTCTCAACGTCCAGGTCACCAAGGCCGGCTGGATCGACATGGGCCACGACATGGCCAGCACGCCCGGCTTCCAGATGCCGCCCGCCATGATGCCCGGCATGCCTGAGCAGGGCAAAGAGCGCTTGTCGGTGACCTTGACGGTGCTGAACACCGGCGACGCGAGCAAGGCCGCGCGGCTCGGCAGCGAGTTCGCCCTGCACACCGGCAAGGACGCCGAGCTCGTCACCCCGCAGTCGGACACGTTCGGTGAGCTGCCCCGGCTAGCCGGCCGCAATGCCGTTAACGGCACCCTCTTCTTTGATCTACCGTCGGGCGAGCTGGACGATTCGTCCACGTGGCTCGAATGGTCCCACGGTGGCTCTACGGCCCGGATTTTGGTACCCGTGAACGGCGCCGTACCCCATCAGCACAACTCTTAACAGGAATCCACTAGGGGGAATTTGTTGGGCGCACCGTGACATGGCAGTCATGGTGGAAAGGGGAAACCGATGTTCTGGTCCCGTCATGGCGGTCGGAGACCCGGCCGCCATTCCGCATTAGCGGCGGACTACGACCCTGATGTGCCCGGCTCTGGACCGCCGGGCCAGTCCGCTGGAGTAGGGGTGGCGCTGACGGTGGTGATCGCGGTCGCGGTCACCCTGTCCCGCCATCTGTCGGGCATGCTGTCCGGCACGGTCGATGGCAGCCACCTGCTCGGGGTGCTGCTCGACGCCATGCTCACGGTCCCGGTCGCGGCGGCCGCGGTATGGCTGGCCGTCCGGGTGGCGTCGCTGCTCGATGTCCGGCAGGCACCCCGCCTGACCACGGCGGCGCTCGCGTCGCTGTTCTTCGTTCCACTGTTCGCACCTCTCGCGGCCATCCTGACCCCGCTGCACGGCTGGATCGGGGTCGCCGGGGGAGAGGCCCACGCCGCGCACAACGCGGTGGGCCTCGCCGTCTCCGGGTTGATCAGCCACGGACTGGTGAACGCGGCCGCCGCCCAGCCGGTCGTGCTCATCATGGGCGTGCTCACGCTGTCCATCGTGGCTGGTCAACCCGGTCCCGCGCGCCGGCACGGCCCGGGCCATCTCGCCACCACGGTGGCGATGGTCCCGGTGCTGATCGCCGGCATCTTCCTCGTCCCCACGTCCTTCGTGGCGAGCGCGGAGGAGGAGGGCGCGCAGGCGGCCGTCGGTGGCTGTGCCACCGCACCGACCCGCACCTTCAACGTGTCGGCGATCAACGTTGACATCACCGTCAACCGGTTCGGCGACCATGATCCGTTCGGCTTCATGTACGTGCAGAACGAGAAGCTGAACGAGGTGCGGATGTTCGAGGCCGCGCTGAAGGCCGAAGGTGTCGAGGAAGGCACCGGCGTCAAGGTCTCCAACGGCCTCGGGCAGGACCCGATCCAGCCCCTGACGCTGCGTGCGCGGCTCGGTGAATGCGTGCAGGTCAACCTGACCAACCGCCTCACCGACCCGCCGCGGGGAGGCCCCGGCTTCGGCCCGGACCCGGTGACGTCCACCCAACCCGGTGGCGTGCCGTCGGTGTCCATGGACGTGGCCGGCGTTTCCTACGACGCCGCCAGCGGCGCCGGTGGCCAGGCCGTGGGCAACAACCCGACCAGCGTGATGGCGCCGCCGGGTGCGACCCGCAGCTACCGGTTCTTCCTCGACCCGCTGATGGGTGAGGGCGGCCGGGCGTTCCGCAGCGGTGGTGACTCCACCCAGCTGACCGCGCACGGGCTGTTCGGCGCGCTCGTGGCCGAGCCCGCCGGCTCGACGTGGCTGGACCCGGACACCGGTGCGGACCGCACGAACGACCGGACGTTCAACAGCTTCTCGGCCATCATCCGGCCGGGCAGCGGCACGAACTTCCGCGAGTTCGTCACCATGTACCACGAGATCGGCGACGAGGTGTTCAACCTTCGCCGGCCGCCGCGGGAGACCGACGGTGACCTCGACTGCCTGGGTGCGCCGGACGAGTTCGGCTCGCCGCTGCCCATGCGGGACGAGGGCGGCCCGGACAACTGCGGTTACAACACCGAGGCCTACCGGCCGGGTAGCCGGGCGCTGAACTACCGCAGCGAGCCGTTCTACCGGCGCCTCGAGCTGCAGACGTTCCTCGGCCTGCAGGACGCCACCACGCTGGACGCCGCCGAGTCGCTCATCTACGGCTCGTACATGAACGGCGACCCGGCGACGCCGATCAACCGCTCGTACCTCGGTGAGCCGACAAAGACCAGGCTCCTGCACCCCGGGTTCGAGCAGCTGCACGTGCACCACTTGCACGGCGGCGGCGACCGGTGGCCGCTGAACCCGAACGCGGTCGCGAACAACTTCGCCGGAGGGTTGCAGAAGAACCCGCCGGACCGGACGAGTTCGATCATGCTCGACTCGCAGACCATCGGCCCGTCCGAGAGTTACGACCTGCGGCACGAGTGTGGTGCGGGTGGCTGCCAGCAGACCGCCGGTGACTTCCTGTACCACTGCCACATCGCCCATCACTACATCGCGGGCATGTGGGCCTTCTGGCGGGTGTTCGACACCAGGCAGGCGAACCTCGCGGTCATTCCGGGGCGTGCCGCCCCGCCGACCGCGGTGACCTCGCAGGGCCTGATCGGGCGCACCATCGAGGGCCGGACGGTGATCGGGTCGGGCACCCCGACCAGCAGCCAGGTCCTGCTCTCCACGCTGGTCGAAGGCCAGATCCCGCCGCAGGGTGTGCGGCTCAACCAGAACGACGCCACCGTGTGGGACTGGCTGAAAGCAGGTACGGCAGCGTCTCCGCTGTACCAGGGTGAACCCGAGGACACCACGGTATGGGCGAACTTCGAGTCGACCACACCGGGCCAGCGAAATCCGATCCTGTTCAATCCCAACAACGGGCGGCCGGCCTTCCCGTTGCTGAGCCCCCATCTGGGCCAGCGGCCGCCGTTCTCCGGGAATGGTCACACCGGGACGCCATACCTGGGTGACACCACGTCCTCCACCAGACCCGACGGGCTCTGCCCGGCCGGGCGCACGGTGCGGACGTACAACGTCACCGGGGTCGGCGTGCCGATCCAGATGACCGACCGGGAGTCCGATCCGAACGGCACGATCTTCGTCCTCAACGAGGACAAGGATCAGGTGATCGCGGGCACCAAGCCCAGGGAGCCGCTGGCGATCCGGTCCAACGTCGGTGACTGCGTGGCGATCACGCTGACCAACGAGATGAGCCTCGCTCAACAGCCCAAGGTCAACATGCACACGCACTTCGTGCAGTTCGACCCGCAGGCCTCGGACGGCGTGATCACGGGCCTGTCCTACGAGCAGTCGGTGTACCCGAACTCGGTCGAGGCCCGCACGATCACCGGCGCCGTCGGCGCGGGTGCCACCCAGGTCAACGTCACCAACGTGGACAACCTGCGGGTCGGCATCTTCATCGCGGTCGGCAGCGGCAAGGCGAACATCGAGGTCAAGAAGATCACCGCGATCAGCGGTCTCCGTCTGACCTTCGACAGCGGTCTCGCGTCGGCGCACGCCGTCGGTGAGCCGGTGTCGGTGGAGTTCGCCCGCTACCGCTGGTACTCCGATGTGGACAGTGGCACGGTGTTCTGGCACGACCACGTGAACGGCATCGAGTCGTGGGCGCACGGCCTGTTCGGCGCGCACATCATCGAGCCGGCGGGGTCGACCTACCACGACCCGCGGACCGGTGCGCAGGTGCGCAGCGGTGCCATCGTGGACATCCACACCAATGGCACGGTCGGCTCCGGAGTGTCGGGTTCGTTCCGGGAGTACATGATCTGGCTCGGGAACGGGCGTCGCGGTAGGGCTGAGCTGACCGCGCTCGCCAACGATCCGACCAACCCGCAACGACGAAATCCCGGGCAGGAGTGTGAGGAAAGCAGTATCAACCTGAGAGCCGCGCCCATCGGTGAACGAACACCACCGGGCACCGGCACTCAACAGAGACAGGAGTTCAACGGCGGGTTCTGTCGCAACGCGACAAGCCGGGTCAACGACCCCACCGCGGCCAACACCGTGGGGGCGACCGTGACCGCGGTGGATCCGTACGTGTTCTCCTCGGTGAAGTACGGCGATCCACGCACACCACTGCTCCGTGCCTACGTCGGCGACCGGGTGGTGATCCGCACCATCGGCCTGAGCGATCGGGTCGAGGGCCTGCGGTTCCAGGGCCACCGGTTCAAGCGTGAACGGTTCAATGTGGACGGTGAGCTGGTCGACGCCGCGACCACGGGCATATCCGAGCGCTTCGACTACGTCCTGGACGGAGGCGCGGGTGGCCCGGCGCGGATGGCGGGTGACTACCTGTACTACAGCACCCGTAACTTCGCCTTCGAATCGGGAGGTTGGGGCATCTTCAGGGTCCATGACCGGCTGCGGTCCGATCTGCAGCCGCTACCGGGCCTGACGGCGCCACCCAGTGGCACCGGGTTCCCGATCCTCACGGCGGCGACCGGCAACACGCAGACGACTCCTGGGCCGAACCCACCGGCACCAACCGCGAGCAACGTCTCGAACTCGGCAAGTGCGTGCCCGGCCACCGCTCCGGTGCGCAGCTACGACGTGTCGGTGTTCAACCAGCCGTTGCCCACGGCGCCCACCGCGGACGCGGGCGGCATCATCTACTCGCTGACCAGCGACATGGCCGCGATCCGGGCCGGCACCAAACGGGCGGAACCGTTGGTGATCCGGGCCAACCAGGGTGACTGCGTGCAGCTCACCCTGCGCAACCAGATCGCGAACGGCACCACGTACGGTGGTACGCGAGCCGGGTTCGACCTCGGGAAGCTGCTGTACAACCCGCAGAACGGCGCGGGCACAGCGGTCGGCCTCAACCCCGACACCACGGTGGCGGCGGGGCAGACCACGACGCTCCGGTTCATGGCGGACAAGTCGCTCGGCACCTCGATCTTCCAGAACCTCGGCAGTGTGGCGTCGATCCGCCACGGTGCCTACGGCCAGCTGGTGGTCGAGCCGACCGGCGCGTCCTACTTCGACAGTTTCTCCGGAGCGCCACTGTCCGCGACGAGGACCGCCAGCCAGGCGATCATCCGCGCGCCCAGCGGAAACTTCCGCGAGTTCAACGTCAGCATCGGGGTGACCGACCAGCACTACGCCCGCAGTACCGTCGACTATCAGGACGTGGTCGCCGGTGCGGCGGTGAACAGCCAGTTCCCGGCGTTCAACCGGCCGGTCGGCAACGCGGCGGCATTCACCAACGTCAACTACTCCAGCGCGCCGCTCACCACGCGGCTGGGGTTGAACACGGTGCCGCCGAACCCCACGGCCAGATTCCATCTGGCGTTCAGCTCGTCGACCTTCGGTAATCCGGCGACGCCGATGTTCCAGGCGTTCGCGGGTGACCCGATCGTCATGCGGCTGGGCATCGGTGCGTCCGACCAGTTCAGCACGTTCTCCGTCGGCGGCCACGTGTTCCCGCAGGACCCGAACATGTGGAACGGCGGCAGTGACCAGCGCTCGCAGTTGCTCGCGGCGCGCTCGTTCACGGCCGGCGAGACGACCGAGGTCGAGCTGGTCGGCGGTGCGGGTGGTACCACCCGGGCGACCGGCGACTACCTGTACGGCGACATGCGCCAACCGTTCACCGAAGCCGGCGCGTGGGGCATCTTCCGGGTGCTCCCGACCGGCGGCTCCGGGCTCGGCACGCTCTAGACAGGGAGGTGAAGTAGAGAATGTCCCGGCTACTCGCCCGGCTTGGCGTCGTGGCAACCGTCTCGGGTGGACTCATGCTGGGCGCGGGCTTCATCGCCGGCGCGCACGTGACAGTGCACTCTTCCGATGCGGTGCAGGGCGGGCACGCGGAGATCGCCTTCCAGGTGCCCACCGAGAGCGACACCGCCTCCACGGTGAAGCTCCAGGTCGCGTTCCCCACCGACACGCCGATCGCCTCGGTGTCCGTGCTGCCCCACCCGGGGTGGACGTACAAAGTCACCAAGGCCCCCGTGGCCGCTCCGGTTCCGGACGGCCACGGTGGGCAGGTGACCCAGGCGGTCAGCCAGATCGAGTGGAGCGCGGCGAGCCCTGACACGGCCGTCAAACCGGGCGAGTACGAGGTGTTCCGGGTGTCGGCCGGTCCATTGCCCAAGGCCGACCGGGCCGTCTTCAAGGTCCTCCAGACCTACAGTGACGGCCAGGTCGTCCGGTGGATCGACGAACCGGCGGTCGAGGGCGCACCCGAGCCGGAGCATCCGGCTGCGGTGCTCGCCCTCACCCCCGCCGGCTCCACGGCCGACAGCGAACACGCCGGACACCTCGCAACGGCCGCCGCGACCACGACGACGGGCGGCGGCACGCCACCCGTCGCGTGGTGGGCCCTCGCGGCCACCGCGGCCGCCGTACTGGCCGCCCTCTGGGCGGTGCTGATAGCGGTCCGCACCGCCCGGCGCAGAGGGGGTGATGAAGCGGCGGCGTAGCCGTCACACGCGGTGAAGGGTCCCTCCAGGGCGCTGAACGTCCTGAAGGGACCCTTCATGGTGATACCGTCCCCTCCATGGATTTCAAGCTCGAGCTGGTGATCGTGCCGGTGTCCGACGTGGACCGGGCCAAGGAGTTCTACGCGGAGAAGGCCGGCTTCACCGTCGACCACGACCACACGGTCAGCGAGAACCTGCGCTTCGTCCAGCTGACCCCGCCCGGCTCGCCGTGCTCGATCGCCATCGGCAAGGGCGTCATCGATTCCGAGCCGGGCACGGCCGCCGGCATGCAGCTCGTGGTCGACGACATCGACGCCGCCCGCGCCGAGCTCGCCGGCCGCGGCGTGGACGTCAGCGACGTCACCCGCGGCCCCGGTGGCGCGTTCGTGTTCTTCACCGATCCAGACGGCAACCGCTGGTCAGTGCAGGACACCTCCGGCTGATAATGTCCACTGGGGACAAAAGAGAGGCCGGGCCGGCCCCGACAGGGTCCCGAATCCCGGCAAAGTTGCCGCGAGCGCGGCAGGCTAGATATCCGTCACTTGACCGATGTCTCGACATGACCCTAGGTCAAGGGTGGCCTAGTGACTTCTCCCGACTGGCATGACGAGTTAGAGCTCATGGCCGAGCTGTCGAGCGTCAACAACCACATCGCTCGGTTCGTGCTCCTGCTCCTCGACGCGGATGCCGGCCGACGGGAGCAAGTCAGCGTGGCCGACGAGGCCCACCTGGCCGGACGCCTCGTAACCCTAGGCCGCGCACTGCAGGACCGGGCGAAGCGTCGTGGCCCGACACACCACAGCGACGCCGGTCCGGTAATCGAGGTCCCAGGCCCGCATCTGCGACGGCAGATCGAGCCCGGCCGAACAATGATCGCGGCCGGTGGCAAACCATGACCACTCGCAGGCACACGAAACCCACGGTTTGCCACTGGGACCTCGAGCCAGCCAGAAAAATTGGATTTCCCGCCAATTCGTTAGCCGTTGCTGGATATGCTGCCGTTGTGGTACATGTCTGGGTCGGCGCTGGCGACAGTAGTGCTAAGCACTCCAAACGTCACCAGCATCGATACCATGACAGCTACGATTGCCCTTGTAATACGCATTTTGGCCTCCCCGACATAGGCCCGATAAATGACAGTGAAAGAGAGGTTAGCGCACCCCTAAAACCTGGTGGCGGGAAGTTGGTATAGAGATCAGCTAACATACTCTTTCCACCAAAACGATCCCATGACGGATTTAAAAAGTCAATAACGAGTCAATACTCAGAGTTAAGAAAAGGTGTACAGATAGTAACGATTCCGTCACGGCGACAGCACCAACCAGGTCCGGCTGTCGCTCGGATGGACGTTGTCCATTTTCAGGTGACGTCGTACTGTCGAAGGATGCCGGGTGCGACCACCCTTGTCGGCAGGGACGTCGAGCTCGCCCAGCTCACCGGATGGGTCGACGACCTCGTGGACGGCACCGGTCGGGCCGCGTTGATCGAGGGTGAACCCGGTATCGGCAAGTCCTCACTTGTGCGGGCAGCTGCGGCGGTTGCCGAACGGCGCGGCTGCCAGGTTTTCCGCGCAGCGTGCGACGAACTAGGGCAGGCGCTGCCACTTCAGCCGTTGCTGGATGCCTTGCGGGCACGGGAATCCGCGGGAGAGCCCCGGCTGGCCACCATCCTGCGGCTACTCCAGGACGAGCTCGGAAGCAGCGCCGACGCCATCGTGGCGGCTTCTGAGCAGATGCTCACGCTGGTAGCCGAACTGTGTTCCACGATGTCGACCCTGCTGATCATCGATGACTTGCAGTGGGCCGATCCAGCAACCCTCAGCGTGTGGGAATGGCTTGTCCGCTCGGCCGAGCGCGCGCCGTTGCTGTTAATCGGCACGACGCGTCCGGTACCCCAGCGCGACGAGCTGCTCGCGGTGCATCGTGCGGTTGGGGCGGAGGGCACGATCACGCTCGGTCCGCTCCCAGCAGCATCCGTTGCCAAGTTGATCAGTGGGATAGTTGGCGCCAAGCCCGGTGCGGACCTGCTGGAGCTGGCGGATGGTGCGGCGGGAAACCCGCTGTACGCAAGTGAGTTGATAGCAGGCCTAGCTCGCGCGAAGCGCATCAGCGTCGACACTGCAGGGGTCGTCAAGGTGGCCGGCGGACCCGTTCCGGAGTCGCTGGTCGCCGCCATCGCACAACGGCTGGACTTCTTGTCACGGGAGATGCGTGCGGGACTCCAAGCTGCGGCCTTGCTAGGCGTGGAGTTCTTGGTGTCCGATCTGGCCATAGTGCTCGGCCAGCGCGTGACCGAACTGGTTCCCGTGATCGACGAGGCTCTCGCCGCAGGGGTACTCGAGGAGGCTGGGGAGCGCTTGTCCTTCCGGCATCCCTTGATCCGTGATGCGCTCTATGACGATATTCCGGCCGCAGTCCGTCCGGCCTGGCATCTGGATGCTGCCAAGGCATTGGCTGAGGCTGGCGTGCCGATCACCCGCGTCGCTCGGCAGCTGTTGCGTGCGGTCGAATCTCCAGGCGCTGGCCCGCTGGACGACACCCTACTGAACTGGCTGGTCGACGCGGCGCCGACACTCGTCGCGCGGGCCCCGCAGGCTGCGGTGCACCTACTGCGGCAGGCGACTCGCCGGCTGGCCGCGACTACGAGGCGGGGTGCGATTCTTGCCGGCCGGTTGGCAGATGCGTTGCACCGCAGCGGAAACAGCGTCGGCGCGGAGCGAGTCATCACCCGGGCTATGTCGGTGATCGGCGAGCCTGACCTACTCATCGATCTTCACTCGACGCTAACGCAGTGCCGAAGAATGATGGGCAAGTCTGATGAGTCCCTCGAAGCACTGTCTCAGGCGCTTGCCGTGCCAGCGATTTCGGCGCAGCAACGAGCCCGATTGCTCGTGCTGACTGCACGGGCACATTGGGATCTTGGTGAAGTCGGCGTCGCCGGCCAAGTTGCCACAGAGGCCTTGCGCACGGCCGAAGAGGCCGACGACCGATGGGCCATCGGCTGGTCCCTGCACGTGCTGACCATCGTGTTGGGGACGCGTGGGGACATCGCCGGTGCGCTTCCTCTGTTTGATCGTGCCTTGTCCGTCGTTGGAGACAACCCGGGTCTCACCGATCTCGGCTTACTGCTGCGCATCAACCAGACGGTTGCTCTCGGGGACACCGACCGCTACGCAGAGGCGATTGCGGCGGCCGAACGAGTCTGCCAGCTTGCTGATGAGGCGGGCAGCCTGGTTCGGCTGGCGCAGGCGCAAACTGCATTAGGCGAACTGCTATTCGAGGTCGGCCGTTGGGATGATGCGCTGACCGAGGTGGACATCCTTCCGGACGAGTTCAAAGATCCGAGTGCGACTTGCTGCGACCGAGGCATCGCTGCCGCCATTGCCTTCCACCGCGGCGATCCGGCAACCGCCCGGCAGTTGCTGACCATCGCCGAGCCCAGCGCGGAGCGGATTGGCAATCGAGTTGTGTTCTCGTTGGCACTGGCTCGTAGCCTCGACCACGAAGTCTCCGGCGCCCCCGACGCCGCACTTGCCGTGCTCACCGAAGGTGCTGCCAATCAAGTAGAAGAGCTGGGGGAGATGGAGGATCTGCTCCCCGAAGCTGCACGTTTGGCGGTAATCACGGGGAAGACCGACATCGCCACAGACATCGCCGACCAAGTGGACAGGCTTGCCGCTCGGTCTCAGGTACCGCACCGCCTCGCCGCAGCAGGATACTGCCGTGGGCTGTTGAACGACGACCCCTCCTTACTACTGCAAGCGGCCGAAAGCTACAACGAGGCCGGACGGCCGCTGCTGCGCGCCCGAGCTTGTGAGGCCGCCGCCATTGGGTTCGCCAGCCGCGGTGACCACAACTCCGCACGAGATGCGTTCACGCGTGCCCACGATACTTACGACGGGCTCGGCGCGAGCTGGGACCTGGGGCACTTGCGTGCACAGCTTCGGCAGCACGGAATCCGTCGGGGTCCGCGGGCAAAACACCGGCGGGCCACGACGGGTTGGGGTGCCCTCACGCCGACCGAGATGAGGATCGCCGAGATGGTGGCCGAGGGGTTGCCGAATCGGCAGATTGCGGAGCAGTTGGTGCTGTCGCCGCGGACGGTCGGCACGCATGTGTCGCACATACTGGCCAAACTTGGGGTTCGCTCTCGGATCGAGATTGCCCGCGAGGCCGCAGTGCGGTGAAAGCGTCCTTCCTCACGCTGGAGGTGAGGAAGGACGCTTTCATCGCCCTCCTCAGGCCGCGGGTTTGAGGCCGTAGGCGCGGATCACGGTTTGGTCGAGGGCGTTGCCGGTGGTGTCGGTTGCCTTGACGCGCAGGGAAACGGCGCCGGTGGTGTTGGCTAGTTTGGGGTGTTGGACGGTGGCCTGGTAGGACCCGTTGCCGAGGGCGACCAGGTCGATTTTGCGCCATGTGCCGCCGTCGTTGAAGGAGACCCAGGCTTGGACGGTCTTGATCTCCCCGGACGTGCCGGCCACGTGGCCGGGGGTGAGCCGGAACGTGTAGGCCGACTGGTCGGGCGCACGGTTCAGGTCGTCCAGCGCGAGGTCGAAGTCGACCTGCACCAGCGAGGGTAGCTCGGTCTCCTCGGCGGCCGGGCGGCTGGACTTGAAGGTCCAGGTGGTGTTGGTCTCGGTGGAGTACGTCGACCATGGTGTGGCCCGTTTTCCGCTCAATGTCAACCGGTAGGTGGCCGGGGACGCCGAGGCCGGGAAGGAGCCGACCGGGAAGGACGGGATCTCCTGGAGCAGCTGGCTGTTGATGAACAGCTTGGAGCTGTACACGTCGGTCCCGCCGCCCCAGCCGAAGTGGCCGCCGGAGTCGGAGTGCGGGAACAGGCCCATGATGAACTGGTCACCGGTCCGGGACACCGCCGGTCCCCAGAGCGGGGACGGACCGGGTCGGGACACCCGGCCGAACCAGGTCTCGGAGAGCAGCGCCCGCGGTGAGTAGGCGGTGTAGGCGTGGTCGAACTCGCCGTCGAACGGTGCGTTGGACCAGGCTACGTGCAGCCACTCGGTGTCGTTGGCGGACACGAAGTAGGTGCGCGCCAGCGGGCGGGGCACGTCCCGCACGAACCCGACGGAGAAGGTCGGCCACGGCCGGGAGATGTGTCGCACGTCGTCGCCGAGCACGGGCACGTCGGCGGTGTACGACGTCAGGATCTGCGCGGTGTTGCGCTTGTCGATGGTGTAAGTCAGCGAGTCGGGTACCCGTTGCTTCTCGGGGAGGAGCAGGTCGTAGAAGTACGGGCTGATCCGCGTCCCGGAGATCTCGACGTTGACCGGTCCTTGTTTGAGCAGGTCGGTGAGCATGGTGCCGGCGGCCTGCTCGATGGTGAGGCCGTGGATGGTCACCTCACCGGGATTGCCCGCGCCGGCGAGCAGAACCCCGGGCCGGTTGTTGAAGATGATCGCCGCGAACGCGCCGGCCGCGGTGGCGTTGGCGATCTTGGTGGCGAAGGTGAGCTCGCCGCGGGAGATCAGCGCGATCTTGCCGCGCACGTCCCGGCCTACGTAGTCCTCCGGCTTGCCGAGTCCGACGTAGACCAGCGGCAGGTTGTGCTTGCCGTCCACCGGCACGGCGTTGGACATCGGCTGCGGGTCGAGCTGGATCTTGTCCGGCTTGGTCACCCGGGCCAGCAGCGGCGGCGCCACCAGGTCCCACTTGCTGTAGAACTCGAAGTTCCCCTTGGTCACGGTGGACGTCGGCGAGGCGTAGCCGCGGGCGATCGGCGGGCTCAGCGTGAACGAGCTGTGGAAATTCAGCTCGTCCCCGTCATCCCGGTGGTAGGACAGCGTGAACGTGGTGGGCGCCACCGGTTTCGCGGTGTCCAGCAGCACCTGCTTCGCCGTCCGCGCGTCCAGCGTGATCGCCCGGTCGCCGGTCACCTCCAGCTGCGGGTCGGCCACGGTCGCCACCTCGAGCGCGAACGTGTTCGCCGCGTCCGCGGTGGCCAGGTAGCCGGCCAGGTTGTACGTCCCGGGCCGCACCCGGAAGGTGACCTTGTTGCTGTCCTGGGAGTAGAACTTCTGCAGGAACTGCCCGTCCCGCAGGCTCCACAGCTCCGCCCAGCTGATCACCGCGGCCGGCCGGCCGTCCCGGGCGATGCCGGTCACCTCGACGTTGTACATCTCCGGCTCGACGAGCGCGCCGATCGTCGTGTGCACAACGACGTCACCCGACGAAGCCACCAGATGACCGCCGAACTGGTCCAGCCGCCCCGCGGTCGGGTTGACCGTCACGGTGACGTCGGACTTCCCGCCCGCCGGCACGGTCACGCCGGGCTGGCTCACCGAGAACATCCCGTCCGGCGCCGGCCCACTGTCCTTTCCGGACACATCGAGCGACAGCGCGAGCGTCACGTCGGCCGCGGTGTCGTTGGTGTAGGTGACGGTCTTCGTCACCGGCTGCTGCCCGGTGTGCGGGAACGCGAAGTAGCCGAGGTTCAGCGTGCCGGGGCTGGCGTACACCTGCTGGCTGTACCCCCGGGCCACGTCCAGCCGCCCGCCGCCCTGCTCGTACACGGTCTGCTCGGGCTGCGTCTTCGACGTCGAGATCAGGGTGTCCTTGAGCTGTATGTTGCTGTAGCCGGGGAAACGCTGCGCCAGGATCGCCGCGGCGCCGGCCACGTGCGGGGTGGCCATCGAGGTTCCGGACAGCTGCTGGTAGTTGCCGTCCACGATCGGGCCGAGGTTGGTGCCCGCCGCCCGGGCTGCCACGATGTCCACGCCCGGCGCGGAGATGTCCGGCTTCACGCCGAAGTCGCCCAACCTGGGGCCACGGCTGGAGAACCCGGCCAGCCCGTCCTTCTTGTCCACCGCCCCGACGGTGAGCGCCTCGTCCGCCCAGCCGGGACTGGCGATCGTGGACTCGCCGCTGCCCAGGTTCCCGGCCGCGACCACGATCAGCATGCCGGAGGACTTGCTGATGGAATCCACGGCCTGGGTCAGCGGGTCGTCGCCGTTCGGCGCGGGGGAGTTGGTGCCCAGGCTCATGTTCGCCACGTCGGCGCCCTGCTCCGCGGCCCACTCCAGGCCCGCGATGATCTGGTCGAACGAGCCGGAGCCGGCGGAGTTGAGCACCTTGGCGTTGATCAGGCTCGCGCCCGGCGCCACGCCCTTGCGCACGGTCGGCGCGCCGACGCCTTTGCCCGCCACAATGGACGCCACATGGGTGCCGTGTCCGAAGTGGTCGGTGGCGTCGGTGTCGTCGGAGAAGTTCTCCGCGGCCACCACCTTGTCGCCGTCCAGATCGGGATGCGTGGCGTCGATGCCGGTGTCCAGCACGGCCACCTTGACCCCGGTGCCGTCGAAGCCGGCCGCCCACGCCTGCGGCGCGCCCACCTGCGGCACGCTGTCCGCGAGCGTGACGTTCGCCCTGCGGTTGAGCCAGATCTTCCGAACCGACGCGGCCGCCGCGGTCACCTGACCGTCCGAATCGGACAGTGTGGCCCAGAACGAGCTGGCGCCGGCCTTGCTCTCCTGAACCGACTGGGCGTTGATGCTGTTCAGGGTGTGCCGCGCGGTGGTGCCCACCGGCGCGGCGAGGGCCCGCGCCTGCGCCCGGTCCGGCGCGTACTGCACGATCAGCGGCAGCGCGCCGCTACGTGCGTCGTCGTAGCCGTTCGCCACCAGCGCGGTGATGTTGAACAGCTCCTCGTCCAGCTTGCCGGTGGCGAGCAGCGCCATCGCATCGGACGGGATCACGTACAGCTGGTCGGAGACCTTGCGGCTGGCGTAGCTGACGTTCGTCCGGCCGGCGGCAGGCTTGAGGGTGGCGTTGGCGTCGCCGTTGGAGAGGGTGTGCAGCTCGACGACGTCGCCGGTGACCAGGGTGACGGTGTGCCGGGCCGTCACGGTGGGCTGCCGTGGGGTCTGGGTGGGCGCCGCGTGGGCCGGCGCCGTGAGGGTGAGGCTCGCCGCGGCGGCGAATCCGAGGGCCGCGACGAGGGATCTGCGCATGCCGGACGGTCGACTCATCTGCTCCTCCTTGCAGGGTCGCTCGCTCGAGTCAGCGGAGTTGAGGACGGAGATGAAAGATCGCAATCCGACCCTGACACGGGCGCGGCGTCTTCCGGAAGACGTCACGGCTTCCTTTTCACGACACTGACGTGAAAAGGACACACAAGCCGTGGGATCATCCGGCGCGTGCTGGGCGTACTCGGTCTCACCCGGGCGGAGCAGGATCTCTATGAGCAACTGGTCGGCTGCCCGCCGCTGACCGCCGGGGAGCTGGCCGAGCTCGTCGAGGAGGGCTCCGCCGAGCCACTTCTCGCCCGGCTGCGCGAGCTCGGCCTGGTCTCGGCACACGGCACCCGGTGGACGGCGACCCCGCCGAACGCCGCGCTGCAGGTGCTGCTCAGCGACCGGGCCCGGGCGCTGGCCCAGGCGCGCCGCTACGTGGCGGAGCTGACCGGCCGGTTCGGCCACGGCGACAGCGAGCTGCCGGCCATGGTCGAGGTGATCTACGGCCGGGAGGAGATCATCCGGCGGTTCCAGGAACTGCAGCTCGGCGCCCGGCGCCAGTTCCGCGCCTGCGACGCGCCGCCGTACCCGGCCAACGACGCGGCCGTGGTGAACACGATGGAGGTGGACCAGTTGCGCAGCGGGCTGCGGTTCCGCATCCTCTACGACCGCCGCGCGCTGGACATCCCGGGCCGGCTGGCCGACCTGGAGGCCGGAGTGGCGGCGGGGGAGCACGCCCGGGTGACCGACGTGCCGATCAAGATGACGATCTTCGATGACACCGCGGCGATCCTGCCCCTGCGCTCCCCACCGGACGTGGAGTCCCGGCTGGTGATCTACCACCCGGTGCTGCTCGACGCCCTGTCCGCGCTGTTCGAGATGTACTGGGACCGCGGGCTTCCGCTGCACGCCGCCCGCGGGGCTGACGAGCCGTCCGCGGCCGAGCGGCACCTGCTGGTGCTGCTGGTGGGCGGGCTGACCGACCAGGAGATCGCCGCCCAGCTCGGGATCAGCGACCGCACGGTGCGCAGCCGGGTGCGCACCATGATGGCCCGGCTCGACGCCGCCACCCGGTTCCAGGCCGGCTACCAGGCCGTGCTGCGTGGCTGGATCGCCGATGCCCAGCCGTGAGCCCGACGGCGTCCTCGGCCTCGGGCCCGCCGAGCTCGCCGCCTACGAGCTGCTGCTCGGCCGCCCGCCAGCATCCCTGGTCGAGCTCGATCCCGAGTGGACCCGCCCCGAGCCGCTCGCGGACCTCCTGGCAAAGTTGGAAGACCGCTCGCTGGTGACCTGCGTGCCCGGCGGGTCTGCGCCCCAGTACCGCGCGATCGCCCCCGCCGTGGCGTTCGACGCGCTCCTCGCCGAGTACGAGGAACGCCTCGACCACGCCCGCCGCCACACCGGCACGCTCGACGCCGCCTATCAAGCCCGCCCTACCACCCGCGACACCTCCACCGTGGTCGAGGTCGTCACCGGCCAGCGCGCCGTCCGCCAGCGCCTGCTGCAGATCAAACGCTCCGCCCGCGGCCACGTCGCGATCCTGACCAAACCCCCGCACGCCGCCGACCCCGACTCCGACCGCGGCCCGCTCGCCCGCGGCGTCACCTGCCGCGCCATCTACGACCGCGCCGCCATCGAACATCCCGGCGCACTGTCCACAGTGGAACAACTGATCCACCACGGCCAGCAGGCCCGCGTCCTCCCCGACCTCCCCGCCAACCTCTACCTCGCCGACGACAAAATCGCGGCCCTACCCCTGCAACGCCACCAACCCGCCACCGACGCCATCATCCTGATCCACCCCTCCGCCCTCCTCGACGCGCTCACCAAACTCTTCGAAACCCTCTGGCACCGCGCTCTCCCGCTGCACCCGCCACCCACCACCTCCGACCCCGAACCCCAACGCCTCATCACCCTGCTGCTCTCCGGCCTCACCGACGAGGCCATCGCCCACCAACTGGGCCTCTCCCACCGCACCGTCCAACGCCGCGTCGCCAAACTCATGGCCGACCTCGGCGCCCACACCAGATTCCAGGCGGGTGTGCAGGCCGCGCTGTACCGGATGCGCCAGGGCTAGGGCGTGTTCGAAGTGCCGCGTTGGGGTACCGGGGTTCGGCGGTTGGGGGTGAAGTGGCCGATCACACCCCGGCACCTGCCAGGGCTAGGGCGCGCGCACCACGCGGAGGAAGCCGGGGAGGAGCCAGGGGCGGGGGCCGCTGATGCGGAGTTTGCCGGAGAGGACGGCGCGGGCTTTGGAGATGCGGTGGAAAAGCATCAGCATGAAGGTTTCGGGGTCGAAGGTCATGCGGATGTCGGGGCGGGAGTCGGGCTCTTCGGCGGAGAGCACCCCGTTCTGGAGGACCATCGTGACCGGAACGGTGTGTGGGGAGCGGAACTCGACGGCGACGCGGCGGGCACGGGGCGGCGCGTCGCTGTCGAGGAAGACGCCGGAGCCGTAGCGGGCCAGGCCGATGATGAACAGGTCGAACACCAGGGCGGCGTCGGGTGCGGAGATCGTCCAGGGCGTCCCGATCGGCAGGGCGATGTCGCGGCCGTGGATGAGGAGCTCGTTGGTCATGTGGGCGATGGCGCCGGCGAGCGGAACTTTGGCGCCGCCGAGCCAGGAGATCGGCATGGCCGGGTCGAGATCGGCGCTGGCGTTCAGCATGTGCTCGAGGTCGGCGCGGATCCGGTCGACGACCGCGCGCGGCTCCCGTTCGGTGTAGGAGTCGAGCTCGTCGTCGTTGAGCGAGGCGAGGTTGTCGACCGTGGTGGCCGAGATCAGGCCGGCGACCTGGGCCGGGTCACCCGGCGGGATCAGGTACCGGTACAGCCGCGCGGTGGTCGCGACGTGCGCGGCGGTGTCGGCGATCGACCAGTGCGCGGTGGCCTTGACGTGCGGGTCGGGGACGGACAGCACCAGCTCGGCGAACCGGTCGAGGGCATCCCGGAACGACGCGCGCACCGCCAGCCATCGCTCCTCCGGAACAGACGTCAGCACGCATCCCAGCATGGGTGCTGACGCCCGCCGAGGCTTATCGCGGCTTGCTCACTCGGGATCACCCGGGTATCGCCCTGTTCCGGACCGTCCCGGCGCCACGAGCACGACCTGCTTGCCGACCGTCCGGTTGTGCTCGAGGTCATCGTGCGCCCGCCGGATCTCGTCGAACGGGTACACCGTGGGTGCGCCGAGGTCGAACGTGCCGTCCGCGATCCGGTCCAGATAGCGCTGCAACACATCGCCCGGCAGGTCCCCGCTCTCCCCGCCGTACGCGGTCAGCCGCACCGCCTTGGGCAGGTACCCGATCGGGTAGAAGTCCGGCACGATCCACTCGTTGGAAAGCATTCCGGTGAAGCACACCGTCCCACGCACCCGGGTCGCCGCCAGCGTGTCCGGCAACGTCGGCGTCCCCACCAGCTCCAGCGCCGCATGCACTCCTTCCGGCACGATCTCCCGCACCCGCCCGGCCACCCGGCCGTCATCGACCAGCACGTGATCCGCCCCACGCTCGGTCAGCAAACTGGCCCGCTCCGCCCGCCGCGTCGTCGACAGCACCGCAGCCCCGAGATCCTTGGCCACCGACGTGGCCGCGATCCCGGTCGCCGACGTGCCGCCCCGCACCAGCAACGTCTCCCCGGCCTTCAGGTCCAGCGCGGTGACCAGCGACCCGTACGCCGTCTGCAGCGTTTCCGGCACCGCGCCCAGCACCTCCCAAGGCAGCTCCGACCGGAACGGGATCACGCCGACCGCGGCACCACCGTGAACTCCGCATAGCCGCCGTCGAACACGCGCCCCATCCCGCCCATCATCGCCGCCACCTGCTGCCCGGGCAGTAGCTCGGAACCCGGCGCCGCGTCGACGGTCCCCACGCACTCGATCCCCGGCACCCGCGGAAACGTCACCCCCTCCGCCAACCCCAACCGGGTGTGCAGCTCAGACCGGTTCAACCCAAACGCCCGCACCCGGATTCGCACCCACCCCGGCTCCGGCTCGGGCACCGGCAAGTCGACAATCTCCAAGTTCTCCACCGGCCCGGGCCGGCTCAACCTCACCGCGCGCATGAGGCGAACCATAGTCCACATGCGACAGCGTGAGCCGTGGTCATCCGCACTCGACGCACGAGGTGTGGGAAACCCGCCCAGCACGACGTATGGTCATCTTGGAAGAACGTTCGGATGCCAGGTGAGGGGGTACGTTGAACGACTCGGACTTCGAGCCGGAAAGCGACCTAGTCGATCTGACCGGCCTGCCACTCGAGGAGCTTCCGTCGTTGGGCGACGCGCCGCTGGCGCACTCCATCAGAAGGGTTCTGAAAGAAAGCAGCGAGGCCAGTTCGACAGTGGTTTCCGGTCATGATTCGAGCATCTGACCGACATCCTGTACCGATCGCCGAGTACGTGCTGAAGGTTGCCAGCCGGTGCAACCTGGCCTGCGACTACTGCTACATCTACACGATGGCCGACCAGAGTTGGCGCTTCCGACCCGTGCTCATCACGCCGGAAACCGTGCTCGCCGCCGCCCGTCGGATCGCCGAACATGCCGTCACGCACCGGCAGTCGATGGTCAAAGTAGTGCTCCACGGCGGGGAACCGCTGCTCGCCGGCCCGGAGCTGCTCGATCATGTGGCAGCGACCATTCGCGGGAAATTGCCGCCCACCACAACTCTGGATCTGCGGGTCCAGACCAATGGCGTGTTGCTTGATGAGCGGTTCCTGAAATTGTTCGAAAGCCACGAAATTCGGGTCGGTGTCAGCCTCGACGGCACCCGCGCGCAGCACGACCGGCATCGCGTCGGGGCCGCCGGTCGGAGCAGTCACCGCGACGCCGTCCGCGCCCTCCGGTTGCTGAACCGGCCCGAGCATCGCGACCGCTACGCCGGTCTACTGTGCGTCATCGACATCGAGCATGACCCCCTCGACACCTACGCGGCGCTGCTGGAGTTCACCCCACCGGTCGTGGATTTCCTGCTGCCGCACGGAAACTGGTCCGCGCCGCCGCCCGGGCGAGTACCGGACGACCCGCGCACCCCGTACGCCGACTGGCTGATCGCCGTGTTCGATCGCTGGTACGCCGCACCTGTCCAGGAAACTGCGGTCCGCCTGTTCCAGGAGACCATCAACCTGCTGCTCGGCGGTCGCAGCCGCACCGAGCAGGTCGGCACCGGCCCGGTCGCCTACCTGGTGATCGACACCGACGGGACCTACCAGCAGGACGACTCGCTGAAGTCCGTGCGCCCCGGCGGGCCGGAGACCGGCATGACCGTGTTCGACCACACCGTCGATGACGTCCTGGCTCACCCGGCCGTCCGCTCCCGCCAACTCGGCGTCACCGCCCTCGCCGAAGAGTGCCGACGCTGCGCCCTGGTCCGCGTCTGCGGTGCTGGCGACTATCCGCACCGCTTCCGCGCCGGTGGCGGCTTCGACAATCCGTCCGTCTACTGCCCCGACCTGCAGCGCCTCATCCGCCATGTGGCCACCCGGGTCCGCGCCGACCTGAGCACCGGGGCCGCCCGTTGACCACCCACACCCTGCCGCCGGGTCTTCTCGAGTCCATCAGCGGCCCCGGCAGCGCCGCGGAGATCGACATCCTGTGGTCGGGTCAGTACAGCCGCCGCCTGGTCCAACTCCGCACCATCCTCGACCTGGTCTCCGACCTGGCCCCCGACGCTGGCAAACGCGCTCACCTCCAGGACAACTTCGCCGCCCTGGCCACCGTTCAGCGGCACGCTCCGGACGTGGTCGCGGCCCTGCTCAGTGGGCCCCAAGCCGGCGCCTGGGCGGCGCGCTGCCTACGCCTGCTTGCCGGTGCTCGCTCGGCCGCTCCGCTGTGGTTTCACCTCGCCCACCTCGGCTCCATCGCCACTGCCGCCGGCATCCGGTCGGCAACAGGGATCGAAGCCCACGTCCCCCTTCGTTCCGGCATCCTCTGCCTACCCACCCTGGGCCAGGCCCTCACCGACCAGACCGCCCCCTGGATCCTTGCCACCTGCACCCCGTCCACGCCCTTCGTGGTCAACGGTTCCTCACCGCGCGAATGGCACCCCCTCCGTCTACTTGAGACAACGGCGTTCTCCATCCCGCTTGACGACACCGACCCGTACTGGACCTGCTTCAACCTCCCGCTCGCTCGCCTCACCGGTTCCGGACTGCACCGATGGCGCCATCAGCTCACCGACGCGGTGCAGATTCTGGCCGAGCGACACCCGGATTGGCTGACCACGGTCGCAGCCGCGGTTCGCTGCCTGGTACCGGTCGAAGCAAGCAGCCGGATCGGTGGAGTGAGCGCCAGCTCCCGCGATGCTCCCGGTGCGGTGGCACTCACCGAGCCGCTCGGCCCGGATCGACTCGCCAGCACGCTGATCCACGAGGTCCAGCATTACCGCCTCAATGCCGTACATGATCTGGTGCCGCTGTTCCGGGCAACGAAAGGCGAACTGCTGTACTCCCCGTGGCGAAACGACCCTAGGAGCCGGGCGGGACTCCTGCACGGAACGGCCGCCTTTCTCGGTGTGGCCGAGTTCTGGCATCGAGAATGGCCCATCGCTGGCTCCGGCGCCGCGTTGACCTACGCCAGAATGATCCGCCAGCTGCGCGCCGGACACCGATCTCTCAGCCACGGCCCCGACCTGACACCAGCCGGTACGACCTTGGTCGACGCGCTGCACGCAGCAATTGACCGGCTGCCGGAGACCGACCTTCCTTCCGGCATCCGCCGAATCGCCGATGACCTGGTCGCCCACCACCGGGCACTCTGGCGACTGCACAATGTGGTACCCGATTCGGTCGACGTCGCGAGGCTGGCCGACGAGTGGCAGCACCGAATGCCGATCACCGTACTGGCCGAGCCGGACGATCGGGCCACCACCACAGCCGCACCGGGCGGAGACAGCCCGCTGTTCCGGCTCGCCCTGGCCTGGGCGGAGGGCCCCGACGACGTGCAGGCGTACGCGACCGACCTGAAGGCATTCTCGGCCCGCCACCCGGGCGCGGACGCCGCAGACCTCCCGCTGCTCGCGGGCGACTATCCGGCAGCCCAGACCATTCGGCTGGGCCAGGCCGGCGGTGGCGCCGTGGACGCGGGGACCTGGGCGTCACTGTCCGTTGCGCACGGCAGAGTGTGCGCCGACCCACCACGTTCGCTGCTGGTCACCCGGCCTGAACTGGTTCGGGCAGCCTGGACCCGGCTGTCGTCGGAGACAAGCCACGACAGCAGCCGCGACCTGCTGGCGGAGCTGATCTCCCGCTACATTGCCGGAACCTCGACATCGGACTCGATGCGGCGGTAGACCCCGGCGTTCATCGTCTCCGGATGATCGGTACCGAGCTGCACACCCAACTGGTCGAGGGTGTCCCTGCGCAGCCTGTTGGCATCAACCAGGTTGCCTTCCTTCTCGAGGTCGAAGGCGAGGTTGATCGCGCAGCCCAAGGTGATGGGGTGATGCTCGCCGCGGACCACCCGCGAGCGGGCGAGGGTCTGCTCGCCGAGCACCCTGGCCTCCTCCACCCGGCCTTCCGCGGCCAGACTGTTGGCCTTCGTGTTGGTGGCGCACAAGGTGTACGGGTGATCCTCACCGAGCAAGGCGAGCAGCTTGGCCAGGGCCTCGTCGTTGAGGGCGTCCGCCTCGGGTTTCCGGTCGAGGAGCCGCAACGCGATGGCGACGTTGATCTGGCAACCCAGGGTGAAGGCGTGCTCCTCACCGAGCACGTCGCGGTACCAGGTGAGCGCCTCCTGGCCGATCTTGAGCGCCGCGGCCAGGTCACCGGTCACCCGGTGGGCGTTGCTCAAGGTCATCATGGCCGACAGCGTGTGTTCGTGGTGGCGGCCGAACTTGCTCCGGCAAGCGTCATAGAGCTCCACCGACTGCTGCAGTGCCTCGTTGTTGTGCCCGGCCTTTCGCAGCAGGATTGCCAGATTGCGTTTGGCCAGCAGCAGGTCGGCGTGGTTGGCGGGTAGTTTCTGTTCGTGGATGGGTATCTTCTCGCGGGCGAGCGCCAGCCCGCGCTGGAAATTTCCCAGCGCGTAGAGGTCTCGGATCAGGCAAACGTAGGAGAACAGCGTTCGGGTATGGTCTTCTCCATAGATCTCCCGCCGCAAGCCGACGTTCTCGTCGTCGAGCTCGAATGCCTTGCGGAAATCCCCGAGAATGCGGTAGTTCAGGGCCAGGTTACTGAGCGCCCGGAGCGTATCCGGATCCCGTTCCCCGAGGACAGCGCGATGCCGGTCCAGGTTGTGCAGGTCGAGCTCGAGCGCCTCATGGAACCTTCCGGCCACGCGCAGGTTCGCCGCGAGGTCCTGGCGCGTGAGCAGGGTGTGCTCGTGGTCCGCGCCCAAGGAACTGGTCAACCGGTCCAGCGTGTCCTGATTGAGTTCGCGGGCATCCTTGTACTTGCCGAGCACGCGCATGGAGTTGGCCACGTGCCGCGCTGCGAGCAGGGTGTATTCGTCATCAGGCCCGCAACTGGCCCGCCACGAGTCGACCGTGGCCTGGCCGAGGTCGACGCTGGTGGTGTAATCGCCGATGGCGAAGTGATAGCGGATCTGATCCAGTACGACCTGCCGAACACCGCGCTCCAATGACAGGATCATGCCGGCAGGTACCACGTGCGGAGCGATCTGGGCATGCCGGGGCCACGTTGCCGGCTCGTCGGGCGTTCCCGAGTTGGCGGCGGCCAGCATGGCGTGGGCGGTCTGCTGGACCGCGGCCCGCTCGTCGGTGGGAATGCTGTCTCGCAGCACGGCACGGATCAGGCTGTGTACCCGGATGAAGTCGCGACCGGGATCGAGTTGCACCAGAGCATAGCGCCCTAGCTCACGTATCGCGCGGCGCATCAGGATGTCGTCCTGCAGCTCGCTGTTCGGCTGCGCACTGCGCCCCCGGATCAGCAGTGGGATCGCGATCGGCTGCGAGCTGATGAAGGCACACAACTGCAGCAGGTACGCCGCAGCCGGGGAACTCGCCTTGACGCTGTCGTAGGCGAGTTCGAGCGCGGCGGCCACCGTGCGCGGGTAGTTGGCCGGCATGCCCTCGTCCAGGATGATCCGCGGGCTGCTTTCGAGCGCACGCAGATAGTCGGCCAGCGGCATCCCCGTCTGCTCGTGCACCGAAACCGCCTGCTCGAGCGCGAGGGGCAGGTGCCCCAGTTCCTCGGCCAGGGTCAGCGCCCATTCCTCGGTCAGGCCCGACCATCGTTTCTGGAGCAGCGCGACGCTCTCCTGGGGAGTGAAGACGTCGATCTCGATGGCGGTGGGCACCCCGGACCAGCTTCGGCTGCGTGAGGTCACAAGCACCTGCCCGGGACCGTTCGGCAGGTACCGCTGCACCGCTGACGGTTCGGGGGCGTTGTCGTAGATCAGCAGCCAGTTCCGGTGGGGAATGCCCACCCGCAGGGCGTCGAGCACCCGGTCGACGTTCTCGTCGACGTCCGTGCTTTCGGCCAGCCCGAGCCGCCGGGCGAGCGAGGTCAGCGAACGCCGGATCGATGGCTCGTCGTCCGCCTGCACCCACCAGACCAGCTCGTAGTCGAACTGGTTCCGGTAAGCGAACTCCACCGCGGTCTGACTCTTGCCGATGCCCCCCAGGCCGTGCAGCGGTTGCGGAACGAGGGCGGACTGAGTGTGCTGCGCCAGCGTGTCACGGAGTTGCTGGAGAAGGTCCTCGCGCCCGGTGAAGTTGCTGTTCCGAGGCGGCACCCCACCCCACACGTCGGGCGGGACGGGTTGGGTGCGTACGGACTGGTCGCTCTTCACGTCTGGCGACTTCACGTCGCCTCCAGCGCTGTCATCGTCATCAAGACCTTCTCTGTGCTCGCCGATCGGCTGCTCCGGCGTGGTGGGCTGAGCTGGTTGGAGCGATCGGCACAGCGTGCGTACACGCTTGGTCAGGCCGGACCGAAGTGCCAAGTCATCGATCAGGCGGTGCAGTTCCACGACCGCGTAGCGGTCCTCGAGGTCGTGGGTGATGACCTCGAGATAGCTCAGCAGCGGGAACGGGTCGGCTTGGGTACGAAGCCGTTCGTAGACGTCAACCGCCGTGCCGGGATCTTCCGGCGCGAGCGATCGGTACGACCTGAACGCATGATGCCGGATCGCGATCTTGGCCGTCTCCCGGGGGACGCTGTCCAGGTTCGCCCGTACCAACTGGTCGAGCTCGTCGTCGATGACCGAGGGAAACAACTCCTGCACGAGCGCGTCGAGCCGACGCCATTGCGCTGATTCCTCGCCGACGAACCTCAGGACGGTCACCAGTTCGGCAACCACGCCGAGCTCAATGCAGGTGTCGACAATTGTCCAGTTGTCGTGACCGGCCGGTCCCTCGTCGAATGCCGCGCCGTATTCTTCGCGCAACTGCTCGATTACACGCTGGCGCCGGTTCGGATCGGCCATTACCGCATTGACCGCATCCATCAGCCGTGATTTGTCCTTGATGGACAGTCCGCGCCGGGGAGCCGTTGACGGCTCCCGACGGCTCGCTTCGCTCGTCAACGTTCTCACCTCGCTCAACGGCGGCGCAGCCTACCCGACGCAGTGGGCGGGTCGCTCATCAGCTCGAAGGCGTTACCTGCCGCCCGAGCAGTCCCCCTGTCATTCGAATCGACAGCGCCTGAACCTCACGCGAGCCTCGGTGGAGGATGGGTGAGGCACAGCCGCCCACTTGGGTGAACCGAGGCACAAGTATCCCGCATCGGTGCCGCCTTGATGGCTGTTCGCGTAGGTCGGAATCGTTCCGACACCAACCCGTGGAACCGCCCCCCGCCGCTCAGCGGCCCAGGGTGGATGGCCATGCGGAGGGAAGCTCACGGCCATCCGGGCGACATCGGTGTCGACGGCAGGGTGGCCAGTTCTCCGTCTCCGTGCGGCTGGCGGTACTGGTCCCAGCCTGGTGGCCGCGATGGTTTGGGTTCAGCACGCTCTCCCCAATCGAAACCCACGCCTGATTTCTCACGTTATTGCTCAAGAACGCGCCGGGCTCCGATACGATCGTGAAACACCGACATTCGGAGTGGTGAGCCGCAATCACCTACTTGGGTGAACCGAGGCAGAAGTATCCCGCGTAGGTGGTGCCCTTGACCGTGGTTCGCATGGGTTGGAACCGATCCGACACCAAACCGCGGAACCCGCTGACCACGACGTCCTGGTATAGCTGCCGCGAGACGATCAAGACCAGGTCGCAGTCGGGGTTGCCGGCCAGCGCCGCCCTGGCCGGTCTGGAGTCCAGCAGCCGGCAGGTAACCACCAGCGCCGGGCCGACCGGGCCGAACAGCCCGCCGGCCAGCGGTCCGTGATGGATGGCCATGCGCAGCCGCAGCTTCGGGTGTGCCCGGGTATCGGCCCGCAGCCGGCGCAACGCCCGCACGAGGTGATCTGTGAAGTTGGCGACGACCAACGCGACATCCGTGTCGGCCGGCAGCACCGCCAGTTCCCCGTCGCCGGTCGGCTGGCGGTACCAGCCCTCTCGGGCGAGGCCGGCCGCCGCGGCGGCCCGAGTCAGTGCCCGGGCGAGCAGCATTTGGGCCGCTCGCTGGTCGCGGGCGGTGAGCTTGCTGAACCGCTCGATGTCGACGGCCACGACATGCCCGTACCGCAGCTCGCCGCTTTCCACGAACGCCCCGTCGATGCCCATGGTGTCAATTGTTATCCAGCCATGAACCAAGCGGATCAACTATGGACTGTACCGGACATTAGTTGACGTAACTTCTTGTCAGGCGTTGTTGGGACATGATTGACCTGACACAATCTGACAACGTCTGACGTGCCGCGGGATCAGGGGCGTGACGAATGGCGCAGGGTGTCCCGAGACCGGCTGACCTGCCGCCCGGTCCAACCCGTGATCTGGTGCTGGCACTGCACGACCTCTACCGGGCCGCCGGCATGCCGAGCATGCGCATGATCAGTACGGCGATTCGGCAGCGAAACGATCTGCCGGACACGGTGAGCCACGAGACCGTCGGGCAGATGCTCCGCGGTGAGGCGGTGCCGGGGTGGATCAAGCTCGAATGCGTCGTCCGTCAACTCGCTGCGCTCGCGATTCATCGCCCGGACGTCGAATCCGAGGTCAAACGATTCCACGAACTCTGGTTGCCCGCCTTTTCCGGCACGCCGGGTGCTCCGTCCCCGGCCGTGGCTGCCCCGCCGCACGCTTTGGTCGAACCTCCGGCGCCGGCCGCGGACCTCGTCGGCGACGTGCCGGCGCGCAATATCCGTTTCGTCGGCCGGGAGCACCTGATCCAGACGGTTCACGAGATTCTGCGAACGGGCGCGCAAGTGGTCACCCTCAACGGGATCGGTGGGGTGGGGAAAACCCAGCTCGCGATCGAGTACCTCCACCGGTTTCAGGACCAGTACGAGTTCGTCTGGTGGATCCCGGCCGAGCATCCGTCGCAACTGCGCGCCTCACTGGCCGAGTTGGGAACCCGGTTGCACCTACCTCGCAGCGAGGCCATGCAGCACCCGCCGGCGCAGGTCCTGGACGCGCTGGCCCGTGGCGAGCGGCGGTTTCTCCTGGTGTTCGACAACGCGGGGAGGCCGAGCCGGCTGCCGCCGCTGACCACCCTCGGGCCCGGCCGCGTCCTGATCACGTCGCGCGACCCGGACTGGACCTACCACGGCTCACATCTGGAGGTCGGCGTATTCCGGCGCGAGGAAAGCGTTCGGCTGTTGCGGGACCGTGCCCACCTCGGTGCCGCCGACGCGGAGCTGGTCGCCGAGAAGTTAGGCGATCTGCCGCTGGCGGTGGATCAGGTCGCGCTGCATCTGGCCACCGGTGTCCCGGTCGGTGCCTTTCTTGACGATCTCGACCAGCAGCTGCAGGCTGTTCTGTCCGACCCGCGCGGCAAGGCGAGGAGCTACCCGGCGACCGTGCCGGGATTTCTCAACGTCGCGTTCACCCAACTCGCGGACAGCGCCCCGGCCGCGGCTCAGCTCCTGGAGCTGTTCGCTTGGGTGGGTGCCGAGCCCTTGTCGCTGGCCCTGCTGCGCAGCGGCCGCCAGGGCACGGTGACGTCGCCGCTGCGCGAGGTGGTGCGACACGCTCCGACCTTGAACTCGGCGGTGAAGGACCTACGCCGGCACGGTCTGGTCGCGGTGATCGACGGGGATCCGGTTCGTATCCAGGTCCATCGCGTCTTCCAGCGGGTCCTGAAAGACTGGCTCGGCGAGATACGGCTGGCCCGAGGCCGCGCGAACATCCAGGCGATTCTCGCCGCCGCGAATCCTGGTGAGCCGGACGACTCCCGGTTCTGGGGTCACTATGCCGAGGTGAGCCCGCATGTCATCGCCGCGGATCTGGCCACCGCCACGGAGTTCGAGGTCCGCCGGGTCGCGCTCGACCAGGTTCGGTACCTGTTCCGGATCGGTCACTACCAGGAGAGCAGGGCACTCGGGGAAAGGTTGGTCTCCGCGAGCCCGAGTGGCGGGTCGTCCGACGCCGATCACCATTTCTACGTTCTGGTGCGGCACCACCTGGGCAATGTACTGCGGATGCTGGGAGACTACGCGGCCGCGAAGCAGGTGACCCTGGATGCGCTCGAGTACCTGGACAGTCATCCCGAGTTCGGGCCGCAGCAAGAGTACATTGCCGACCTGGAAAAGAACCGGGCCGCCGATCTGAGAATCTCCGGCGAGTACGGCCGGGCGCTGACCGTTGACAAGGCCAGCCTTCGGCGACTACGAAACGACGATGATGACGAGGACCGTATTCGGACGATCCACAGCAACATCGCGGTGAGCTACCGGCTGCTTGGTCGATTCGACGAGGCATACGACATAGACAAGGAAATCGTCCGGTGGCGAACGGCCATCCGCGGTGCGCAAGATCCACGCACCCTGTTCGCCAGGAGCAATCTCGCTCGCGACCTGTTCGGGCTGGGCCGATACGCCGATGCACGGAACGAGGTCCGGGCAGTCCTACCCGCTTACCGGACCGTGGTCGGCGAGAACCATCACGGCGTGCTGCTGGCGGTCCGGACCGAGGTGATGGCATTGCGGAAGCTGGGCGATGCGTGGGACGCGGCCCAGCTTGCCGAGCAGAACCGCGAAGATCTCAACACCTGGTTCGGAGCGCGGCACGAGCATACGTTGGCGGCCGGGATCTCACTGGTTAATGCGCGGCTGGCGGTACGGGACCTGGGGACGGCGGCGGTGGAGGCGCCAAAACTGTTTGGTGGATGCGCCGAGCTTTTCGGGGAGGAACATCCCATGACGCTTGCCGTTGCGGTCAACTGGGCTTCGGTTCTTCGTGCGCTGGGGGACGTGCATGGGGCGCAGCGGCAGGATAAGGAAGCGGCGGGGAAGTTGCGGCGTGTTCTTGGGGAAGAGCACCCGTATACGTTGTGTGCTGAGCACAACCTTGCCGTGGATCTGGCAATGCTAGGTCAGAATGACGAGGCGACGGTGGAGTTCAGATCTGTTCTCGGCAGGTCCATGCGGGTTCGGGGCGACAGCCATCCGGATACGTTGGCGTGTGCGGCAAACGTTTCAGGCGAGCGGAAACAATGGGTTGAGTGTGATATTGAACCGCCGCCGGCGTAGGTATGGCCGGTGTCAGGGGTCACCGCCGGTGCGCGAGGTGCGCCGGTCGTCGGTGCGGGTGGTGTCCTGGGCGAATTTGCCGGCCTGGTGAAGGGCTTCGCGGGCTTCGGGGAGGAAGGACCAGAAGACGTGGAAGTCGTGGGTGGGAACGGGGTAGAGCTCGATGCGGGCCTCGACGCCGTGGGCGCGGGCGCGGTCGACGAGCTGGTGGGCCTCCTCGAGGGTGGTGTCGCCGGTGGCGGCCTGGACGAGCAGGGGCGGCAGGCCGGTGAGGTCCGCGGTCAGGGGGCTGACCAGCGGGTCGTCGGCGGGGTGGCCGTTGAGGTAGAGCCCGGCGAAGTGGCGGCCCTGCTCGGGCGTCACCACGACCTGATCGGGTTTGGCCTTGCCGAGCAACTCGCAGGTGAGGTCGACCCACGGGCACAGCAGCAGCGCGCACCCCGGTTGCGGCAGGTCCTGCTGCTTCAGGCTGAGCAGCAGGGAGAGCACCAGCCCGCCGGCCGCGGAGTCGCCGGCCACGGCCAGCGTCGCCGGGTCGGTGCCGCCGTCGAGCAGCCAGACGTAGGCGCGCAGCACGTCCTCGAGCGCGGCCGGGAACGGGTGCTCGGGGGCGAGGCGGTACTCGGGCAGCAGGGTCGCGGCGGAGGCGGCGGCCGCGAGCGCGCCGGCCAGGTGCCGGTAGCCGAACGCGGAACCGGTGACATAGCCGCCGCCGTGCAGGTAGAGCAGCCCGAGCGGGCGTTCCGGCTGCGGTGTGAGCAGCAGCGACGGGACCCCGCCGGCGTTGACCGGGCGCACGTCCACGTCGTCGAGTTGCGGGAACTGGCCGTGCATGTCCTCGGTGGCGGTGCGCAGGTTCTGCAGGTCCTCATCGGCGGCGGCGAACTCGGCGAACGGCTCCCACATCCGGGCCATCCGGCCGGCCAGCTCGCCGCCCACCGAGCGGGTCGCCGAGATCGCCTCGTCCACGCCGCTGAGCAGTTTCCGGGTGCGGTCCAGCAGCGCCTCGCCGGCCAGCGTCAGCTCGACCCGGTGCGTTGACCGGCGCAGCAGTGCGCAGCCGACCAGCCGCTCCAGCGCGCGGATCTGCCGGCTCAGCGCCGGTTGGGACAGGTAGAGCCGGGCCGCGGCCCGCCCGAAGTTGAGCTCGTCGGCCACCGCCACGAACGCCCGCAGGTGCCGCAGCTCGATCGCGTCCGGCGCCTGCGGCAGTGCCAGCACCTTCCCCATCCCCTCGTCCATGCCGCCGATTCTGGCCCAACCCGGTGCGCCGCGGTCATGCCGGCCGCGCACCACGGCCATACGCACTCGGCCTTTCCCTTCGGCACGGACCGGGTGCGAGCGTCACCACCATGAGCATCCGGGTCGCCGACGTGCACCTCCGTGGCCGCACGGGCACCCTGCGCGGCCGCGTCCACCAACCGTCCACGCCGGACCGCGCGCTGCTGGTTCTGCTGGACGGCAACGTCGACGAGGTCGACCCGCTCTGCCGCGCGTTGTGCACGCGCGCCGGCCTCGTCGTGCTCGCCGCGCCGGTCACCGGCCTCGACGACGCCACCGCCGTCGTGGAGTGGGCGGCCGACCACGCCGCCGAGCTCGGCGCCGACCCGCACCGGCTGCTGCTGGCCGGCGTCGGTGCCGCGACCGCCCTGGCCGCCGAGGTCGCCCGGCAGGCCACCGCCACCGGCTGGCCCGTGCTCCGGCTGCTCGACGAACCACCGACGAGTCCAGAAAGGACAAGGCCATGACTGGGGACCGCGACCACCTGGTGACCGACGGACCGTTCGCGGAGAGCAAAGAGGTAGCCCTCGCCGGCTGGATCCGGCCCGGGACAAGCCGACTTGTCACGGGAACTACCCGCGACAAGTCCATCCTGTCGTGGGAACTTCCCGCGGCAAGTGCGGCATCACAAAATTGGTCCTCTCAGCGTGACGTGCATTGGACTTCATAGTAGGACCAATCCCGCCATAGTTTGGTGGCATGACGACGAGCCTGATCGACAAGACCCCGCGGCCGGCCCTGCTCAGCCGCGCCCTGCTGCTGGTGTTCGTGATCAGCTTCAGCGGCGGGAACAGCTTCTACCTGCTGGTGTCCGTGGTGCCGGGATACGCCACAGCGTCCGGGGCCGGCGGCGGGGGTGCGGGCCTGACCACCGCCGCGCTCATGCTCGCCACGATCCTGGCCGAGCTGGTGATCCCGCGCCTGGTGGCCCGGTTCGGCTACCGGATCGTGGTCGCCGCCGGTCTGGTCCTGCTCGGCACCCCCGCGCTGGCGCTTCCCGCGGCGGCCGGCCTGCCCGCGATCCTGGTGATCTGCCTGGTCCGCGGCCTCGGCTTCGCCGTGCTCGTGGTGGTCTGCGGGGCACTGGTCGGCTCGCTGCTGCCGGCCGAGCGCCGCGGCGAGGGCCTCGGCGTGTACGGCGTCGTGGTCGGCATCCCGGCCGTCGTCGCCCTGCCACTCGGCGTCTGGCTCGCCGGACAGGTCGGCTACGCCGCCGTGTTCACCGCCGGCGCGCTGATCCCGCTGGCCGCGCTGCCCGCCACGGCCGGGCTGCCGGGCCGCACTCCCACCGCCGAGGCACCGGCCGGCGTGCTGGCCGGGCTGCGCGACCCGGCGCTGGCCCGACCGGCGTTGGTGTTCGCCGCCACCACCACCGCCGGCGGCATCGTGGTCAGCTTCGTGCCGCTGGCCGTCGCCGGACCGCTCGCCGCGCCCGCGCTGTTCCTGCACGCCGTCGCCGCCACCGTGGCCCGCTGGTGGGCCGGCCGGCACGGCGACCGGCACGGGGCCACCGGCCTGCTCGTCCCCGGCCTGGTCACCGCAGCCCTCGGCATCGCGGCTCTGGTCCTGACCACGAGCCCGGTCGCGGTGCTCGCCGGGATGATCCTGTTCGGCGCCGGCTTCGGCGTCATCCAGAACGCCACCCTGGCCCTGATGTTCAACCGGGTGCCCGAGTCCCGCTACGGCACCGCGAGCTCGGTCTGGAACCTGGCCTACGACACCGGATACGGCGCGGGCGCCGCCGGTTTCGGTCTCGTCGCCGCGCACACCGGCTACCCGGTCGCGTTCGCCGTCACCGCCGGGCTCATGCTCACGGCCCTGCGCCCGGCCCGCCGCGGCTAGTCCGCCTCTCCGGAATTTTTAACGCGGTTGCGTTCCAGCGAACGGTCAGTTGTCGGGTGGATTGTGGCTGAGTTCCGTCACGGTCCCCTGAGGCTGCGTTGGTCGGCGCGAGGCTTTGTCAACCCGCGAAGATCCATCAGACACACCCAGGTAGGCCGAATGGCCGGGGCCGGCGAGGGTCGTTGTCCTCTATTGCCGACCCGGGCGTTTGGGCCACAGTAAGGGATGCCGGGAGGAGAACCGGCACCACGGCCCGGGGTTGGTAACGGGACCGCGGCGGGTTGGGTGAGGCTGCCGCGGAATCACGCTGCTGCCATGGCGACATCAACCCCGGGTCGGTCCCTATCCCGTGTACAGGTCGGACAAATGTGGGACCGCGCTGGGCGCGGCCCCACAGCTTTGTCGTTAACGGGAACCCACCGTCAGGCCGTCGCCGAGCGCGATCGTGATCAGTTGCTGGTGGGTCAGCGATGGCACCGGGCTGGCCGGCCGCCCGCCCTGCTTGGCGTCTCCGGGGACGTTGGCACTGTCCAGCAGGATGCTGGTGCCGTCGAGCCGGTCGACCTCGACCCGGTACAGGGTCGGACCGCCACCGTTCTGGGTGAGCGTGCTGGTCAGGATCGCCTCGCCGTTCGGCCCGGTCTGCCGGTTGCACGAATACTGAGCGTCCGCAACGGTTCCGCCCGGGCACGCGAGCGGCTGGGAGTTCCCGGACGGCGGGGTGACCAGCGCCATCAGGTTGCCCTTCTGCACCCCGGACACGCTGATCGTGGCCCACGCCGAGTACTCGCTCACCCCGCCCTGGCAGCCGTTCTCAAGCGGCACAAGGGGTTGGAAGACGTAGTAGAACTCCAGTGGCCCGTGCGGGGTGCCCTTGGGGTACTCCCCGGTCGGGTTCGCGGTGAGCTGGCTGCCCGCCGGCAGCGCGGCCTGCACGGACGACGTGAGCGCGCTGGTGAGCCGGGCCGACGTGGCCGTGGCCTCCGCGGCCGGCACCTGTGGCACCGCGGTCCGGCCGCCGCACGTCACGGGGGTCGACGTCGGTGCCGATGACGAAACCGGCGACGAGTCCACTGTGGACATCGGGGCGGGCGGCGCACCCCCCGCGCCCACGGAGCCCTCCTGGTTTCCCGGCAGCAGCACCGCCACCGCGCCGAAGGCGATCGCGACCACCCCGGCCGCGGTGGCCACCCAGGGGTTGGCCACCCGGCGGATCCGGGCCGCGCGGCGCCCGCGGGCGATCACCCCGTCGACGTCCACGGTGGACGGGGGCACCTCCCCGATGGCCTCGTCGAACATCTTTCTGTCCATCACACTTTCTCTTCCGCTAGTCGGGCACCTCGGCGGCCCGGGCGCGCAACGTGTCGAGCCCCCGCGCGGTCTGGCTCTTCACGGTTCCGGCCGAGCAGCCGAGGATCTCGGCGGTCTCCTCCACCGAGAGATCGCAGTAGAGGCGCAGCACCACGGCCGCACGCTGCCGCGGCGCGAGCGTGGCCAGCAGGTCCAGCAGCCCGGCCCGCTCCACGACCCGGTGAGCCGGCGCCGCCGGGACGTCCGGCAGCGCGTCGGTCGGCTCCTCCCGCCGCCACGGCCGGTCCTTCTCGTCCAGCCAGGTGCGGACCAGGATCCGGCGCACGTACGCGTCGAGGTGCTCGACGCCGGCGACCCGGTGCCAGTGCCAGTACAGCTTGCCGATCGTGATCGACACCAGGTCGTCGGCCAGATGCCAGTCCCGGCACAGCAGGTACGCGGTGCGCCGCAGCACCTCCATCCGGCAGGTGACGTAGTCCCGGTACCCGGCTTCGTCCGACCGCTTCACCCGACCTCCAGCGTGCGCCTCTTACATCACGGTTAACGGCGACGCGCACCGCCGGGGTTGCGCCTTGGCTACCGTTTTCGGCATGAGGTGGGGAGCTCTGGTCCTGATCGGTCTGGCAGCGTCGGCATGCGCGGTCAGCCCGGTCGCCGCACCGCCGGCCGGCGTGTCGCGCTCGTCCGCGGGAGCGGCGCCGGCCAGCGGCTTCCCGGGCCAGCCGGGCGACGTGCCGTACCCGACGAAGGACTGGCCGCGGGGCGAATGGCCGGCCGGTACGAACCGCACGGCGGTCGACCGGGTGGTCGACGAGGCGTTCGCCGGGGGAGCGGACAAGCGGGTCCGCGGGGTCGCGATCGTCCACCACGGCCGGCTGATCTACGAACGGTACAGCGCCAACCCGCTGGACGGCGCGGACGAGAATATGCCGTCCTTCTCGGTCGCCAAGTCCATCACCTCGGCCGCGGTCGGAATCCTGGTACACCAAGGAAAGCTCACGGTCACCGCGCCGGCCGGCGCGCCCGAGTGGCCCGCGGGGGACCCGCGCGCCGCGATCACCCTCGACGATCTGCTGCGGATGAGCAGCGGCCTGGAGTGGAACGAGGACACCGACATCGCCGCCTCGACCGGCACCCACGACGCGGCGAAGTTCGTGGCGGAGCGCAAGCTCACGCACCCGCCGGGGACGAACTTCCACTACTGCACGGGATGCACGTTCATCGTCGACCGCGCCATGGCCACCGCGCTTGGCGGCGGCGCGCGGTTCACCGAGTTCATCAAGGCCGACCTGTTCGGCAAGCTGGGCATGAGCGTCACGCTGTCCTACGACGACCAGGGCACCTGGCTGGGCGGGTACGCGGCGTACGCCCGAACCCTCGACTACGCCAAGTTCGGCCTGCTGTTCCTGCGCGACGGAATCTGGGACGGCCAGCGGATCTTACCTCCACACTGGGTGGACTACAGCCGGACCCCGAGCCGCACCAACGCGCAGTACGGCTCGGGGTGGTGGCTCGATCCGCAGTTGCCGGGCACCTTCTTCGCCGTCGGCGCCCGCGGCCAGGTGATCGGCGTCGACCCCGGCCACGACCTGACCTTCGTGATCACCTCGACCGACGCGGGCAGGTCCAAACCGGTCAGCGACGTGATCATGTCCGTGTTCGCGTCAGGTTGAGACCGGGACCGGCCGGCGGATGCCGAACGCGGCGGTCAGCACACCCAGCGCGGCCACGATCAGCGGCACCACCAGCGCGGCGTGGAAGCCGTCCAGCAGTCCGTCCGGCGTCGGGCCGGTGGCCGCGTTGTCCACCGCGGTCACCACGGCCAGCACCAGCGCGCCGCCGAACTGGAACGAGGTGTTCACCAGGCCGCTGGCCAGCCCCTGCTCGTGCTCCGGGATTCCGTTGGTGGCGGCGATGTTCAGCGGCCCGTAGGCCAGCCCGAAGGCGAGCCCGGCGAGGATGAAGGTGGGCAGCAGCGCGGCGTACGGGGTGTCCGCGCCGATCCGCAGGAACAGCGCGTAGGCCACCACCGCGGAGCCCAGCCCGGCCACGATCATCCGCTGCACGCCGAACCGGGTCACCAGCGGCGCCACCCGCGGCGCGATCAGTGCGACCAGGAACCCGGCCGGAAAGATCGCCAACCCGGTCTCCAGGGCCGACCAGCCGCGCAGCTGCTGCAGGTAGAGCGTGGTGATGAACTGCGTGCCGAACCAGGCGCCGACCAGCGTCATGGCCCCGAGGTTGGCCCGCACCAGCGCGCCGGAACGCAGGATGCCCAGGCGTACCAACGGGTTCGCCGTCCGCCGCTCGATGATCACGAACGCCGCGAGGAGCGCCGCGGCCAGCGCCAGCAGCACGATGGTGCGGGCCGAGGCCCAGCCGGCCTCCGGCGCCGAGACCACCGCGTAGACCAGGATCAGCATGGTGGCCGTGACGGTGACCGCGCCGGCCACGTCGAAGCCGCGGGCACCCTCGGCGAGTTGTCCCAAGCGCGGGATGAGCCGGACCCCGGCGATCAGCGTGACCAGCGCAAGCGGCACCGGCAGGAAGCACACCCACTGCCAGCCGACGCCGGTGAGCAGGCCGCTGAACACCAGGCCCAGGGAGAACCCGGTGGCCCCGGTAGAGGTGTAGATCGACAGCGCCTTGTTGCGGGCCGGGCCCTCGGCGAAGCTCGTGGTGATGATCGACAGGCCGGCGGGCGCGGTGAACGCGGCGCTGACCCCCTTGACGAACCGGGCCGCGATCAGCAGCGAGCCGTCGTTCACCAGCCCGGACAGGCCCGAGGCGACGAGGAACACGGCGAGCGAGACGAGGAACACCCGGCGCCGGCCGAGCAGGTCCGCGGCCCGGCCGCCGAGCAGCAGGAACCCGCCGTAGCCGAGCACGTAGCCGCTGACCACCCATTGCAGGGCGCTGGTGGACATGCCGAGCTCGGTGCGGATGGACGGCAGCGCGACACCCATCATCGACACGTCGAGGGCGTCCAGGAACAGGGCCGCGCACAGCACGAGCAGCGTGGCCCAGGCGCGGCGGCTGAGCCGGCCGGTGCCGGTGTCGAGCGAATTCTCTTCGGTGATGGTCACGACGTTCTGACTCCCCACTGTTGCCGGACCGATCGGTCCGGGACCGACCGGTCCGATCATGGTGGGGTGCGCCGGCCGCTGTCAAGGCGATTGGGACCGATCGGTCCGCTAGACTTGCTCCAGGAGGTGGCAATGGCACGACGACCTGCGGCGAATGCCCGTGACCACATACTGGACACCGCGGCGGACCTGTTCGACGCCCACGGCGTGCACGCCGTCGGGCTGCAGCAGATCATCGACAACTACGGCTGCGGCAAGAACATGTTCTACCGTGAGTTCGCCAGCAAGGACGAACTGGTCGTGGCCTACCTGCGGCGCTGCACCGAGCACTGGGCCGGCATCGTCGGCACCGCCGCCGAGCAGCACCCCGAGGACGACGCCGCCCAACTGCTCGCCATCGTCCGGGCCGTGGCCGCGGATGCCACCGTCACCCGCAACCGTGGCTGCGCGCTGCGCAACGCGCTCGCCGAGTTCCCCGAGCCCGGCCACCCCGCGCACGGGGTCGCCGTCGACCATTTCACCGCGGTCCGCGCCCAGCTGCACGACCTCGCCAACCGCACCGAAGCCCGCGAGCCCGCCATCCTCGCCGACCGGCTCATGCTGATCATCGACGGCCTCTACGCCAACGGCGCCACCCTCGGCTCAGCCGGCGCCGCCCCCGCCGCGGTCGCCTTCGCCGAGGACGTGCTCGCGGTCGCCACCGGTCAGCCGTTCCGCGATCAGCATGGCCGCCAGGATCACGACCAGCGTGCCCAGCTGGGCGGCGACCGAGCCGCTGCGTCCTAACGGGACGGTGGCGAGCGCGACGGCGGCCGCGCCGAGCCGGAAGCCGTTGCGGGGAAGGGAAAGCACCAGGCGGAAGAGCACGTCGCCGAGCAGGAACAGCGCAACGCCGGCGGCGAGGAGCCAGGCCGTGGCGGGGGAGGCGTGCTCGAAGGCGTGGCCGACCGCCTTCTTCATGCCGGCGGCGAGCACGATGATGCCGTAGAGCAGCACGAGGTGCGCGTAGCCGTAGGCCAGCAGTGCCGCGCGGGGCCGGCGGTCGTGCGGGATGCCGCCCAGCGAACGCTCCGCGGCCTCGTCGTCGCCGGTGAAGTAGGACCACCACAGGCATCCGGTCAGCGCCAGGCCGAGCACCGCGACGCCGGCCAGCGCGCCGTCCATCGGCAGGGGTGCCGCGCCGATCCCGATGGCCACGATCGACTCGCCGAACGCGATGATCACCACGAGGCCGTGCCGCTCCACGAAGTGCGCGGCCTGCACGATGAACCCCTCGGTGCCGGTCAGCACCGGCGTGATCATCTGCAGCACGAACGCGGCGGCCCAGAGCACGTACTCCGCGGTCCCGCCGACCGCGGCGGCGACCAGCACCAGGATCGCCGACGCCAGGTTGTACGGCGCGAACCGCAGGATGGCCCCGACGACGCTCTGCGTCCCGGACTTGCTGAACAGTCCCATATGGACGATCGTGACCACGAGATAGCCGATGCCGAACGCGATCCCGTTGCCGTCGAACGCTTTCGGGATGGCCAGCGCCATCACCAGGAACCCGCCCATACCGGCGATGAGCAGCAACCGCCGCACCGTGGTGTCCGGTGGCACGGCGTTGGTGAGCCAGGCGTACCCGTCGTACATCCACCAGGTGACGCCCAGCATCAGCACCGCCGGCAGCTGCCCGCCGGCCCCCGGGTCGGCCACCAGGACCGTGGTGAGCTGGGTGATCGTGAACACGAACACCAGGTCGAAGAACAGCTCCAGAGTGGACACCCGCACCGTCTCGGCAACTCGGTTGCTCATGCGCGGCATCCTCCCGCATGCTCCCACCATGACGGTGCGGGTGCGGCGGCTGGAACCGGGCGACTGGCAGCTCTGGCGCGACGTCCGGCTCACCGCGCTCGCCGAAGCGCCCTACGCGTTCGGCTCCACCCTCGCCCGCGAGCAGGCCTTCGACGAGGCCGCCTGGCGCGGCCGGCTCGCCCCGGCGAACGGCATGACCGCCGCCGCGTTCCTCGACGGCGAGCCGGTCGGCGTCATCGGCGGCTGGAGCCCCGCGGGGACCGGCACCCTGCTCCTGGTCGCGCTCTGGGTCGCCCCGGCCGCCCGCGGCCACGGCGCCGGCGACGCGCTGGTGACCGAGGTGGCCGGCTGGGCCACCGAGCACCGCTACCCGCGGGTCGAGCTCCGGGTGGCCGACGGCAACCACGCCGCCCGCACCCTGTTCCTGCGCAACGGTTTCATCCCCACCGGCCGGCGCGAACCCCTGGAGAGCGACCCGACCGTCGGCACCGAGCTCCTGGTCCGGGAACTGTCGTAGCCCCGGCGTACGGTCACGACATGGCGCACACCGTCGGCCTGACCTTCGACTGCGCCAACCCGACCAAGCTCGCCGAGTTCTGGAAGCTCGCACTCGGTTACGAGGACCAGCCCCCACCCGCCCCGTTCACCACCCGCGAGGAGTGGCTGGCCAGCTTCGACCTCCCCGAGGACGACGACGGCGACGGCGTCTGGCTGCACGACCCCACCGGCGCCGGCCCGACGCTGTCCCTGCTGCAGGTCCCCGAACCCAAGGTCGCCAAGAACCGCCTGCACATCGACATCAAAGTCTCCCGCACCGGCGCCCCCGAGGACCGCTGGAGGCTCATCACCGAAACCGTCGAACGCCTGCAAACCGCCGGCGCCACCATCGTCTGGTCGGACCCCGAGCACCACGTCACCATGGCCGACCCCGAAGGCAACGAGTTCTGCGTCACCTGATCCCCGCGGCTCCGACGGTGACCAATGCCCTGAAGGCGGCCTTCAGGACGGTCAGCGTCTCGAAGGCCGCCTTCAGGGCATCGTGAAGCGCCCCGCCCCGGGCCGATCGTGTTGACTGGCCCGGTGAAGTTCGCTGTGTACGGTCTGCACCGGGGAAGTAGCGCCGATCCCGAGACGCTGGCGCGCCGGGCGCGGCTGGCCGAGGACGTCGGGTTCGAGGCGCTGTGGGTCGGTGATCACATCGCGCTGCCGGCCGGCGGTTACGACCCGCCGGGCCAGCCGCGCCTCGAGGCGGTGGTCGCGCTGGCCCATCTCGCCGCGCTGACCAGGCGCATCCGGCTGGGCGTCGGCGTGATCGTGCTGCCGCAGCGCCAACCGGTGTTGCTGGCCAAGCAGTTGACGTCGATCGACCACCTGTCCGGCGGCCGGCTGACGGTCGGGATCGGCGTCGGCTGGGCGGAGCCGGAGTTCCGCGCGATGGGCGTGCCGATGTCCGAACGGGCGGCGCGCACCGACGAGTACCTGGCCGCGATGCTGGCCCTCTGGGAGCAGCCCGAACCCCGGTTCGCCGGGCGGTTCGTCTCCTTCGACGGCGTCACCCAGCTACCCCGGCCGGTGCAGCGACCGCACCCGCCCGTCATCGTCGGCGGCCACGCGCCGGCCAGCTACCGCCGGGCTGTCCAAAGTGGACACGGCTGGTTCGGCTGGGACCTCGACCCCGGGCAGGTCGCCACCACCCTGGCCACGATCCGCGAGACGGCCACCCGCTACGAGCGCCCGGCCGCGCTGGGGGAGTTGGAGATCACCATCACCCCGCCCGCGGTGCCCGACCTGGACACCGCCCGCCGCTACGCCGAGGCCGGCGTGCACCGGCTCGTCCTCCAGCCACCGGACATGGACGGCCGGGCGATGGACGAGTTGATCAGCACCGTCGGCGACACGCTCATCGGGAACATCTAGTGTGTCCTGAAGGTGACCTTCGGGACGTTGAGCGTCCTGAAGGTCACCTTCAGGGCACTCTAGAACACCCACGGGCAGAACGGCGCCCGCGGCCAGCCGAACGCGGTGCTGGCCGGCGCCAGGGCGGCCGGGTCGTCGACGGCGACCAGGCCGGCGTCGGCCAGTGCCAGCAGCGGGGTGCCGCCGAGGTAGAGCGCGCCCAGCTCACGGACGTCCAACCGCAGCTGCGGCGTGGCGGAGGTCGGCTCGCAGCGGGCATTCGACGGGTCTCCGGTGAGGTGCCAGCGACCCGCGTTCCACGGGCAGCGGGTGTCGGTGAGCTCGAGGACGACATCGACCGGGGCGGCGTAGCGGCGCCCGGCGAGCGCGGCGGGCACGTCGACGACGCGGCACCACAGATTGTGGCTCACCTTCGGCGTGGCCGAGGGCAGGCTGACCAGCAGGTGCAGCAGCGGGTCGTCGACGGCCATCCGGTGGCAGACGACCTGCACGGTCAGGTCGAGGTCGAGCAGCCGGTTCCAGAGCACCCGGTGCGCGGCCGTGTCCACGGCAGCGAGCTCCACCAGCTCCACCGTGCCGGCCGGACCCACCGGTGAGTCGGCCATCCAGCGCCGGAACAACGCATAACCCCGCAGCGAACCGGAGTCGGAAACGGTGAGCACGGACAACGGCTCGGCGCCCAACCGCGCCATCCACGGCGGCAGTTGCAGCGCCCACCGCCACAGCCCCGGGGTGGCGCGGCCGACCCACCCGGGCCGCTCCGCCCGGGCCGCGTCGAAGCACGGGCTCAGCACGCCGGCGTGCCGATCGGCGTCCACCCGCTCGAACTCGACGGTGAGCGACGAGACGGCCGGGACCTCGCGCAACGCCGTACCCCGCGGCACCGCGACCCGCACCTCGGTCGACGCCAGCCCGTAGCCGAACCGGCCGTAGATCTCCGGTTCGGAGGCGAACAGCAGCGACACCGGCTCCATTCCGCGCTGGTGCACCCCGTCCAGGTGATGATCGATCATGGCGCGGAGCACGCCCTGGCGGCGGTCGCGTGGATGCACGGCCACCCAGGTCAGACCGGCGCCGGGCAGCCGCCCGCCGGGCACCGGGACGTCGAACGAGTGCACCGCGTGCACCCCGGCCAGCCGGTGCGGATCATCCAGGAACGCCCCGGACACCCGGTCCCACTCCAGGACCGCCGGCGGGAACCCCGGCTCGAAGGCCTCCTCGGTGAAACCGAACGACCACCGCACCAGTTCCTGGATGGCCGGTCCGTCCGAAGTGGACAGTGGGCTGATTTTGGCGTCCATGCGCGCGATCCTGCCAGCCCCCGCGGAATTATCGCTACGGATTACGGCCGGGAGCGGGGCCCTGCCGCAGCACGGCGAGGGCCGCGTCGAGCAGAACCCCGCGCAGTTCGTCGTCCGATACCCCCGCCATGTCCGGGCTCCAGCCCAGCGCCGCGCCGAGCACCTCGGTCGCGGCGACCGCACGGATCCGGTCGGCCGTGACAGGGGACGGGCCGGCGAGCCAGGCGTGCAGCCGCCGCATGATCTCCAGCAGGTCCTCGTAGAGCGGCCCGATGGCCTGCAGGACGGCCGCGCCGTCCCGGGTGAACATCGCCGCGATGGGCCGGTACCCCAGCAGCACGTCCAGGCACTCGCGCAGCACCAGCCGTACGTTCGCTTTGCCGTGCGGCAGCGTCGAGGCCTTGTCCGCCACGGTCTTCCACTCCGCGATGAGCGGTTCGATGATCGACAGCAGCAGCGCCTGCTTGGACGGGTAGTGGTAGTACAGCGCGGCCTTGGTCATGCCGAGCCGTTCGGCGATCTCCCGCAGGCTGGTCTTCTCATAGCCATGCTGGGCGAACAGCTCCAGCGCGACCTCCCGGATGGCGCTCCGCGTGTCGCTCACCATCCGCGGCGCACCTCCTCGTCCACGCTGAACATCCTCTCAGGAGCCTGACGCTACCGTCGAAACGGACTTGCGGTACCTTGCCCATCCACTTACCGTGCGGCAAGTAAGTATCGCTCAGGGGAGGGAGCACCATGTTCGAACGGCTCGCCCGCGTCGTCGTCCACAACCCGTGGAAGGTGATCGCGGTCTGGCTGCTGGCGACCATCGCGATCGTCGGCTTCGCCCCGTCGCTGGCCGACGTCACCGCCCGCGACCAGTCCAACTTCCTGCCTACCAGTTACGAGTCGGTCCAGGCGCTGGAGCTGGCCAAGACCGCGTTCGGCCGGTCCAACGACTCCTCCGCCACGATCGTCGTCAAACGCACCGACGATGCGCCGCTCAGCGCCGAGGACCAGGCCAAGGTGGGGGAGATCGCCCGGCAGGTGCAGAGCGCCGGCATCGAACGGGTCACCAGCGTGGCCACCGGGCCACAGGCGTTGTCCCCCAACAAGAAGGTGCAACTGGTCAGCGCCGGGCTGCAGGGCGTGGGGGACGACCCGAAGCTGATCGAGGCGGTGAAGAAGATCCGCGAGGTGGCCCGCCCGGTGGTCGGCGGCACCACGCTCACCATGGCCGTCACCGGCGACGTCGCGATGTTCGTGGACAACGAGAGCGCGTTCAACAACGCGTTCGTGATCGTCGGCGTCGCCACCGTGCTGCTGATCATCATCCTGCTCGCGCTGATGTACCGCAGCCCGGTCGCGGCGTTCCTGCCGGTGTTCACCGTCGGCCTGGTCAGCGCCGTCGCACCGGGCCTGATCGCCTTGATCGCCAAGGCGTTCGGCTTCCAGGTGGACCAGTCGCTGCAGATCCTGCTGACCATCGTGCTCTACGGCGTGGGCACCGACTACATCGTGTTCCTGCTGTTCCGCTACCGGGAACGGCTGCGCGCCGGGGACGACCCGAAGCAGGCCCTGGTCACCGCCGTCAGCCGGATCGGCGAGGTGATCGCCTCGGCCGCCGGTGCGATCATCATCGCGTTCAGCGCCCTGCTGCTGGCCGTGTTCGGCGGGTTCCGCAGCTTCGGGCCGGGCCTGGCGATCGCGGTCGCGCTGATGGCGCTGGCCGTGGTCACGCTCATCCCGGCGGTGGTGTCGCTGCTGGGCACCAAGGTGTTCTGGCCGTCCAAGTCCTGGCGGCGCACCCCGAAGGGCACGGCGTTCCAGCGCCTCGGCCGGCTCACCGGCCGCCGCCCGGGCCTGGTCGCGCTCGCCTCCGGCGGCGTGATGGTCGCGCTCGCACTCGGCATGCTGGGCTTCAAGTCCGACTACGACCAGACCGGCAACCTGCCCCAGGACACCGAGTCCGCCCGCGGCTTCGCCGACCTGCAATCCGGCTTCCCGGCCGGCGCGCTGAACCCGACCTCGGTCTACCTCCGCAGCACCACCGGGCAGCGGCTGGACTCCGCGGCGCTGCAACGGTTCGCCGACGAGTTGAAGGTGCCCGGTGTCGGCGGCGTGATGCCGGCGCAGAACGGCAGCCCGGCGCAGCTCAACCAGGACGGCACCGTCGCCAGGATCGACCTGCTGCTGGCCAGCCACCCGTACACCAACGAGGCACTGGACCTGGCCGGCGACAAGCTGCGCACCGTGGCGCACGAGAAGGCACCGCCCGGCACGACCGCGCTGGTCGGCGGCTCGAGCTCGATCTTCGCCGACATCCGCTCGGCCAACAACCGCGACCTGCTGGTGATCTTCCCGGTGGCCGGCCTGCTCATCGCGCTGATCCTCGGCCTGATGCTGCGCAGCCTGGTCGCCCCGATCTACCTGATGCTGGCCGTGGTGCTGGGCTTCCTGTCCACTCTCGGCGCCACCGTGATCGCCTTCCAGGGTATCGGCGGCAAGGCGGGGCTCATGTTCTCGCTGCCGATCATCCTGTACCTGTTCGTGGTGGCGATCGGCACCGACTACAACATCCTGATGATCGCCAGGCTCCGCGAGGAAGCCAAGGAGGGCAACGATCCGCGCACCGCGGCGGACCTCGCGGTCGAGCACGGCGGCCCGTCCGTCGGCGCGGCCGGGCTCATCCTGGCCGGCTCGTTCGCCTCGATGCTGCTGGCCGGCATCGCGTTCCTGATGGAGATGGGTTTCGCGGTGTCCATCGGCATCCTGATCTCGGCGTTCGTCATGTCGATGTTCCTGGTGCCGAGCCTGACCGCGCTGCTGGGTCACAAGGCGTGGTGGCCGGGCCATGGTGACGAACCCGACAAGCCCAGGTTGCCAGCAGGCGAACGACGCGAGCCGATCGCCGTTGACTGAGGTCAGCGCGGGTGAGGTCATACCGGCGGCGGGTTAGCCCGGCCGGGTGATCTCGCCCGCGTTTCACATTGTGGGAAACCGCGCTTGCTCCAAATGGACCAGTCCGGCTAACAATACGTCGCTACGGTGCAATGGTTTCGTTATCCGCGCACATGGTCGGGGGCGTCAGGCACGGACGGAGTGTCGATGTCGACGGAGCTTGTCGAGGTGACCGCGGTCCTCGCGCACCGGCCTGAGCAGGTATGGCATGTGTTGAGTGATCCGGCGCTGTACCCCAGGTTCATCCGCGAGGTGGCCTGGAGCGAACGGGTCGGGCACGGCCCGGTGGGCGGTGGCGCCCGCTACCGGGTCCGGTTCAGCGTGGACGGCGCGGCCGCGGTGCCGGACGAGATCGAGATCCTGGTGCACCGCCCGCACGAGCACCTGGTGCTGGTCAGCCAGCAGTGGGACGGCGGCCACCTGTCGGTCCGGCTCGCGCCCGCACCCCGCGGCCGCACCGAGGTCCAGGTGATGCTGTCTATCCCGGAGGTGCTCTCCGCCGGCATCGGGCTGACCGGTTCCTGGCTGCGCAAGCGGGTCCGGCAGGCCCTCGAGCTGATCGAGCACCACCTGTCCGGCCGCGCGGTCACGGTCACCCGCACCGGGCTGGACCAGGCGGCCAAGGGGCATTCCTCGCTCGCCGTGGCGAAGACGCTGATCCGGGCCGGGGTGCTGAGCCCGGGCCGGCCGGACCGGGTGCTGCGGCAGATCAACGCGCTGGCCAAGTGGGGCGCCACCGTGGCCGGCGGGTACCGGGCCAACGCCGGCCGCCACCCCGACGAGCTCGCCGTGATCGACGAGCGGCGGCAGCTCACGTTCGCCGAGCTGGACCGGCGCGCCACGCGGCTGGCCAACGGGCTGGCCGAGTTCGGCGTCCGCGCAGGCCGCCGGGTCGCGCTGATGTGCCGCAACCACGCGGGGTTCGTCGAGTCGGTGGTGGCCTGCGGCAAGCTCGGCGCGGACGTGGTGCTGCTGAACACGGGCCTGTCCGCCGACCAGGTGTCCAGTGTGGTCCAGGCGCACCGGCCGATCGTGCTGCTCGGCGACGACGAGTTCGTGCCGCTGTTCCACAGCCTGCCGATGTCCCTGCCGTGGATCTCCACCTGGAGCGTGCATCCGGGGGAGACCACCATCCACACGGTGATCGAGGAGTCGTCCTCCCGGCCGGTCAAGCCGCCCGCGGTGGCCGGCAAGATCATCGTGCTGACCTCGGGCACCACCGGCACGCCCAAGGGTGCCCGGCGGCGCAACCCGCGCGGGATCAGCACCGCCGCCGGGCTGCTGTCCAAGATCCCGTTACGCGCGGGGGAGCGGATGCTGGTGTCTGCGCCGCTGTTCCACACCTGGGGCCTCGCCGCGCTCCAGCTCGGCATGGTGCTGCACGCGACCCTGGTGCTGCAGCGCCGCTTCGACCCGGCGGACGCGCTGCGCGCGGTCGACCGCTACCGCTGCACGTCCCTGTTCGCCGTGCCGATCATGTTGCAGCGCATCCTCGACGTGCCGGACCGGGTGCGCGGCCAGTTCCGCACCAAGTCGCTCCGCGTCGTGGCCAGCAGCGGCTCCGCGCTCCCCGGCCCGTTCGTCACCGCGTTCATGAACACCTTCGGCGACGTGTTGTACAACCTGTACGGCTCCACCGAGGTCTCCTGGGCCAGCATCGCCGACCCGGCCGACCTGCGCGCCGCCCCCACGACTGCGGGGCGCTGCCCGCACGGCACCCGGGTCGGCATCCTCGACGCGGCGGGCCGCCCGGTCCCGCCCGGCGTGATCGGCCGCATCTGTGTCGGCAACGACATGCTCTTCGAGGGCTACACCAACGGCACCAGCAACGAGATCCACGACGAGCTCATGGTCACCGGCGACCGCGGCTACCTCGACGCCGACGGCCGCCTGTTCGTCTGCGGCCGGGACGACGACATGATCGTCTCGGGCGGCGAGAACGTCTTCCCCCGCCCCCTCGAAGAGCTCCTCATGACCCTCCCCGGCGTCCTCGACGTCGCCGTGGTCGGCGTCCCCGACCGCGAGTTCGGCCAGCGCTTCGCCGCCTACATCGCCGTCCGGCACGGCACCCGCCTCAACGCCCACGCCGTCCGCAACTACGTCCACGAGCACTTACCCCGCTTCGCCGTCCCCCGCGACGTGATCTTCCTCGACGACCTGCCTCGCAACGCGACGGGGAAGGTCGTGAAGCGGGTGCTGGGCAGCGAGTATTGAGGGCGATGAAGGGGGCCTTCCTCACCCCGGGCGTGAGGAAGGCCCCCTTCACCGCCCTTTCACCCCCGTGCGGCTGGGCGGATTCCCAGCAGCGCCACCGCGAGCGCGCAGGCCATGAAGATCGCGGCCAGGACGAAGGCGTTGCCCGCACCGCCCGCGAGACCGTGGGTGAGGTCGGCGGAGCTGACCAGGATGGCCAGGCCGAGCGAGCCGCCGACCCACTGCATGGTCTGCTGGATACCGGACGCCACACCGGATTCGTGCGGGGGCACCGAGCTCAGCACGGTCACGGTCAGCGGCACCACGCAGCAGCCGAGCCCGATGCCGAGCAGCACCATCGGGCCGAGCAGGCCGCTGACGTACCCGGTCGACGAGGTAACCCCGGTCAACCAGGCCATTCCCGCGGTCCCGAGCAGGCCGCCGGTGAGCACCAGCGGCCTCGGGCCGTAGCGGGTGAGCAGCCGGGGCACGATCTGCGCCATGCCGAACACGCCGAGCGTCATCGGCAGGAACGCGAACCCGGCGGCCAGCGGGGTGAACCCGAGCACGTCCTGCAGGAACTGGGTGAGCAGGAAGAACACCCCGAACATGCTGACCACCAGCAGGAGCATGGTGAGGTAGGCGCTGCTCCGGTTGCGGTCGGCGAACAGGTGCAGCGGCATGATCGGTTGCGCGGCACGGCGCTGGATGATCAGGAACGCGCCGAGCAGGAGCACCGCGCCGACGAAGGACAGCACGGTGTAGCGGTCGCCCCAGCCGGATGCGGCGGCCCGGATGAACCCGTACACCAAAAGCGTCATCCCGGCGGTGCCGGTCGCCGCGCCGGCCACGTCCACCCGGCCGGTGCCGCGCGCCGGCTCGTTGATCAACCGCGGTGCGGCCACCGCGACGGCCAGCCCGACCGGCAGGTTCACGAAGAACACCCACGGCCAGGACGCCCACGAGGTGAGCATGCCGCCGAGGATCAGCCCGACCGAGGCGCCGGCCCCGGACATCGTGGAGAACAGCGCCAGCGCCCGGTTGCGCGCCGGTCCCTCGGCGAAGTTCGTCGCGATCAGGGCCAGCGTGCTGGGCCCGGCGAAGGCCGCGCCGACGCCTTGCAGCGCGCGGGCGGCGATCAGCCACCACCCGGCGCCGGCCAGGCCGCACAGCAGCGAGGCGAAGGTGAACAGCAGGATGCCGCCGACGAACACGCGCCGCCGGCCGAACAGGTCGCCGGCGCGGCCGCCGAGCAGCAGCAGCCCGCCGAACGCCAGCATGTACGCGCTCTGCACCCAGGACAGCCCGGCCGGGCTGAAACCCAACTCCCGCTGGATGTTCGGCAGGGCGATGGTCACGATGGTGGCGTCCACGACGATCATGAGCTGGCAGGCCAGGATGATCGACAGGATCGCGCCGGGGCGGTGCCGGGCGGCGGCGTCGGGCCGCACACCCGGCAGGGTCGCCGGTGTCGACATGGGTGTGGTCAACTCCTTCGGCAAACTGAAGGCAGACAGAAAGGTGGCCGCCGGCGCCTGGCGGTGTCATGATGAGAAGTGGAGAACCTCTCCGCTTCAGTACGATACGGAGACGGTCTCCGCTTTGCAAGGGAGTTGTGGATGCGCGCCGACGCCCGCCGCAACCGGGAACGGCTGCTGGCCGCCGCCATGGAGGCGTTCGGCGAGCACGGGGCCGAGGCGTCGCTGGACGACATCGCCAAGCGGGCGGGGGTCGGCCCGGGCACGCTCTACCGGCATTTCCCCACGAGGCTGGCCCTGCAGGAAGCCGCCTACCGCGAAGGCGTCGAGGCCCTCTGCGCCCGCGCCGACGAGCTGGCCGTCAAGCTGGAACCCGGCACCGCGCTCGCCGCCTGGCTCCGGATCATGGTCGACTACCTGGGGGAGAAGCGCGGCCTGGCCGCCGCCCTGCTGGCCACCCAGGACAAGACCTCCGAGCTCTTCGTCTCCTGCCACAAGGCCATCCACGCCGCCGGCGGCCGCCTCCTCGACGAGGCCAAAAACACCGCCGCCGTCCGCCCCGACGTCACCCTCAGCGAGATCCTCAAGCTGGTCAACGGCATCGGCCTGTCCACCGAGCAACTCCAGGACCGCACCGAGGTCGCCGAACGCCTCCTCGCCATCGTCCTCGACGGCCTCCGCCCGCAGCCCTGAGTACCGCACTTGTCGCGGGTACTTCCCGTGACAAGTGGCACCTGTCGTGGGAACTACCCGCGACAAGTCGTGCTGATAGAACGGAACGCTACGTTCTAGTGGTATGCTCGGGGGCATGAGCACGCCGATGAGTGGCCGAAGGGCCGAGGCGGCCCGCAACGACGGCCGGATCCTGGACGCCGCCCGCGCGGTGTTCGTCGCCGACCCGAAGGCGCCGATCTCCGCCGTCGCCGAGCACGCCGGCGTGGGCATCAGCGCGCTCTACCGGCGCTACCCGTCCAAGGAGGACCTGCTGCGCACGCTGTGCGCCGACGGGCTGCGGATCTACCTGGACGCGGTGGAGGCCGCGGTGGACGACCAGGGCGACCCGTGGCACGCTTTCGCCCGGTTCATGGAACGCATCGTGGACGCGGACACCCAGTCGCTCACCCAGAAGCTGGCCGGCACGTTCACCCCGACCGAGGAGCTGGTCCGCGACTCCGAGCGCGGCCAGATGCTCAACCAGCAGCTCATCGAGCGGACCAGGAAAACCGGCGTGCTCCGGCCGGACTTCGACGTCAACGACCTGTCGATGATCTTCGAGCAGGTCACCGCGGTCCGCCTCGGCGACGAGAACCGCACCCGGGAGCTGCGCCGCCGCTACCTCGCGCTGTTCCTCGACGCGCTGCACGCCCGCGACGGCCAGGCCCCGATCCCCGGCTCGCCGCCCACCTGGCAGGAGATCGTCGCGCGCTGGGCACCCTGAAACGCGATCACCGAGACCACACCGGCGCCCCGTAATCTGTGCTGGTGGTCGCACCCGTGGTGGACTCCGAGCCGGGTACGCCGGAGGACAGCGCCGACCGGCGACCGGCCCGGCGCCCCCTCCCCGCCCTCGCCCGTTCCGTCGCCGCGGTCGGCGCCGGCGTCCTGCTCTACCTCGCCAACCCGCCCCGGCCCACCTGGTGGCTGGCCCCGCTCGGGTTCGTCGTGTTGGGCCTGGTGCTGCACGGCCGAAAGCGGGCCCGGGCCGGGTTCGGTTACGGCTTCCTGGCCGGCGCCGGCTACTTCACCCCGCTGCTGGCCTGGACGGGGGTGTTCGTCGGCCCAGTCGCCTGGCTTCCGCTCAGCGCCGCCGAAGCCGTCTTCCTCGGCCTGGTCGGCGCCGCGATCGTGCTGGCCTCGGTCCTGCCCGCCGCCCCGCTCGTGGCCGCCCTGCTCTGGACCTGCGGCGAGGCGCTGCGCGCGGTGGTGCCGTTCGGCGGCTTCCCGTGGGGCAAGATCGCGTTCGGCCAGCCGGAGGGCCTCTACCTGCCGCTGGCCGCGGCCGGCGGCGCCCCGCTGATCGGGTTCGCGGTGGCGCTGACCGGTTTCGGCGGCGCGGAGCTCCTCCGCCGCCTCGCCCGGGACCGGCGACCCCGGATGATCATCGCGCCGGCGCTCGCCGTGGTGCTGCCGGTCACCGCGGCGCTCGCGGTGATTCCCCTGGTCGGCACGGATGCCAACGCCGGCGAGGTGACCGTCGCGGCCATCCAGGGCAACGTCCCGCGGGCCGGCCTCGACTTCAACGCGCAGCGCCGGGCCGTGCTGGACAACCACGCCAACCGCACCGAGCAGCTCGCCGAGGACATCCGGGCCGGCAAGACACCCAAGCCGGACCTGGTGATCTGGCCGGAGAACTCCTCCGACATCGACCCGCTCCGCAACGCCGACGCCTACGCGATCATCGACCGGGCCGCGAAGGACATCGGCGCGCCGATCGCGGTCGGCGGCGTGACGATCGGCGACGACCGGCTGCCCCGCAACACCATGATCCTCTGGGACCCGGTGCGCGGCCCCTCCGACTTCTACACCAAGCGCCAGCTCCAGCCGTTCGGCGAGACCATGCCGTACCGGAGCCTCTTCCGGATCTTCACCAAGGAAGTGGACCGGGCCGGCAACTTCCAGCCGGGCAGCGAGCCGACCGTGTTCGGCATGGGCGCCGCCCGGGTGGCCCTGGCCACCTGCTACGAGGTCGCCTTCGACGGCGTGGTCCGGGACTCCGTGCGCAACGGGTCGAACCTCCTCGCGGTGCCGACGAACAACGCCACGTTCGGGTTCACCGAGATGACCTATCAGCAGCTGGCCATGGACCGGGTGCGGGCCGTCGAGCACGGCCGCACCGTGGTGGTGGCGGCCACCAGCGGGGTCAGCGCGATCGTCCGCCCGGACGGCTCGGTCACCCAGCAGACCGGCCTGTTCACCCCCGCGGCCCTGGTCGAAGAGGTGCCGCTGCGGGCAACGGTTACGCTGTCAGATCATCTCGGCGCATCGCCGGAGTGGGTCCTGGTGATCGCCGGGCTGGCCGCGTTGGCCTTCGCCCTCTGGCGGCGCCGGGGAGACAAGCGGGTCGGGGACCGGCGCGGGAGCGCCATCGAGGAGGAGAACGGATGACGGAGGCGCTCGAACCGGTGCTGGTGGTGATCCCCACCTACAACGAGCGGGAAAACCTCGAACCGATCGTCAAACGGCTGCACGACGCGCTGCCGAAGGCGCACGCGCTGGTCGTGGACGACGGCAGCCCGGACGGCACCGGAGAGCTCGCCGACACGCTCGCGGCCGCCGACGAGCGGGTACATGTCCTGCACCGCACCGAGAAGGCCGGCCTCGGCGCCGCCTACGTGGCCGGTTTCCGCTGGGGCATCGAGCACGACTACCGCGTGCTGGTGGAGATGGACGCGGACGGCTCGCACGCGCCGGAGGACCTGCCGCACATGCTCGACGCCCTGTCCGACGCCGACCTGGTGATCGGCTCCCGGTACGTACCGGGCGGCAAGGTGGTCAACTGGCCGATGAGCCGCCAGCTCATCTCGCGCGGCGGCAACCTCTACTCCCGGCTCGCCCTGGGCGCCAAGGTCAAGGACATCACCGCGGGCTTCCGCGCCTACCGCCGCGAGGTGCTGGAGAAGCTCAAGCTCGGCACCGTGGCCTCGCAGGGCTACTGCTTCCAGATCGACCTGGCCTGGCGCACCATCGAGGCCGGTTTCACCGTCGTCGAAGTCCCGATCACGTTCACCGAGCGCGCCGTCGGCCAGTCCAAGATGAGCAAGGCCATCGTCCGCGAGGCCCTCCTCCGGGTCACCAAGTGGGGCCTGCGCCGCCGCGCCGCCCAGCTCCGCTCCCTGCTCAACCGCCGATGACCTGGGACCACCCGGACTCGCTGGACGCGATCGTCGCCGCGCCCGGCTCCCACCGCGTGGTGTTCGAGAACGATGCGGTGCGGGTGCTCGAGGTGACCGTCGAACCCGGCGTGCACGAGCCCGAGCACACCCACCGCTGGCCCAGCGTCATGGTCACCGACGAGCGGGCGCGCATCCGCTACTTCGCGGGCACCGAGCTGATCTTCGAGTCACCGGACCCGCTGCCCGACCAGCCCACCCCGCGGGCGAACTGGCTCGACCCCGAAGGCCCGCACTCGGTGGAGAACATCGACACCGTCCGGCTGCACGCCCTGCGGTTCGAGCTCAAGCAGGGTTGATGATCAACCCGCCTCGTGGAAGCACGGGGCGGTGATCGCGTCCCGCTCGCGGTTGACGACACCGGCGTCGACGTCCGTGCTGCCGCGCGCGTTCATGCCGGCGTAGGGCTCCAGGCCGTGGAACGGGGCCCACTTGACCACCCGGGGCTCCAGGCCGTGTTCGGTCGGGAACAGCTCGGGCTCGGGCCGCACACGGTGCTGCAGCACGTAGGGGCCGTCCAGCGCGGACTTCACCGCCGTGCGCCAGGTCTCGGTGTCGACGACCCAGCCGGCGACGATGCCCTGCCCGCCGTGCAGCAGGGTCGGCTTGAGCACCAGCTCGGCGCGCGCTTGCTCGGCGTAGTCGAGGAGCTCGACCCGCTCGGCTCCGACGGTGACCGGGCCGGGGCGGACCATCCGGGTCCACGGCAGCACGCGATCCAGGCTGGCCAGCTCGGCGCCGGTGCAGAGGTGCCGGTTCGCCTCGTCGGAGAGCATCGCCAGCGCACCCTTGCTGCCGTACAGCTCGGCGTCCATCGGGGTGAACAGGGTGACCTCGCCCCGGTCCGCGGCCCGCAGGATCGGATCGGCGAGCTCGTGCATCGCCGGGTCGAGCAGGTCCTCGACCTGGAAGATCCGGTAGAGCACGTCCACCGGCGCCGCGCCGAGCCAGACCCGGCCGTCCCGCACCGACAGCTGCCCGAGATGGCACGGGGTGACGTCGACGCCGAGCTCGCCGAGCAGCCCCGCGCTGGACGCGAGCTGGGCCGTCAGCAGCGGGAACACCCACGGCAGCGTGACCGCCGCGAACCGGACCCCGTCCGCGCCGTCCAGCCCGCATTCGGCGAGCAATGTGTCGACCATTTTCGCCATGGGGTCGACAAATGTCAGGTTGTTCGACTCGACGAACTCCGCCAATACCGGGTGCCGCAGAAACAAGCGATTGAGCAGGCCGGAGTCGAGGCTGCCGACCGTGCTGCCCATGTTGAACTCCAGCAACCGGAACGCGGTGCCGTCGTGGTACATGTCGGGCCGGGCCAGCCGGGTCGGCGTTTCCCGCGCGGCCCGCTGCACGGCGCCGACCTGCACCTCGGCCATGCCGACCGCCCGGGCGAACGCCGCGAGATCACCGCCGAACAGCCGTCGCGGCAGCGCCGCCAGCGCCGCGTACACCGTGGCCAGGTCGCCGGTGAGCTCGGCCAGCTCCGCCCGGTCCAGGAACACCGGGCGGCTCAGGCACTTTCCCTCCATCGACGTCGGCCCGAGCACGTCCGCCGCCAGCGCCAGGTCGGCCAGCTCGTACGCGCCCAGCCCGCGCGCCGCGACCTCGTCCAGATACCGCCCGGTGATCTCGTTGCGGCTCATGCCGTTGCCGACCCTTCCCTGGCGGCGGCGGGCGCACCCCGCCGGTAGTTGATCAACGGCAGCGCGGTCACCGCGAGGCTCACCAGAGCGGCGCCGAGGATCGCCCCGTCCAGACCCAGCCCGGCCAGCGCCCACCCGCCCAGGATCGCGCCGACCGGCGAGCCCGCGTACGCGATCGTCGACACCAGCCCGAACACCCGGGTCTGCAGTTCCAGCGGCACCCGCTCGTACTGCAGCGCCCCGAAGATCGGGTTCAGCACCGCGGACGCCACCCCGACCAGCACCATCACCACGAGCACCGCGGCCAGCTGGTGGGTCAGCAGCACCAGCAGCGACGGCGCGCCGCAGATCGCGATGCCCACCAGGAACGTCGGGTACTGGGGCAGCTTCGGGGCGAGCGCGGTGAACGCGATGCTGCCCAGGACCCCGCCCAGGGCGAACGCGCCGAACACCGTGCCCAGCGCCGCCGGCGAGCCGAGCACCGTCGACACCCAGACCGGGACGAACACCGCCCAGCTCGCCTGGCCGAACACGTTGGCGAAGGACAGCAGGATCAGCATCCCGGTCAGCAGCCGGTCCGCGCGCAGGTACCGCGCCCCACCCCGCAACGCGGCCAGGTACGGCTCGCGGTCCTCGGTTCGCTCCAGCTCCCGCGGCGCCCGCACCCCGGCCGCCACGATCACCGCGCACACCGCGAACGAGACGGCGTCCACCCCGATCGCGCCCGGCGCGCCCAACCACAAGATCAACAATCCGCCGGCCGGCGCCCCGACCAGCGAGCTGCCCCGGGTGAAGCCCGCGTAGGCCGCGGTCACCCGCTTCATCCCCAACCCCGCCGCCTTCGCCAGCGGCCCGAGCAGCACGTGCTTGGCCCGGTCCCCGATGCCCCGGCAGCCACCGCTCACCGCGACCAACCCCAGCAGTGGCAGGTACCCGAGCCGGGGCACGGCCGCGACCGCCGCCATCGCCACCGCGCTCCCCAGATCCGCGACGACCGAAGCGACCCGCAACCCGAACCGGTCCGCCAGCGGCGTGGCGAAGATCCCGGTCACCAGATATGGCACCAGGTGCGCCACCGCGACCAGACCCATCTTGACCGGGCTCCCGGTGCTCACCAGCACCAGCCACGGCAACGCCACCAGCGAGACCTTGTTCCCCAGCGCCGAAAGAATGTCCGCGGCAAACAGCGCCGTGAACCGGCTCCGCGCACTCATCTCCGGCACGGCTATTTGTACCCCGGCCACGGATAAAACACGTTCGGCCGATGCCCGTATTTGTTGGTGCGCCGTTCGGTCTAGGGTCCCGGATCGGCGACCGCGTCGATTTCGAGCGGGAAGCAGGCGTCGATCAGGCCGTTAATTTCCACCGGTGTTCGGGTGGACGGCGGGTCGGTTCACGACGATCATTGAAACCCGGGGTGCACTGGATGCCCCGTGGGGGTGCGTTGGGGCGCTGGGGCATCCAGTGCACAGAGGACGGCCGCCCGGTGCGGGACCCGGGCGGCCGTCTGGCTCGTGTCGGCGGGTCAGGCCGAACGGCTGCGGCGTCCGCGCAGCTCCTGCAGGCGCTCGGCGAGCAGATCCTCGAGCTCGGGGATGCTCCTGCGCTCCAGCAGCATGTCCCAGTGCGTGCGCGGCGGCTTCGACTTCTTTGGCTCCGGCTCGGAGCCGTCGATCATCTTGGACTCGGTGCCGTGCAGCCGGCACTCCCAGATCGACGGGATGTCGGCGTCATCCGAGAAGGGGACCTCAAAATCGTGGCCCTTGGGACAGGCGTAACGTACTGTACGACGAGGCGCCAAGTCGTGATTACGGTCAGTCTCGTAGCTGACCGCGCCAAGCCGGCTTCCTCGGAGAACTCTGTCGGCCATGGCGTTGTCCTTTCGTGAGGCCCGTTGCCGGGCCAGGGCGGTGCTCACCTAGAGCAACGAGACAGCCGGCCCAAAGGTTCCCGCCTGCCCGGGTGCGGTCGCTCAGGGTGACGTGCTTCACCCCTCAACAACAGCTTCCTCCTTAGGGAGACGATTCGCTCGAGTTCGTGACGCGTCCTCGCTCAATGAACAGGGTGAGATCGCCCATGTGGGGGATACCGTTGGGCTTGATGGCGGCCGGCTGACACCGGTCGTCCTCAACCCGGCCGGGTGTACCCGGTCGGGCCCCGCTCAACCCCGAATCCTGACCACGAAGCGTAGCGGCCGGGTGAACGGTGCTGAGTTTACGGTACGTGTCTGGTCACGACGTCACCGGCTGCCGGAACTCTGCCGGCCCGCCGAGCGTGGCCGGCGGTGTGTTCCCGGACGCGAGCACCGCCTTGCGCACGTTGACCGTCAGCAGGATGGCCAGGCCCACCACGAAGAACACCACCAGCGACACGATCGCGGTGCGGTAACTGCCGGTGTTCTGCAGGGTCAGCCCGAAGATCAGCGGGCCGAGGAACGACGTTCCGGACGCGGAGAACTCGTACAGGCTGAAGTACTCCGCCTCGCGCCCGGCCGGGATCATGCTCGAGTACAGCGAGCGGGACAGCGCCTGGGTGCCGCCCAGCACGATCGAGAGCACCAGCGCCAGGGCGATGAACTGCACGGCGCTGCCGGCCTGCAGCACGTAGGCGACCAGCACCACGCCGATCCAGACCACCAGGCTGGCGGCCACCACCCGCTTGGCACCCCACCGGTCGGCCAGCCGCCCCAGCAGCAGCGCACCGCCGAACGCGGTGAACTGCACGACCAGGATCGTGCCGAGGAGCACCGTGTCGCCGAGCTTGAGCTCCTTCTCGCCGTAGTCCGAGGCGAGCGTGGTCACCGTGGTGATGCCGTCGTAGTAGATCAGGTAGGCGAGCAGGAACAGCAGTGTCAGCGGCACCGCCCGGAGACCGCGGATGGTGTGCCCCAGCTCGCGGAAGCCGGCGGTGAGCACGCTGCCCTCGATCGGCCGCTCGGCGATGGGGGAGCGGGGGAGATGCCGCAGCAGGCGCAGCGGAACCAGCATGAAGATCGCCCACCAGACGCCCGCGCTGCACAGCGCCAGCCGGGCAAGGGTGCCATCGTCGTCGATGAAGAAATGTGCGATCACGTTGAGCGCCAGCAGGATCCCGCCGCCGACGTAGCCGATCGCCCAGCCCACCGAGGAGATCCGGTCCCGCTCGTCCGGCCCGGCGATGTCCGGCAGGATCGAGTTGGCGACGATCTTGCCGCAGCTGTAGCTGAGGAACGCGGCCAGGAACAGCAGTGCGCCGAGCTGCCAGGACGTCCGGCCGACCAGGATCATCGCGGTGCAGCTGGCCGCGCCGAGGAAGCCGAACGCCAGCAGCATCTCCCGCTTGCGGCCGGTGCGGTCGGCGATCGCCCCGGTGACGGGCAGCACCAGGAACAGCAGCGCGCTGCCGAACGCGACCGTGTAGGCGAACAGCGAGCCGGGATTGAGCGGGATGCCCAGCACGTGCAGCCGGCCCTCCTTGCCGACCGCGTTCTCCGCCACCGACGGCAGGTAGCGGCTCATGAACACGGTGACCACGGTGGCCTCGAAGGTGTGGCTCGCCCATGCATAGCCGTACCAACCCCGGCGCTGGGCCCGCAGCTGGGGCGTGACTTCCTCGTCCATACTGAGCCGCCTCTCCGGAATTCAATGCGGCTGTTGCGTCGTGGCGCACGCGGCGGTTGTCTGGTGGATCGTGGCTGGGTGCCGTCACGGTCCCCTGAGGTTCCGTTGGCCGGCGCGAGATTATGCCAACCCCCTGCGAGGGTCCATCAGGCAGGCCCTAGGCCGCCGCCCAGACTCCGCGTTCGCGCAGGACGTCCTTGAGCACGCCCGGATGGTCGGTCATGATCCCGTCCACGCCGAGGTCGAGCAGCTCGTGCATCTGCGCGGCGTCGTCGATGGTCCACACGTGCACCTCGATGCCGCGCCGGCGGGCGCCTTCGAGCAGGTGCCTGTCGACGACGGTGAGCCGGCCCTGGCGCAGCGGCACCTGGGCGATCCGCTGGTAGCGCGCTCCACGGAACAATGCCGGGAGCCGGCCGGAGACCCACAGCCGGGTGATCGCGCCGACGCCCATCGAGGTGAGCAGCCCGTCGCCGGCACTGCGGCGCACCTTGGTCAGCCGGGCCTCGGAGAACGACGCCACACACACCCGGTGGAGGGCGTTGGTCCGGCGCAGGGTCGTGACCAGCGGGTCGATCGCGGCCTCGGTCTTCACGTCGATGTTGAGCAGCGCGCCGGGCAGCTCCTCGAGCAGCTCCTCCAGCCGGCTGACCGGTTCCCGCCCGCCGATCCTGGCCTGGCGCACGGTGCGCCACGGCAGCGCGGCGATCCGGCCGCGGCGGTCCGTGGTGCGGTCCAGCGCCGGATCATGGTGCACCACGACCACCCCGTCGCTGGTCGCGTGCACGTCGGTCTCCAGGTAGCGGTAGCCCTCCTGCCACGCCCGGCGGAACGCGCTCAGCGAGTTCTCCATCCCGGCCAGGTCGCCCATGTGCCAGCCGCGGTGCACGAATGCCCGCGGGTGCGGTCCGGCCAGGAAGGCGTGATCCATACCGTCAAGTGTGCCGGAATGCGGTGGCCGGCCGGTGCCACGAAGGTGTCCGGTCGCGAGGGGGAAGGTGTCCAGAACGCGACGTGATCATCTGCGGCGTGGCGCGTGAACGGTCACAGGGGTGGCGGGATAACGTGGCGCGCCATGACGGTGGTTGTGGACGGGGCGGCCGGGCTGCGCCGGCTCGCGGCGGCCCGGCACTGCGGCTGGTGCGGTGCGCGGCTCCCGGAAGATGGGAAGGTGGGGCGGCCGCGGCGGTATTGTTCGCAGTCCTGCCGGCAGCGCGCCTACGAGCGGCGGGCGGCCGTGCAGCGGGGCGGGCTGCCCGAGGATGCCGTGGTGCTCTCCGCCGCCGAGCTCGCTGACCTGCAAGATCGGTTGTTCCAGCTGCGCTGTGCGGCCGAGGATGTGGCCACCGCTGCGGCGGATGGAGCAACGGTCGCGGAATTGAAAGAACTGGCAACTCAGGTAATCACGACGGCGGTCGACCTTGAGCGGCTGCGCTGAGCTGTGCTTGTCCATTACTCTCCACCCATCGTTTTCGATCGAGTCCGTCCAATCCGAGGTAGCGACATATGAGCACTGACAGCCCGTCGCCGGCTGAGGTGCTCGACGCGACCGACTCCGCGTTCGCGGTCACGGACCAGCGCTGCCGGGTGCGGTGGCTGAACCGGATGATGGCCGAGCTCCTCGGGCTGACCGTCGAGCAGGCGGTCGGCCGGTCGCTCCCGGCGTTGTTCGCCGGCGCCCCCGAAGGTCCGCACGACGGCGTCGTCGTGTCGCTCCGTGTGGTCACCGCGTCGGCCTGCCGGCGAGGCGGGCCGGCGCCGGATGCGGAGCTGCGCTGGCTGGAGATCCGCTGCACGGCGCTGCCGGACGGCCGGCTGCTCTACCGGGCCACCGACGTCACCCGGTGGCGGGAGCGCGAGCTGGACGCCGCCCAGCTCGGCGACGACCTGTTACGGATGGCCGAGGAGGACCCGCTCACCGGCTTACCCAACCGGCGCACGCTCACCCGTGCGCTGGAGCACCAGCTGGCCCTGGGCGGGCGAGGCGCGCTGCTGCTGCTCGACCTGGACAACTTCAAGGACATCAACGACCTGCGCGGGCACCCGGCCGGTGACCGGGTGATGTGCATGCTGGCCAACGTGCTGCGGGAGCGGCTGGACAACGGGCACGTGCTCGGCCGGCTCGGCGGCGACGAGTTCGCGGTGGTGCTGCCCGGAGCCGACGAGCGCGAGGCGGTCGACGTGGCCGACCGGCTGCGGATCGCGATCGCGGCCGTGCCGCTCATCGGCGGCGCCAGTTCCACCCGCACCACGGTGAGCGCCGGTGTGGCGAAGTTCGACTCGGGGGAGAGCTGGCAGGCCGTCCTGGCCAACGCCGACCTCGCGTTATACGCCTCCAAGGCGGCCGGCCGGAACCGCGTCACCGTCTACGAGCAGGGCCACTACATGGACACCGCGCTCCGGGTGACCGTGATCGACCGGGTCCGGGCCGCGCTGGCCAACGGCCATCTCGCCCTGCACGCCATGCCGATCGTGAAGCTCGGCAGCGGCCGCGTCGTCGGCCACGAGCTACTGCTCCGCCTGGAAGACGGCCGCCAGCCGTACCTGGGCCCGGGGGAGTTCCTCCCCGCCGCCGAGCGCAGCGACCTGGTGCTCGACATCGACCGGTTCGTCGCCGGCTCCGCCATCGACGCGTTGGTGGATCACCCGTACCCGGGGTTGCGGTTCAACGTCAACGTCTCCGGCCGCACCCTGGAGGACGAGGACTTCGGCGACTTCGTCCTGGACCGCCTGGCTGCCGCCGGCGTCGCTCCCGGCCGCCTCGGCTTCGAGATCACCGAGACCGCCGCCGTGACCAATGTGGACGCCGCCCGCAGCCTGGCCCAGCAGTTGCGCGCCAACGGCTGCCGCATATCCCTGGACGATTTCGGCGCCGGTTTCGGATCTTTCGTCCACCTGAAACGCCTCCCGATCACCGGTGTCAAAATCGACGGCGAATTCGTCCGCGAAATCGACTACGGGAGCCGCGACACCGTACTCGTCCAAGGAATCGTCGACATCGCCCGCGGCCTTGGATTGTCCGTCGTCGCCGAATGGGTCGAACGATCGTCCCAAGTGGACGCCCTGTCCCGGTTGGGTGTCCGCGTCGCCCAAGGCTTCCACCTCGGCCGCCCAGAGCCCCTCACCGACCTCCTCGCCCGCCCCCAAGGCGCCTGGATGCGCCGCCCCAAACTCATGCGCGACCACGAAGTCACCGAAAACAGGCCCACCTAGTCCACCCGATAACGTCACTGTGACGTTATCGTCGTGGGCTTCGGGGCTCTCCACCGGGACCATCAGGGGATCACCGTGACACTCGCCGGCCTGGTTGCGATAGTTCTCGGAGCCGTGTTCCTGGCCAGGCCGACCTGGGTCTGGACACTCGGACGGCGTTCCCGCAAGCCGGGCAAGCCCACCAGGCGCGCCCGCTGGATGATCCGCATCGCCGGCGCGCTGCTGGTGCTGCTCGGCCTCATCTGGCTCAACTCGTTCGACGTCGCCATCCGCTGACCCATGTTCGATAATCGACATTATGTCAAGTAACACCTCCGCCCACGTCTATGTTGGTGCGATACACTGTTGATGTACATCGCCAACATGGAGGTGCGGGGTGTCGGTGACGCAGATCGACCTTGACGACGATGCTCTCGCCGAGGCGATGCGGCTGTCTGGCGCCAAGACCAAGAAGGATGCCGTGAACCTCGCACTGCGGGAGTACGCGGCGCGCCATCGTCGTATCGAGGCGCTAGACCACTACGCGTCGTCGGCAAAAGGATGGGACTACGCGGGCTGGCAGGAGCTCCACGACGCGGGCAAGGACATTGCTTGATTCGGTATCTCATCGACTCTTCCGGCGTGTGGCGTGTGCTGCGAGAGGAGTCACTTCGGTCGGCGTGGTCGGACGTCATCTCAGCCGGTGCCGTGGGCTCGTGTCATCCGCAGCGTGTTGAGTTCCGCCGCTCGGCCCGTGACACTGACGAGTACGAGCAGATGTCGGACATGTTCGGTTCTCTGTTTCCTGACGTGGCCGTACCCAAGAACGCCTGGCAGTGGGTTGAGTCGGCGCAGTATCGGCTGCTGCGCAACGGAGCTCATCGGGCCATGTCAGCTGTTGATCTCGTGATCTGTGCTACGGCGGCCGTACGTGGCCTAGTGGTGCTCCACGATGACAAGGACTTCGCCACCGCTGCGCGACATCTCACGGACCTGGCCGAACGCCGAATACACGACACTCCGCAGGATCGATGAGTCTGGTGTCGAAGTTCGGAAGTCGTCTGCCCGAATGTCTGAACTCGTGGGCACCCGCCTGCCGAGTCAAAGGTTCTGGGCTGATGTCGTGGCGGGATGCGCCCCAAGCCCAACAGCTGCGATGAGCCGATCTTGAACTGAGTCTCTGCGGTGGATGCTGCGTCCTGGCCCGTATCGTTTGACTGTCGGCCGGCCACGTACACTCCAATCTGTGCCTGGCCTTCGCCCTCCTCCCGATTTCGGACCTCGCGGTTCGGACCCGCCTTTGTGCTCCGAAGGGACGTTGATTAAGCAGCACTTCTTCGTGGCTCCCGCGATGTCCTCCGAGTCTGATGTGAGAGCAATCCTTGATCTCGTCGATTCATATCCCGACGCGCTCTCTGCAGTGAATTGGGACCCCGGTCTCATCGGTCAACTCGACGCTGCCAGAGCAGGGCGGTCACATTTGGTTCCGGCCGGAATGGACGCTACGTCCATCCGGTCCCAACTGTGGACCATCTTCACCGGCCGCGACGGCTGGCTGATAGCCACGGTTGCTTGGCTTCTCTCGTTATTTTACGGCCTAGGGCTCATCATATTCGGAGCCGTAGCGTTCTTCCGTGCCCGGCGCGCGTCGGCCGAACAACGTGCCCAGGTAGATCCGGGCGGGGCGCTAGAGGTTCGACGGCTGCGAGTGACGCAATACTGGGAGCGGGAAGCGCACGTCGAACAGCTTGCGCCAGGCACAAGTTCGATCAGCACGACAAGATTTCGGCTGGGTATCACAGAGGCACAAACGCGGGACCTCAGTCTGAATCTGGGCATGGCCGCAGTCCGTACCGCCTTACCGGAACTGGCCGTACGCCTTGCCAACACTCGTCTTACCGAGGAGAGCCGAGAAATAGAAAAAACGATCCAACTTTCCAACGATCGAACGGGATTCTATCGAAGGATCGCGCTGTGGCGTCTCGTGGACGCCGTGTCCATTGAAGCGCTCATGTTCCGTGACGGATTACAATGGATGCAGCGATCCACACTCAAGTATTACAGTTCGTCATCCATTGCGACAACGTTTGTTGACATCGCCAGGGCTGACATCTGAGCGTAAGCATTCAGCTCGGTGCGGCCAGGAGGCTTTGGTGGGCAGCGTGGTGGCGCAGATGTCGATGTCGTTGGACGGGTTCATCGCGGACCCGGCGGATGGCGTCGAGGAGATGTTCGGGTGGTACGGCAACGGTCCGGTCGAGTTCACCTGCCCGGATCCGCGGTGGATGTTCCGCGTGTCCGAGGCGAGCGCGGAGCATCTGCGCGAGGGGTTCGCCGGGGGTGGGCGCGCTGCTCTGCGGGCGGCGGCTGTTCGAGCACACCCGAGCATGGGCGGGAACCATCCGCTGGGCGTGCCGGTGTTCGTGGTGACGCATGCCGTGCCGGACGGGTGGCCGCAGGCTGACAAGCCGTTCACGTTCGTCACGGACGGGATCGCGAGCGCGGTCGAGCGGGCACGGGCGGCGGCCGGGGACAGGAAGGTGGCGGGATCTGGTTCTTCGACAACCTAATGGGTGATCCGCTCGGAGTAGGCGCCGGTCTTCACCGGCTGGCCGTAGAACACCGTGGGGATGCGGTTGGTCGTGGTGAAGTCGTCATCGTCGAAGTCGACGATGAGCAGGCTGTTGTGGGATGGTGGCCCAGTCTGCGTAGGGCTTGATGTTGTTGCGCAGCCAGTCCCCGGTGCGGACCGAGCAGTCGTGCATGTCGTTGCAGAGGTCGGGGATCACGAAGGACGGCGTCGGCAGCGTGGTGAAGTCGGTGGGGAACGCGGTGAACTGCCGGTTGGTCGAGGTCGGCAGAGGTT
>NZ_DASYTH010000473.1:0-8632 GCF_036002505.1 Actinophytocola sp. | reverse complement strand
CAGGTCGTCGTACGCGCGGAGCCGCCCCTGCGGGGTGAAATAGAGGAGGGACATGGTGAAGTGCTGCCCGGCGGCGTTCTGCCGGAGTACCCCGTCACTGCCGCTGCGACCCTGTTGCATGAGCGTGGTGTCGTCGTCGATCGCAGTGACGCTGCGCCCTGATCGGAATCCGGTGAGGATCAGCGGGGTGGATCCGGCAACCTCGGCCGCGCCCTCAGGCTCGTGCATCAGCACCACGTTGACCGGTGCCGCGTGGGCGGTGTTGTAGTCCAGGATCCTGTCGTTCAGCGCCCTCGCGGTAGCGTCCACCGTGGCCCGTTCGTCCTCTGTCAATTCCTTGCGGGTGGCCAGATCCCGCAGCGGACTGGGGGCACCGGTGATCCGCAGTGGTCCGATCGGGACGACGGTGCCGCTCAGTGCCCGCGCGTTGGGCACCTTAGCCAGGGCCGCGACCGTGCTGGGCGCGTCCTGGTCGCCGCGAACGTAGAGGTAGGGAACGTTGAGCTCGCGTACCTCGGACGCCAGCAACTGGTTCTCCGGGCCGGTGCCGAGGGATGTCGCATCTCCGGTGTCCAACACCGCGGCGACCCGGTCGCGAACCACCAGCTGGTCCATGACGGACCACGCCATCGCGTTCGATCGCAGGTCACTGACGTGCAGCAGCACGAGGTCGTCGGGTGCCGCCCGCAGGTCGGGCACCGTGACGACACGCTCGTACGCGCTATTCGCAGCGAACAGCAGCTCGCTCAGCCCGCCACTGAAGTCGTCGTAACCGTCGAACACGCGGCGGGCGTCGCCGACCACCGCCGGCGCGTTGACGAGCAGTCCGGTGAACCGGGGCTCGTTGATGCTCTCCGGCCGGACGGTGGCGGCGGTCAGACTGAGCGTGCCCAGGCCGATGGCCAGGGAGAGCGCGCCGCCCCACGCGACCCGGCGGACGTTACGGAAGACAAGCGCGGACAACACCAGCCCCATCAAGATGCCGGCACCCAGCGACCTCAGTCCAACGCGCAGCAAGAAGTACTGCAGGTCGCCGACGAACTCGTCGGAGAACTGGTCCAGCTTGGTCGGCTCGGAGATCAGCTCGGCAGCCGCCCGCTGGTCGATGCCCACGATGGTGGCTCTGATCAGCAGCGGACCGTCATGCGAGTCGAGCCAGATCGAGCCCAGGGGCGGGATGTTGATCTCGGACCCTCCGGTGAAGGACAGCCTGGTCTCGAACTGGATACGCAGCGGCCCGATCTGTTGCTCGGTTGGTGAAAACAGGATGAGGCCCAACCCAACCCCGGCCCAGGCGGTCAGCAGCACCGCGCAGACCCGGGCCACACGCCGGGTCCAAGGCTGCCGGATCATGCGATTGACCCGGCGTTGCATCCGAACCACCGAGACGGCTAGCCGGCGGAACGGATCCTGGGTCATGGAGCACTCCGTTCGAGCAGCGCGGCCCGATAGCTGCGCGTCCACATCTGGTACATCAGCCGCCACGGGCCGACCTCGAAGCCCAGCAGGAGCACCGACACCGCGAAGCCGAGTCCGATGCCGGCGAGGAAGACCCGGGACTGCCCGGACTTCTCGGCCGACCGGCTGACGTAACTGAGCCGGACCAGCAACGGCTCGGTGGACGGCTCGCTCACCCAGCGCAGGACGTCCGGGTTCGCCGGACTGGGCGCCACGTAATCCACCCGGGCGTCCGCCGGGATGCGGTTGGTCAGGTTCGCGTCCAGCAGGCCGTCGGACGGAGCGGGATAGTTGAGCTCCAGAACCGATCGGGTCGCCATCAGCCGCGGGACGTCGCCTGGCGGGTCGTACGGCCAGGTCCGCGCCAGAGCGTCGGCCGAGGTCGCCTCGGCTAGGCCGGCGTCCAGCCGCGTGGGCATGGTGGCCGGCAGGCCATAGGTGGTCCGGGCCTTCTCCCGGGTGTGCGCGATGCCGTTGAGGACCCGGCCGGCGATGCGGACCACGAGCTTCTTGCCGTCGAAGGTGAACCAGGGCGCCGAGGCCGACCGGCGGGGAACTGCGGCGTCGACGTCCTCCAGGCTTACCCGAGCCGGTACGGTCTGCGGCGGCGGGGAAACCACGACCAACTGCCCGCCACCCCCACGGAGCAGCCGATGGCCGAACCACGTCGCGGACGACGGACGGTACTTGTTCGCCGCGACCGGCGCGGAGATCGACACCTGCAGCGGCGCCACGAAGCGGACCGCCACCGTCGGCGGTGTCCGCAGCGTGGTCCGCGACGTGACAGTGAGCGAGAAGACGAACGGCGCCGGCGCGTCGCCCGACTCGAGGATGCGCAACTCGGTCGAGGTGGCAAACGATTCCGACGGCACGTACGCCTGGACCGCCCCGACCCGGTTCACCTCGCCCGGCGGGCGGTAGATCGGCACGAGGCCCGCGTCGTAGCCGAGCCACGAGAGCGCACCAACGCCGACACCAATGAGTACGCAGAAGATCGCCGTTGCGAACTTGAGCTTCCACGCTCCGGCGTCATCACTCTCGGCAGGCATCACACCCCCATGCGTTTACCCGATCGTGCCGGAGCGGACGCGGAGGATCCACGAGAACAGATCGGACGAAGGGCTGGAACGAGCCGAACGATGGTCGCACGAGTCCGCCGGACCGGTCGCCTCAACCGAAACCGTCGGGACCCAGGAGAAGACGAAGGAAGTGGCCGCCGAGGAGCGGGGCTGGCTGGGCCTGGGGCTGATGGATCCCCTCGACCCCTATGCCCTGGCCAGGGAGCACGGGATTCCCGTGTACCCGATCGATGAGCTGCCCGACGAGCATTGCTCGCAGGAGGCCGTCACCCACTTCACGCTGAACAGGTCGAAGGTCTGGTCGGCTGCGCTGGTCCCGATCGGGACCGGGAGGATCATCTTGGAGAACACCGGCCACGCCTCGGTTCGCCGGCGTTCCAGCCTGGCGCACGAGCTGAGCCACCACTTCCTGGAGCACAAGTTCGACGACGTCCTGCTCACCGATGACGGCTGCCGCAGGTTCGACAAGAAGCAGGAGAAGGACGCGAACTTCCTCGCTGGTGAGCTACTCGTCCCGTACCAGGCCGCACTAAAGGCAGCGTTCGCCGAGAAGACCAACGAGGAGGTCGCGACCATCTTCGGGGTCAGCAGCCAGTTCGCCCAGATGTGCATGAAGGGAGCCCGGGTTCACGCCCAGCGGGCACTGGCCAAGCAGGCCACGATCGGGCGCCGCTGATAGACGGCGCTGGGCGAAACATGCACCCCACGCCAAGAGTCGATCTGTATGGGACCGGGCGCAGCAGTGCCACCACCGGAGACGAGACCAAGGCGTCGGGCCCTATGCGCCGTCGTCCCGCTGTCGTTCCAATGCCCGCAGCGCCCGGGTGGCGGCGTCAAGATGGTGGTGTAGCTCGACCACCGGGTCGACCTCCGCCTCAGCGTCACGGGCTAGGCCCTCGGCGATCCACTGCCTTACCAGGGCGCTCCACGACATCCGGCGCTGCTCGGCGACGGCGCTGATCTGCGCGAACATTGCCAGGGGCACCCGCAGCGACTTGCCGATCTTCATGTCGCCGTCGGGGTGACCTGTGGGCTGAATCGGCTCGTAGCTGATTTGCGGTTCCCCGCGGGCAACGTCCTCGCCGGCGAGCCGCCGGGCGAGGAGATCCTCGGTGTCCTTGCTGTTCATCGTTCCTCCTGCCCGAACGCGTTGGTCCACTTGGCCTTGCCGAGAAACCCGGCGTCGAACGCGGCGAAGATCTCCCGCGCGCCGTCGTCGGGATCCTCCTGCAGCCAGACCTCGATGCTTCCCGGCGGCGGTACGGGCCAGGACGGAGAGCATGTCGTCGGCGACCGGCTCCAGCAGCCGAGGTCCAGGCCCGCTCAGCGCCTGGTGGACCTCGGCGGGGTCGAGCCCTTGGGCCAGGACTCGTTGGTAGCCCTCCGGGGTCCACTCGAACGTCATCACATGATCGAGTGTATTACATCGTGTGGAAGCGGAGTAGTGGCCAGTCTGGCCTGAAGGCCCAGACTGGCCACGCGCTTGGGTAACCGAGGCCGGAGGACGTGGTCATGCGGCCTGTCAAGGTATCGGTAGGTCGAATGGCTCAACGACCTGACCTCGAGCGGGGTAAGTCATGTGGGGAACGAAGCTGATCCGAAGACTTCGACTACCGGCCACCCATCCGGCCTGACCACCGACAGTGCCTCGCGGGGAATTCCGGCTCGTGCAAAGAAGCTGGCCATCTGATCTAGCTGCCCATCTGCCTCAACCTCAGTGGCGGCCAGCACCTTGAGGTCAGTGGCGACGCCATTGACAGCAACTTGGAGCCATCGGTGACCAGGCGTTCCGCCGGCGAACGTAAGGCTGGTCCCCAAATGGACTGGTTCAATGCCAACCTTGTTCAGAGCCGTCTCGGAATGGTCCATGTGCTCCTGCTGCACGTCGCCTCCGAGGTGTTTGATGCCGTAGTGACGAAAGACATCGAGAACGACGCCATCGTTGGCCACCGAGCGCCCTGAAGCGGGCGCGACCCGGAAGCCGGCGGAGGGCCTTCTCTGCGTCACTCCGTCGATCGGCGGGCACCTAGTACGTAACAGTAACGGTGCCAGGCGGGCTCCACGCCCGGAGCTCATCGAGACTCATCACCTCAAGACGCACGCCGCGCTCCTGGCGGGCTCGCGCGCGGGCGCCGTCGGCTATCTGTCGGCCCTTCCCGCTACGTCGACCAGGGAGCTTAACGTTGCGTTCGACGCTTGCGGTTTCCCCAGCAAGGAAGCCGAGGACGTCGGCGACGCGGTTTTCGTAGTCCCGGTACCCCGGTACTCAGTCATAGCGGCAGGGCTCTCTCTCTTCGATGTCATACGATCGCGAGATCGACGAATCTTGCGAGGTGCACCTGCGCGGCTTCTTTGGCGGGCGGAGATCGGAGCCTTGAGCCGGCTTCTCAGTGAATCATCGCCGGAGTCTCGACGCGGCCGTCATCGTCGCCGCTCAGGCCGTCCTGCTGCGGCGAAGGCTGGCGCTTGCGGGGCAAGAAGGCGATCGGGATGAACGTCGCCAACACCAGCACGAACCCGACCCAGAACGTCGTGGCGAACGAGTCGGCCACGAATTCCAGGCCGCGCTGGATGATCGCCGGCGGAACTGGCAACTGTGCGCCGTGCTGGCTGGCGATCGCCGCGCCCGCCTCGGTGATCGGCTCGCCGGTGCGTGGGTTGTTCAGGCCTGGGATCGGGGCGGATCCGTTGAGCTGGCTGGTGAGGATCACCGACATGGTCGCGGAACCGATCGAGCCACCGATCTGCTGGAGAATATTCACCAGGGTGGAACCGCGCGCCACGTCCTGGCTGGCCAGGGTTCGCAACGCCGACGTCATGATCGGCATCATGGTGCCGCCCATGCCGAGGCCCATCACGAACAGCGAACCGCACAGCAGCAAGTACGAGGTGTCCGTGCCGACCTGGGTGAACGTGAAGAACCCGGCGGCGATCAGCGCCATCGCGAACGGCACAGTTCGGCCAACCGGGATCCTGTCGGCAAGAGTGCCGGCGATCGGCATCGTGACCATCGCGCCGATGCCCTGTGGCGCCATCAGCAGACCGGCGTGCAGGGTGGACTCGCCGCGGACCTGCAGGAAGTAGCTCGGAAACAGCAGGCCGGCGCCCATGAAAGCGATGATGAACACAAACAGCGAGATCGACGCGATGGTCAGGTTGCGGTTGCGGAACAGGCGCAGATCGAGCAGCGGGTGCCGCGGCCGGAAGGAGTGCAGGACGAACCCGATCACCAAGGAGGCGCCGATCAACATCGGGACCCAGACCTTGGTGGCGGTGATCGTGCCGGCCGCCGGCAGCGACGAGACGCCGTACAGGAAGAGAGCGAGACCCGGCGACAGCATCAACATGCCGACGAAGTCGAACGACTCGGATGGCTGGGCATTGTCCTTCGGCAGCGCGAACAGGGCGTACACGAGCGCGACCGCGCCGATCGGGACGTTGATCAGGAAGACCCAGTGCCAGCTCGCCGCCTCGATCAGCCAGCCACCGAGGATCGGGCCGCCGATCGGGCCGAGCAGCATCGGGATGCCGAGGACCGCCATCAGCCGGCCGATACGCTGCGGACCGGCAGCACGCGTCATGATCGTCATCCCGAGTGGCATGAGCATGCCGCCGCCGAGGCCCTGCAACACCCGGTAGCCGACGAGTTGTTGGATCGAGTCGGCGGTGGCGCAGAGCGCGGAGCCGAGCGTGAACAGCAGCAGGGCGAGCATGTACAGCCGCTTGGTCCCGAACCGGTCGGCGGCCCAGCCGCTGAGCGGGATCACCGTCGCGAGCGCCAGGGTGTAGCCGGTCATCGTCCAGGCGACCTCGGCGTATGTGGCGTCGAACTCGGTCTGGAACGTTGGCAGCGCGACGCTGACGACGGTGATGTCGAGGATCGACATGATCGCGCCGAGGACTACCACTCCGGCAATCTTGAACACGGCGGCGTCCAGTTTGTTGGGTGGCGCGGCGGCTTGATCAATCACGTGAGGCTCCATGTTCTGTTGGCGGTAAGGCCGGCGTCGACGCGCTGCAGGTCAACTCGTAGGCCGCGCAAAGCAGGCGACCATGGTGTCATTGCGTCCGGCTGCCAGCATCCGATTTTCAGCATCTCAGAGGCCGGCCAGGCCACGGCGGCGTCGCCTGTGGGTGTCTCTCATGAGGTGCATCACAGCCGGCTATCGAATAGACCGGGCGAGCCCGCCCGGACTATGACCCATGGTGGGTGTGGCACGCTCGACCCATGGTCTTCCTGTTCGGTGACCTGGAGCTGGACCTGCCGTTGTTCGAGCTGAGGCGGCGTGGCGTGCCGGTGTCGCTCGAGCCGCAGGTGTTCAGCGTGCTCGCGTACCTGATCTCGCACCGCGACCGGGTCGTGTCCAAAGAAGAGCTGATGGACGAGGTATGGGGTGGCAGGTTCGTCAGCGAGACGGCGGTGACCAGCCGCATCAAGCAGGCCCGGCGGGTGGTTGGCGACGACGGGAAGTCGCAGCGCGTGATCCGCACTGTGCACGCCCGTGGCTACCGGTTCGTCGCGGACACCGTCGTACGGGAGAACCGGGTACCGGCCCCGCCGCCCGCGGTCACGCGCCCGCCGGTGCCGGTCCGCTACGCGGTAACCGACGGGCTGCACATCGCGTACCAGGTGACCGGCCAGGGCGACCGGGACGTCGTACTGGTGCCCGGCTTCGTCTCGCACCTGGAGCTGGATTGGGACGATCCGCGGCACGCCCGGTTCCTGGACCGGCTGGCGTCGTTCGGCCGGCTCATCCGCTTCGACAAACGCGGAACAGGCATGTCGGACCGGCCCGAGGGACTGCCCGACCTGGAGACGCGGATGCACGACGTGCTCGCCGTGATGGACGCGGCGGGCTCGCAGTCCGCGGTGCTTTTCGGGTACTCCGAAGGCGGCCCGATGGCGACCCTGTTCGCCGCCGCACACCCGGATCGGGTCGAGGCCCTGGTGCTCTACGGCGCATACGCCAAGCGGGTGTGGAGCCCCGACTATCCGTGGGCGCAGACCCGCGAGGAGCGCGAGCGGTTCACCGAAGAACTGGTCACCGGGTGGGACTGGGAGTCGGACATGCGGTGGCGGTGCCCGTCGGCCGACGACGACATGTGCCGGTGGTGGGGGCAACGAGCGCGAGCGGCCGCCACCCCGTCGACGGTGCGCCGGTTGATGCGGATGAACGATCTGGTCGACGTCCGGGAGGCGTTGCCGGCGGTGCGGGTACCGACCCTCGTGGTCCACCGCACCGGTGATCCGGTCAGCGTGCTGGGCAACGGCCGGTACCTCGCGCAACACATCCCGGGCGCCCGGCTGGTGGAGCTGCCCGGCGACGACCATTTCGTCTCCGGCGATCCGGACGAGATCCTCGACCCGGTCGAGGCGTTCCTCGCGGAGACGCCGGCTCCGGCGCCGTCCGCGCTGGCCCTCGCCGCGCTTCTGGTCCCCGCCGGACCGGACGCCGGCCGCGTCGCGGTGGATCTGGGCGCCGGCGCGGTCCGCCGCGCCCGCACCGGCAGCGGCCGGCAGGTCCTGGTGTACGACGGTCCGGCCACCGCGATCAGGGCGGGTATGCGGTACCTCGCCGAGAACCCCCGCCGCCGGACCGGCATGGGGGTGCACGTCGCCGAGGTCCCGAGGCGGGGAGAGCGGGTCGACGGGTACGGCGTCGCAGCCGCGGTTGCTCTGGCCGAGCTGGCGCCCCCCGCAGAGCTCTGGGCCTCGGCCACCGTGCGGGATCTGGTCGCCGGGTCCGGGCTCCTGCTGCAACCGCGCGGTGAGCAGAATGTCTCGGTGCTCGGGTCGATGCCGGTGTACCGCGCCGTCGACCAGGGCGGGGCCGGCCGGCCGGCCAGTACGGGCTAGCCGCCACACCGTCGACCCGGCGGGGCCGGCCGGCCGGCCCGTACGGGGTTAGCCGGCCGGCCACTTGATCAGCGAGTGGTGACGTCGATGGTGACCGGCACCGGATTGGTGACGATGTCGAATACCGCCGAGCGTCGGCGCGACTGTTCGACCAGCTCGCGCAGCTTCTCGGCGGGCGCGTCGCCCGCGACGGTGAAGTGGACCCGGATCTGTTCGAACCCGTTGCGGACCTCGCCGT
>NZ_DASYTH010000472.1:0-30736 GCF_036002505.1 Actinophytocola sp. | reverse complement strand
ACCCCGAGCCGCCTAAGTCCCTGGCATTGACACTCAATGACAGCAAGGGTCCCTTCATGACATCAACCTCGCACCACAGCAACACCCCCAGCCACACCCCCAGCCGGTCACCAATCCGCACGGCTGGTTGGACGGGTCATCGCAGGTCACCGGCGCGAAAACGGTCGACCAGTGCACCGAGGCCCACGCTCACGTCCAGGCTCAAGTCCCTGGCATTGGCATTCAACGACCCGAAGCGTCCTTCAGGGCATGTCAACCCGCGGGTGCCGCAGCCCCGGATGGCCCTCCGGCAGCGCACGCTGGAACACGTATGCACTCACCGCGATCACCGCGGCGATCAGCGGCCAGGAGAGCGCCACCCGGGCGACACCCAGCGCGACGACCGCGCCGGTGAGCCAGAGGACGCCGAACACCAGCATCCGCAGCACGTACTGGCCCACCCAGATCCAGCTGGCGCGGGAGTAGGCGCGGAGCAGGGCGGGGTCGCGGCGCCAGCGGGTCTTTTGGCCGAGGATGGTGCCGACGACGAGGCCGAGCAGGGGCCAGCGGATGAGGATGCTGACCGTCCAGGCGAGCGCGCTGGCGACGTTGAGCAGGAGCTGGACGAGAAAGAAGTCCTGGGCACGGCCGGTGTAGAGGGCGATCAGCGCGCCGCCGGCGACCGCGCCGAGGCTGGCGAGCATGCCGGTGACGCGCTGGCCGCGGACGACCCGGATGCCGCCGGCGATCGCGCCGACGACGAGGGCGGCGGCCGTGCCCCACCCGATCGAGCGCCCGGAGACCAGCCAGCCCAGCACGAACGCCACGGGCGGGAAGCTCGCGTCCAGCGCGCCTCGGCGGCCGCCGAGCAGCTCGCGCAGCGAGGCCGGTGCCTGTGGTTCGGTTGACGGCGTGGTCACCTCTCAAAGCCTGCCCGATACCGGAGAAGTTAGGTAGGGCTAACCCGCTGACGAGCGCCCTTGGGGGGCGGTTACAGTGCCCGGGCTCGGGGTGTTTCCGAGGCCGGAGTTGGCGCGGGCGCGCACTCCAAACCGGGATTCACGTTACAGGCGATCGTGCTTCCGGTGCGGTACAGCGACTTCGACGCCGTCGTGGTGGAGGAGATGTGCGGGGCGCACCTCGGCGCCGGCGCGCAGGCGGCGACGATCATCACGTCGGTGAGCCAGGGCGGCAGCGCCAGCTTCGAGCTGGAGTTCCACAACGGGCGCAACCGGGCGTCGCAGTGCTCCGGATGTGGCGCGATTCCGGGCAACCGCAACGAGTTGGGCGGCGGCGGCACCTACACGACCCGGTCAAGCCGGCGTTCCCGACCAACCAGGTGAAGAGCCAGTTCACCACGACGTCCCTTCCGGTGGACCGGATGCTGACCGGTCCGGCCATTGTGGACACCCGGGTCGACGAGAAGGTCAACGGTGGGGCGTCGGCTCCGCGCGCGGACGGGCCGACCGTCGGATCCACGGCGGTGCAGGGAAGTGGCGGCGGTTACCTGTCCAATGAGGTCGCCTACCGGGTCACCCGGCTCCGCGACGGGCTGCGCCGGCGGTGCCGCCGGTCTCGCTCTCCCTCGACCGGACCACGTACCGGGAGGGCGACGTGCCGAGCTACACGGTGACCGGTGAGCCCGACAAGGTGCTCCAGTGGACGAGCACCCCCAACGGGAACCTGACCAGCGAGGTGGAGGCGACGTACAGCAGGTCGACGAACGCCGCCGGGGTCTGGACCGGCACCGGCCCGGCCTGGACGACGGCGCAGGTCGGCTCGTGGCTCACGTACGTGCGGGTCAACGGCCGGCTGGCGCAGTTCGCGTTCACCGTGACGCCCTGATCTCGGGCGGCCCTGGTCACTGCCGCAGGGCGGTGACCAGGGTTTCGGTCAGGCGGTGGGTGAGCCGGGCGTTGTCGGTCGGGGAGAGCGTGGTCCAGTCCTCGCCGTCCGGGCCGCGGAGCGAGGTGGTGGTGTAGCGGCCCTGGTCGGTGTCGAAGAAACCGATGCCGGGTAGGCGTTGGATCTTGCCGTGCTCGTCGCGGAGGAGCACGCCGATGGTGCCGGCGCGGATCAGCGGGCGTTCCAGGACGGCCTGCAGGAAGCGGAGTTCGGTGGCGTGATCGGCCGGGCGGGTCGCGGTGCTCAGCACGCCGCGGGCGGGCGCGGCGCGGTGCCGGCCGGCGCGCGGGGCGGGCTGGTCACCGAGCAGCGAGGCCGGCAGGGAGATCGACTGGCCGGGCCCGGAACGGTTGGGCGGCAACAGGTTCACGATGGAGCCGACGATCTGGGTCTCGCGCAGCACGGACACCGTGACGAGCCGGCTCTGCACGGCGAGCACGGCATTCTTGCCGCGCGCGCCCACCACGGCGCGGATCGGTTGCGGATCCTCGAGTCGCGCCAGGGCGACCAGGTCGATGCTGATGTTCGGGGCGGCCAGCAGGCGCAGCGCGGTGGCCAGGCCCGAGGTCGGCCGGCCGGAATGGGCCAGGCCGCGGCTCTCCAGCTGGCCGTACACGGCGGTGCGGATGCGGGCGCGTTCCTCGGCGGTGTCCCCGTAACCGGGCACCTCAAGAGGGAACGGGATCGCGCCGAGCTTCAGGTCCTCCCACAGGATGTCCACCGCCGGCAGCGAAAGCTCTGTGTTTTTTTGGCTCGCTCCGCTCGCGTGAGCGGGCCTTGATGTGGTGTCTTCCCTCCTGCGCTGCTCGGTCGCTCGTTCCTCTCTCCCTGCGCTGCTCGTCAGTCCAGACACCACCGGCCCACTCATGTTTCGCCGATCACTGGAGGCGCGGTCACCGCGTTGGAGCCGAACATGCCGTGGGTCTCGGGTTCGAGCAGATACTCCGGGCGCTTCGGTTCGGGTTTCTCCAGGGTGCCGGCCGGGTCGTTCGCCGTGTCGCGGCGGGGCGCCGGTGGTGGAACCGGCGGCTGGGCCGGGCCGAACCCAGCCGGGCCGAAACCTCCGGGCCCGAAACCGGAATACGGCGCGTCGCCGAAACCCGGGGCGGGTGTGGTCGCGCCGGTGCCGATCGGCGCCGAACCCTGAATCGCCGCGGCGGGCCCGACACCCGGCGCCGCCGCACCGCTGGGCGCGGTCGCACCGGGGTTCGCGGCGGCCGCGGCGGTCGTGGTGGGGTCGGGAGCCGGTGGGTAGGGGGTGGAGTGCACCGTGGTGGTGCGGCCGGGGTGCGGGGTGCGCGGGCGGGGCGGGCCGACGACGTCGGTCTGCGGGGTGAGCTCGGGGCTCTCGGTGAGCGACGGGGGCGGGCGGAACGTGGGGACGGAGCCGGCGGCCTCGCCGAAGGTGCGGTCGCGGTCGCTGACGATCCGGATCGCCTCGGCGTGCGCGGCGTCGTGCTTCTGCTTCTGGGCGTAGATCCGGTGCGACAGCGCGGCCATCTCGAAGATGTTGCCGCTGGCCGCGGCGTCGCGGATCATCTGCGCCGGGTCGTACGGGACGGGCGGCGGCATGGCGGTCTTGGCCGAGCCGGCAGCATCGCTCTGGGTGCCGATGGCGTCCGCGGCGGCCCGGTAGGCGGCGCCGGTTTCCTTGGTCCACCGGGCGATGCGGGCGAGTTGGGCACGCATGGCGTCGGCCGCCTCACCGGTCCAGCCGGGCTCGGAGCTCAGCATGGCCCGCTGGAACAACTCGGTGGCCTGGTCGAACCCCTCCGCGAGGTCGCCCCAGCTCTCCGCGATCGCCGTGGAGCCGGCCGGGTCCGCGGCATCCGTCATCGCCTTGAGCGCCTCGTGGCTCTGCGCCTGGGCGTTCATGCTGGGGCTCGGTACCTGCCGCCCGTGCTCGCCGACCATCTCGACCCCTCTACGTCACCGGCCCGCTCCGGCATTGGTGATCGTTCTCGCGTTGCTCTCGTCGGTGTTGCGGTAACTCTCCATGCTCTTCCGCACCGCGTCCTTGAGCAGCTGCAGCTCGCCGCCGAACCTGGTCAGGACCGCGAGCGCGGAGTCGGCGCCGCCGCCGGCCAGGGCCTGGTTGAACGCGCCGACCTCGGCACCGAACCCGCCGCCCAGCGGAGTCCTGACCGACACGTCCCGGACCTGGCGCGCCATTCGTTCGGCGAGGTCCTGGACCTGGTTGAGGAACTTGAGGGTGGTGTCGCCGGTCCTGGCGTCGACCTTCAGCGCGCCGGAGGCGGCCGCGCCGTAGAGAACGTCCAGCGCCTTGCCGGCCTGGCCTTCGGACGGATCGACGTACACCGGTGCTCCCCGTTGCGTGATCGGGTGCTAACACTCAGCAGGGTACCTACGAGTTGTGCCGGCAGGCGATCGGTTGACCGAACTCACCGTCGAGCAGGTCAAGTGCACTCGAACGGACCAGCCCAGGGCACTCACGGTGGCGAATTTCTTGACAAAGATGTGGCAACGGCTCTGGGCCGAGCGCCCGACCGTCCCCGATAGGATTCGCCGCGAACATGGGGATCACCGACCAGCCGGACGAGTGTGCCGACGCGGCCGCGTCGTATCGGCGAAAATTCGACTGGCCGTGCACCGCGGCCGGGCACGCCGTCTGGACGCTCGCTGGCGAGGCACTGGACGCGGTGGACGTGCCGGAGTTCTTCGGGCCCGGCATCGTCGACGTGCTCCGGCACCGGCCGCTCGCCGTCATCGAGGTGCCCGGCGAGCCGGAACGCTGGCGCTTCCTGGTGCGCCCGGGCGCGCCCCGGCCGCACCTGCTGGCGCGGGAGCTCGCCCGGTACGGCGCGGTGCACCGCAAACACGCCGAGGTGATCGAGCTGCCGCCGACCCGGACGCGCGCCGGGGAGCTGCGCTGGCTCGCCGGACCGGACGCCGCCGTCCCGCCGCTGCCCGAGGTGGCCGGCGCGCTGGCGGCGGTCGTACTGGCCGAGACCGAACGGTCACGCGCCGAACAAGGCCGCGCGCGGCGGTAACCAACGGTGGCGTAGGCCGGCCGCGGTTAGGCATCCTTGAGTATCGGACTATGGGGTAGGCCAACGGATGCTTGAGGGAGGGCCGCCGTGGGAGGCTCGAGCAGTTGGATCGCGATCGGGGACAGCTTCACCGAGGGGTTGAGCGACGAGGCCCCGGACGGCAGCTACATCGGCTGGGCCGACCGGCTCGCCGGTGTGCTGGCGGCGCGCGACCCCGAGTTCCGGTACGCCAACCTGGCGCTCCGCGGCAAACACATGGCCGGCATCGTCGACGAGCAGGTTCCCGTTGTGCTGCAAGAGAAGCCGGACCTGGTGACGATGTGCGGCGGCGGTAACGACATCGTCACGCCCGGCACCGACGTGGATGAGATCGCCGGCCTCATCGAGCGCGCGGTGATCGACATCGTCGGCGCCGGCAGCCAGCTGGTGATGTTCACCGGCCCGGATCCCAAGCCGCAGCCAGTGCTTCGCCGGGTCCGCGGCAAGGTGGCCATCTACAACGGACACCTCCGCGCGATCGCCGACCAGCACGGCGCGATCCTGGTCGACCTGTGGGCCATGGACGTCCTGCGCGACCGGCGCGCGTGGAGCGAGGACCGCCTGCACTTCTCCACCGAGGGTCACCGGAGAATCGCCCTGCGCACCGCCGAAGTCCTCGGCCTCCCGCGCACCGCGGACTGGCGCGAGCCCTGGCCGCCCGCTATCCCGGTCCCCTGGCTCCGCGGCCGGCAGGCCGATCTCATGTGGACCAAGACCCACCTGCTCCCCTGGGTGCACCGCCAGATCCGCGGCACCTCGATGGGCGACGGACTGCAACCGAAGCGCCCCGTCCTGCAACCGTTCACCGACCCCATGATCGCGGAGAACCCCACCGCGGTGGCCTGAACCAGAGCGACCTGGGAAAACACACCGGCCGGCGCACTCCCCCGAGGCGCCGGCCGGTATGTCACGGGCAGCGCACCCCCACGTTGGTAGCGCCGCCCCGGGCGCCTTGACCCAGAAGCGCCGGGCGCAGCCTGCCAGGTCACCCGGTTGGACCACTAACTGTTCACTAACTCCCGGCGAGTAACTCTGGGTTACACGCCGGCGAGGTGGAACCCGGCGAGCCAGAGATGCGGGCCGGTGAGTCCACGTGAGCCGGACGAGACGTCGCTGACGATCCGGGCCAGCCGCAGCAGATCGTCCTGCGCGCCGGCGGCGGCGCCGGCTTCGGCGATGGCCATGAGGTTGGGCCATTCGCGTTCCAGCCAGGTGGCGGCGTCCTGGGCCGACTTCAGCACCGGGCACTGGGTGTCCGGGTAGTCGGGAAGGTCGGCGTCGCGTTCGGCGGCGGCCGGGTTGAGCAGGTTGCGGGCGGTGCCGGCGGCGAGCAGGTAGTAGCGCAGCAGCCGGCGCAGGCCGGCGGCGCGGTCACCCTCGGCGAGCTCGGCGGCGGCCAGCTCGCCGGCGTAGATCCGGACGAGGTCGTGCATGACGAACACGTCCCGGCTGATCTCGGTGACCACAAAGGACGCCGACAGGTCGCGCAGCCGCTTGCGGGCGTCGGCCACGTCGGTCGAGCACAGCGCGGCGACCGCGTGCGGACCCAGCCACGGCCCGGGGAACAGCCCGGCCAGGCGGAACGTGCCGGCCAGGGCGGGCTGCAGGGCACGGTAGGTGACGTCCAGCGCGGCCCGCACGCTGGTGTCGGTGCCCTCGACGTCCAGCGCGCCGAGCCGGGTGTGCTCGTCGGCCAGCTCCTCCACCAGGTCCCCGACCGACCACTGTGGACGCGCGGCCAGCCGGGCGCCGACGATCCGCAGCGCCAGCGGCAGGTGGCCGCACAGCTCGGCCAGCCGCCTGCGCAGCGCCGCCTCACCGCCCTTGATCGGCGACCCGGCGGTCTCCTCGATCAGCCGCTCGGCCGCCTCGGCGTCCAGCGTGTCCAGCACCAGCATGCGCGCGGCGAACCCGGCGACCAGCCCGTCCAGCCGGACCCGGCTGGTGATCAGCACCAGCGAGGAGGTGCCACCCGGCAGCAGCGGCCGGACCTGCCCGGAGTCCCGGGCATCGTCGAGCACGACCAGAATCCGCCGTTCGGCCAGCAGCGACCGGTACAGCGCGGCCCGTTCGCCGGCGTCCACCGGCACGTCGTCGGGCCGCACCCCCAGGGCGAGCAGGAACTGGGCCAGCACGTCGGCCGGCTCCACCGGGGCGTGCCGCAGGTCGTAGCCACGCAGGCCGGCGAACAGCTGCCCGTCCGGGAACCGGTCCACCGCCTGGTTGGCCCAGCGCACGACGAGCGCGGTCTTGCCGACGCCGGCCGGCCCGACCACGACCCCGAGCCCGGTCGCCTGTTCGTCCACAATGGACGGTAATTGGTGGAGCCAGTTCTGCTCGCGCTCGCGCCCGCAGAAACCGGACGGGGACACCGGGAGCTGAGCCGGCGCGACCACCCCGATCCGCGGGCTGAGCGACTCGGCCTGCGGGTCCAGCAGGGTCGTGTCGTCCCGCAGGACCCGGGCGTGCAGCGCGCGCAACTCCGGGCCCGGCTCGATCCCCGAATGCGACGCGGCGAGCTGGGCGAACCGCTGGTAGGCACCCAGCGCGGCGGTGCGCCGCCCGGACCGGTACAGCGCAAGCAGAAGCTGGCCGACCAGCCGCTCCCGGAACGGATGCTCCTCGACCAGCTGGGTCAGCTCACCGATCACCTCGTTGTGCCGGCCCAACTCCAGGTCCGCCTCGACCCGCCCTTCCAGCACGGTCAGCCGCAGTTCCGACAACTCCGGCGCGGGCACCCGGCCGCCGATGTCGGCGAGCTCCGGCCCCCGCCACAGCAGCTGGGCCCGGCGCAGCAGCTCGGCCCGCCGCACGGCCGGCGCCCCCCACGCGTCGGCCACCAGCTTGCGCGCCACGGTCACGTCGATGAGCTGCTCGTCCACCAGCAACTGGTAACCGGGCGGGTTGGTGACGATCCGCACCAGGCCGGTCGGGTCGACGGTGGCCAGCCGCTGCCGCAGCCGCGAGACGTAGCCCTGCACCATGGTCCGCGCCGACTCCGGCGGCTCGTGCGCCCAGAGGACGTCGACGATCCGGTCCAGCGCCACGACCTGGTTGGGCTCCAGCAGCAGCATGGCCAGCAGCCCACGCATCCCGGCTCCGCCCAGCGGCACCGGACGCTCGTCCAGCAGCACCTGCACCGGGCCGAGCAGGCGGAAACGGAGACGGATGGGTGCACGCATCGGGCCGGACACCTCCGGTGAGCCCATGCGCTACCACCCCCAGTTCACCCAGCCTCCCACTGCCGGGTCCGGTTGCTTAGACAACTTAAGGGGAAAGCCAAGCTTACGGGACGTGGTAGCGAAAATTCGTCACCGCGTGTCATCCGGATGGCGTAACCCGGCCGGATTCCGACCGGGTCGGCGCCTCACTCTCCGCACGCAGGCCCGCGCACACGATGTCGATCATGCGGCCGGGTTCGCCGCCGGACTGGCGCTCCATCGCGAGGGCGCCGGCCATGATCGCTTTGAGGTCGGCCGGCGTGATGTCGGGGCGGACGGCGCCGGCCGCCTGCGCGCGGGTGAGCAGCTCGCCGAGCGTGGTCAGCAGCGCGCGGGAGGCGGCCAGGATGGCGTCCCGGTCGACGCCCGCGCTGACGGCCAGGGTGTCGAACAGCGCCTTGTCAACCGAGCCGGCCTCGATCATGCAGCGGAAGTAGGTGAAGAACGCCTCGCCCGGATCCCCGGTCGCGGTGTTCGCGGCGAGGTCGGTGAGGCGCTGGATGCGGTCCAGCACGATCGCCTCGAACAGGGCCTCCTTGGTCGGGAAGTGCCGGTACACGGTGCCGATTCCGACACCGGCGCGCTTGGCGATCTCGTCGATGGGCACGGCGAGACCCTCGGTGGCGAACACCTGCTGCGCGATGTCGAGCAGCCGCGCGCGGTTCCGGCGGGCGTCAGCCCTCATTGACAACCGGAGCCGAGGTTCCGTATCGTTCAAACGGAGTCACAGTTCCGATTGTAGGGGGATTCATGAGCACCGCGCGGGAGCTTCTGGAGAGCGCGCACCGGCGGTTCCTCGACCGCGACCTGGACGGCGTGGTCGACCTGGTCGCCGAGGACGTCGTCATCGAGAATCCGTTCGCCCCAGAGGGTTTCCCGCGGCGTATCGAGGGGCGGGAGAGCTTCCGGGCCCGGCTGACCGAGCGGTTCGCCGGCAGCGGAGTCGTGTTCGAGCGGTACGAGCCGGTGACCGTGCACCAGACCGCCGACCCCGACGTGATCATCGTCGAGTTCGAGCTGCACGGGCGGGTGCCCAGCCTCGACCGCGCGTTCTCCCGGCAGTACATCCAGGTGCTGCGGGCGCGCGACGGGAAGATCGCGCACTGGCGGGACTACTTCAACCCGGCCCAGACCTGAGTCGGGGATCGGCCGCCGATGTTTCCGCGCCGAGCAGCGCAGGGAGCGAGGAACGAGCGACCGAGCAGCGCAGGCGTGGAAACACCGGGCCAAGAGGCCGATCAAGCGAGCGGAGCGAGCCCATCAACACTGTCGGTGTTGGGTTCTACCGTGCGCGTGTGACCAGAACGGACCGGTTGTACGCCATCGTCGAGGATCTGCGGGCCGTCTCGCCGCAGCGGCGCAGCGCCCGGCAGCTCGCCGAGTACCACGAGGTCAGTGTCCGCACGATCGAGCGGGACATCGACGCGCTGCAGCAGGCCGGGGTGCCGATCTACGCCGACGTGGGGCGGCGCGGCGGGTACGCGATCGACCGGTCGATGACGTTGCCACCACTGAACTTCACGCCGGCCGAGGCGGTGGCGATCTCGGTGGCGCTGGCCCGGGCCGGGGCCACGCCGCTGGACCGGGCGGCCCGCAGCGCGCTGCGCAAGATCGTCGCGGCGATGCCGGCGCGGGACACCGCGGCCGCGCACGAGCTCGCCGGGCGGGTGCGGTTCACCGTGCCGGCCGGGCACACCGTGCTGCCCACCCCGGTACCGACGATCATCGAGGAGTCCGTGGTGCGCCGGCGGGTGCTGCGGCTGCGGTACCGCGACAAGGCCGGCGTGGAGACCCGGCGCGAGGTCGAGCCGGTGATGTTCCTCAGCACCTCGAAGGGCTGGTACCTGATGGCCTGGTGCCGGCTGCGGGACGACATGCGGGCGTTCCGGATCGACCGGATCGCGGCCGCCGAGGACACCGGCGAGCGGGCGCCGGAGCGGCCGGCCGAGGTCGTCGAGTGCATGCCGGAGCATGTGACCGTGGTCACCAGCCTGCACTGACAAACACCGACAGGGTGCTGTCGCCGAAGGCCGAAATCCTTGGCTCACCAACGAGAACGACCAAGGAGGCAACCATGCTGTCCAGCACGCACGGCTCGATCGGTTGGGTCCAGGTGGGCACCGACGACCCGGAGGGCGCCAAGCGGTTCTACGGCGACCTGCTCGGCTGGCGGTTCGAGCCGGACCCGAACGGCGGCGGCGCCTACGACCTGATCACCTTCCCGGGCGGCGAGGCCTACGGCGGCGGCATCGCGCACACCGGTGGCAACGCGCCCAACCACGCCATCTTCATGGCCGTGGTGGACGACGTCACGGACACCGTCACCCAGGCCGAGCGGCTCGGCGCGAAGATCCTGGTGCCGCCCACCAGCACGCCCACCGGCCTGATCTTCGCCGACCTGCTCGACCCGTCAGGCAACCACTTCGGCGTGTTCTCCGCGCCCACCAAGTAGCCGGGCGCGGACGGCCGCCAGGTCGTCCGCCCTCACCCCGGCCGAGCGCAGGTACGCCTCGGCGTCCACCGCGGCCAGGGTCTCCAGCAGGCAAGCCTCGGCGGTGGTGCCGTGCTTGGCGAGCAGGTCGGCCACCGCGGTGACCTGGTCGGCAACGCCGAGGCGAGCCCACACCGGGCGCAGCCGCTCGTTGCTCAGCGCGTGGTCGGCGACGATGTCCTCGGCGGCCACCCCGGCCAGCGCCAGCAGCATGAGCACCACGAGGCCGGTGCGGTCCTTGCCGACCGCGCAGTGCACGAGCACGCCACCGGGTCCGGCGCGGGCGACGGCGGTGACCGCGGCCGCCACCGGCTGCGGGAACCGGTCCAGGAACGCCTGGTAGTACAGCGGTGTCCCCCACAGGCCGGTCTCCCGGTAGGGGCGCCAGAACTCGGCCTCGCCGTCGTAGTCCTCCAAAGGCGCATACACGGTGGTCAGGCCGGACGGGCGGGGCGCGGTGTCGGCGCCCCGCTCGTCGTCGTTGCGCAGATCCACGACGGTCCGCACCCCGTGCGCCCACAGCGCGTCCCATCCGGCGGCCGTCAGCGCCTCCGGGTTCTCCGAGCGGACCACCGCGCCCCGGCGGATGCGCTCCAGCCCGCCGAGGTCCCGCACGTTGAACAGCCCGTCCCAGCTCAGGTTCCGGTCGACTCCCACGATCTTCAGGACGCCCGCCGCGGGCTGGGGTTGCCAGGTGTGAGCGGCCGGCAATGCGGGTAGGCCCTGCCACGACGACGAGGCGAAGGAGGCACCCGTGACGTTGGCCGGCGAACCGGAGGACGGGCCGATCGGCGACGAGCAGCCCGAGGCGGACGTGCTCGACCAGCGCCGCGAGGAGGCGCCGCCCGACGACCCGGAGTTGGAGCCGATCAGCGAGCTGCCGGTGGAGGCCGACGAGGTCGACGCCCTCGAGCAGCACGTGATCGTGCCGGTCGACGAGTGATTCGACGGAATATCTCGGTGTGGCGCCGGATCGGCGTGTGCCGCACGCGTCGAGGCAATGCGGCACACGCCAGGGATGTGGTCCGGGGTTCGTCCGGCCGGCGGCGCACGAGCATACGCCGGGTACCCGCGTGCACACGGGGTGAAACGTCCCAGCCGGACATCGTGTCTGAGATGCCGAAGAGGTTCGGGCGTCAGGGAATGGGGTATTCGGATCTGGCGCGGACGGAGTCGGAGAGCGAACCGGCACGCCGAACGGATGGGGAGCGGACGATGGACATCACGGAGCGGGCCCGGACCATGGCGCGGCTGCTGGTCAACCTGGTCAGGATCGGCGATCTCGGCGAGGTGTCCAGGATCGTGCGGGCGCTGGCCGAGCCCACCGGCGCACAGCGGGTGCGGTTGCGCCAGATGCTCACCGAGCTGCTGTCCGCCGCCACCGCGATGGTGCTCCGCCAGACCGCCGGCATCGGCCCGGAAGCGGCCATCGTGGTCGATCTTCGCCGGGTCGATGGGTCCACAGTGGACATTGATGAGCTCAGCCCGGAGGTGCGGGCGGTGGTGCGGGCGTTCCTCGCGGAGGTCAACGAGCACAGCGAGGACACCACGGTCCAGCTCGCCCTCGCCCTGCAGGGCGAGCCGGACGGTCTGGTCGACGGGATCCTGCTGGTGCTGTTGTGGACGGTCAGCGCCATGACCTGGTGCGAGCAGCACGACGAGCCGGCACCTCGCTGGCTCAGCACGACCGCGGCGTGAGAGGAGTTGCGATGCGCAACAGGCCGGAGTGGGACGACGACCGCACCCGGCTGGACCTGAACCCAGCCGACGAACCGATCGCCGGCGAACCGGTGGGCCAACCGTTGGTGCGAGACGAAGTCGTCGATCCCCGAATGAGACGGGCGCGCGTGGTGCGCACGGTGTGCGGGGTCATCAACCTGGTGTGCGGCGTGTTCGCCGTCGTGCTGGCCGCGCACGTCGTGCTGGTGCTGGCCGAGGCCAACCCCCGCAACGGATTCGCATCCTTTGTGGACAGCTGGTCGACCGCGGTGTCGCTGGGCCTGCGCGGCCTGTTCACGCCCGACAGCCAGAAGCTCCAGGTGCTGTTCAACGACGGGTTGGCCGCGATCGGGTGGCTGCTCGTCGCCTGGGCCCTGACCTACGCGATCCGGCAGTTCGCGCTGCCGGGACCGGGCCATCCGGTGCGTTACCGCCGCCATGTCGTGGAATAGCAGCAAAAAGGAGGAAGTCGTGACAGTCACCGGTATCATCATGGCGATCATCATCGGTCTGGTCGTCGGCGTGCTCGGGCGCTTGGTGTTGCCCGGCCGGCAGAACATTCCGATCTGGCTGACCATTGTGGTCGGTATCGTCGCCGCCCTGCTGGGCACCGCGCTAGCCCGAGCCATCGGTATCCCGACCGCCACCAGCGGCATCGACTGGCTCGAGCTGATCGTGCAGGTGATCTTGGCCGCGGTCGGTGTGGCGCTGGTCTCGAGCGCCTACGGCCGCCGAGGTATCCGAGGTTGACCTGACACGGTAAGAGAAGGGACGTCTTCGGGGCGCTGGGTGCTCCGAAGGCGTCTTTCACTTCTTCAGCCCCGCGAGTTCGACACCCAGGCAACTGAGTTCGACGCTCGAGCAAGTGAGTTCGACGCCCGGGTCGGATCACGCGGCGGTCCGTACCCGCTCAGTTGCCCGTAGGTACGACTCGGTTGCCCGGGCGTCGAACTCAGTTGCAGGAGCGTCGAACTCGCGGATGTGGGTTCGCTATGGCTGGCTCGGGTACACCGCCGGATCGCCCTGCTTGATCCACACCTGCGGGGTGTCGATCGGGAGGAAGGAGCGGTCGCCGCCGGGTTCCCGGGTGGACGGAACGGAGTCGCCTGCGGGCAGGTGCATGATGAAGTTGACCGGCTTGGTGTCGTCCACGAGCGGGATGTCGTATTCCGCCCAACCGCCCACGATCCGGGTCAGCGGCCACGGGTGGTCCCAGGCGATCTGGCTCAGCACGGCCGGATCCACTGCGTCGCCCCACATGTGCAGGCCCCAGTCGGTGTAGTCGCCGGCCGGCCGGAAGTAGTGCAGCGTGGCCATGGTGGCCGGCGGTCCGGCCGCGCGGACGGTGCGCGCGGCACTGGTCACCCTGGTGCCGTCGGGTTCCACGAGCTTGGCCCGGTACGCGACCGAGGTCCCGGCCGGCAGGTTGAGCGGGGTCAGGTTGTCGAACGCGGTGTAGGCCGGCGAGGTGCTGTCCGTGCCGACCGGCGTCCACGCGCCACCGGCGACGCTGCGCTCGATGCTGACCACGTGGCTGGCCCGCTCCGGATCGGCCACCGCACGCACCTCGACGGTGCCGCGCACGCCGCTGCCCTCGCGCGGCGACTCGATGGTCAGCAGCGGCGCCGGAACGCTGGTGGCGCGGAGGTTGCTGGTCGCGGTGTGGCCCTTGTTGTCCAGCACCACCGCGCGGTACTGCATTCCGGTGCCCGGCCGCATGGTGCTGACGTCGTGGTACACCTGGTAAGGCGCGGTGTCGTCGGTGCCGATCTGCCGCCAGTCGCCGTTCCCCACCTTGGCGTAGAACGTGACCTCGTAGAACGACGAACCGTCCACAGTGGCCTCGACCCGCATCCGGCCGTGCGACTCGGCGGCGGGTTCCGTTGCCGACAACGAGATTCCCGGCGCGGTCCGCGACTCCGGGATCCGGCCGTCCAGCACGTAGACCACAGTGGACAGTGGCGGCACGGTGAGGGCGAGCGTACGGTCGGCCGCCGAGCGCAGCTGGGCCGGCCCGGTTCCGTACACCCGCTGGAAGTTCCGCTTCCCCGCGTACGTCGGAACCGCCACGGTCCGCGCCTGCTCGCTGTTGTTCAGCGCCACCACGTATTCACGCTGCCGCTCCCGGTCGATCCGGGAGAACGCGTACACGCCGTCGCCTGTGGCCAACCGGTTCTGGTGCGCCCCGTTGCGTAGCGCCGGGTTCGCCTCGGTGAGATCCGCCAGCCCGCGAATGGACTGGTACAGCGGGTGCGACGGGTTGAAGTTGGCCACCGCGTGGGTGGAGTCCGTGCCGAGCAGGTCGTCGGCGAGGTACTCGGGCACCCGGCTGGGGAACAGCGTCTGCCGGGCGAGCTGGTCGCCGCCGTTGCCGGTGAAGCCCTGCTCGTCGCCGTAGTAGACCACCGGGTTGCCGCGGGACAGGTACATCAGTTCGTGCGCCAGCCGGTCCCGGCCGAGCCACTCGGCGTCCCCGGCGCCCGGGTTGTCCGCCTTGACGAAACCGCCGAACCGTCCCATGTCGTGGTTTCCGAGGAACGTGGGCAGCTGGTAGACGTTGGAGTCGGCGTCGGTGTACCAGTCGTCCGCGGCGAAGAACGCCTCGAGCTGGCTCGCCGGTGTCCCCCGCGAGGCGAAGTTGCGGGCCGCCTCCTGGAACGGGAAGTCCAGCACCGCCTGCATGGTGTCGGTGGTGGTGAAGTGCGAGGTGAAGCTCTTCGTGGTGTCGAACACCTCGCCGAACATGAAGAACTCGCGCTTGCCGTGCGCCCGGGCGAACTGCAGCACGGTCGGGCCGAACTTCTGCCAGAACTCGTCGTTGACGTGCTTCATCGTGTCGATGCGGAAGCCGTCGACGCCGAAGTCGGCGATCCACCGCTGGTAGATGTCGATCATGCCCTGGACCACGCGCGGGTTCTCGGTGAACAGGTCGTCCAGCCCGAAGAAGTCGCCGTACTGCGAGTTCTCGCCGGTGAACGTGGAATCACCGCGGTTGTGGTAGAGCGTGACGTCGTTGAGCCAGGCCGGCGCCTTGAGGTCCTTCTCGCTGTCGTCGAGCACCGGCGTGTACGGGAACGAGGTGGCCGGGTTCAGGCTCGGGAACGTGTTGGTACCGGCGAAGTCGCGGTCGTCGAAGACCTGGCCGCTCGCCGTCGTGTACGGCGAGACGTCCTTGGAGGTGTAGGACTTCCGCGCGCCCTGCTGGTAGCCGATCACGTCCGCGGTGTGGTTGGTGATGATGTCGAAGTACACCTTCATGCCGCGCGCGTGTGCGGCGTCGACCAGCGCGCGCAGGTCCTCGTTGGTGCCGAGGTGCGGGTCGATCTGGGTGAAGTCGGTGATCCAGTAGCCGTGGTAGCCGGCGGACGGGCCGTCCTCGAGCTGCACCGGCTTGTTCTTGAAGCTCGGCGTCAGCCAGATCGACGTGGTGCCCAGGCCGCGGATGTAATCGATGCGGCTGCGCAGCCCCTTCAGGTCGCCGCCGTTGTAGAAGCCCTTCTTCGTCGGGTCGAAGCCGGACACCAGCGGGTCGTCGGGTAGCCCACCCCGGTCGTTGGCGGTGTCGCCGTTCTCGAACCGGTCGGCCATCACGAAGTAGAAGTTCTCGTCGGTGACCGGCCCGCGCTGGGAGTGCAGCGCGCGCAGCCCGCCGCCATGCCTGTCGGGCTCGGCCGCGGCCGGCGCCGCGGCGAGCGCCGAGACCACCATCGCGGACAGCAGGATGCTCACGGCACGACGCCCGGACATGCGGCCTCCTCGTCGAAGCGAACCGCCGGGCACTATAACCCGCTCGTCGCGCCGCACGCTGCGGCCGAACGGACCCGCTGGCCGGCCTCTTTACCCAAACGCAGTGCCTGACTTGAGTGAGGTCTATCCACAGGACGTGGGCCGGTGTGCGTCGTGGTCGTCGGACCGACCGCTCGGGCGGACCCAGCCCGCCGTCGCGGCCGGTTTGTGGACAGCCCGCACGGGTGAACGGGGCACCCCGGGGTACTCCTCCGCGAGACCCGTGGGAAGGAGCCCCGCATGTTCGCCATCATCGCTGCCGTCGCGTTCGCCATCGCGTTGCTCATCGACCTCGCCAAGGCGGACATCGGGATCGGAGGGAGCACGTTCGTCACGATCGGGTTACTGTGCCTCGCGCTGCACATGGCCGGGCTGGGGGCCGCGGTGCGTGGGCGCCGGTGGAGCTTCCGCAGATAACGCGATCGAGGGACCCGGCCGCCGAGTCAGGTCCACCTGATCGAGTGCGGCGTTAGGCCGTTCCCGTGTAATTACCGTGACCGCGTACCGAACCGACACGCGGAGTGACGGATTTTCCATACCTGCCGGGGGAACGACAGATCTCAACCGCCCCACTAACTTCATTACCGCGGCCGCAAGCAGCAATTTATCTGCTACAACGCGGAGGTCGGCATGATCCTCGGTCTGTTCGTCGGTGTGTTCGGGTGTGGTTGGTGGGCGTGTCACCACTGCTGGTGATCACCGCACCGTGATGTCCCATTAGGTTCCTCCCGACCGTGCCCCGCCATCCGGGCGGGGCACCGTCTTAACCTCTGGGGGTTGACGGGGGCGGCGCCGGCGCGGTTGGTTCGCCCTCGTGCCGGAATTCAGTGTGGACAGGGCGACGATTCCCGCCCTGCAGCGGAGAATGACCCGCGGGCGGTTGACCGCCGTGGAGTTGACCGGGATCTACCTGGAGCGGATCCGCACGCTCGACGAGCGGTTGCACAGTGTGCTCGCGGTCAACCGGTACGCCCGGGCCCAGGCCGCCGGCAGCGACCGGCGCCGGCGGGACGGCCGGCTGCGCGGCCCGCTGGACGGGATTCCCGTGCTGCTCAAGGACAACATCGACACCGCGAGCATGCCGACCACGGCCGGCTCGCGGGCGATGCTGGCCGCCGGGCCGCCGCCGGACGCCACCCTGGTTCGCCGGCTGCGCGCGGCCGGCGCGGTGCTGCTGGGCAAGGCGAACCTCAGCGAGTGGGCCAACTTCCGCTCCCGGGCGTCCACCTCGGGCTGGTCCGCGCTGGGCGGCCAGACCCGCAATCCCCATGTGCTGGACCGGAACCCGTGCGGCTCGTCGTCCGGCTCGGCGGTGGCGGTGGCCGCGTCGCTGTGCCAGGTCGCCATCGGCAGCGAGACCGACGGGTCGATCGTCTGCCCCTCCGGGATCACCGGGATCGTCGGCCACAAACCGACGCTGGGCCTGGTCAGCCGGGCCGGCATGATCCCGGTGTCGGCCGAGCAGGACACCGCCGGGCCGATGGCCCGCACCGTCCTCGACGCGGCGATCACGCTGTCCGTGCTGCAGGGCCGCGACCCCGCGGACCCGGCGACCCTGGCGTACCCGGCGGACCAGCCCACCGACTACGCCGCGCTGCTGCGGCCGGACGCCTTGCGGGGAGCCAGGATCGGACTCTGGCGGCTACCCGCGCTCGGGCCGGCGGTGGCGAAGCTGGTCACCGCCACGGTGAAGCTGCTGCGCGAATGCGGCGCCACCGTCGTCGAGGTCGAGCTGCCGTACCAGGACCGGATCGGTGAGCTGGAGTTTCCGGCGCTGGAGACCGAGTTCCACCGCGATCTCGACGCCTACCTCGGCACCCGGCCCGGCGGCCCGGGCAACCTCGGCGGGCTGATCGAGTACAACCGCGGCGACCCGCTCGAGCAGACCTGCTTCGCCGATCAGGAGGTGTTCGAGCGCTCGCTGGCCGCGCCCGCGCCTGACGATCCCGGCTACCTCGCCGACCGCGCGGAGCTCTCCGACCTGGCCCGGCGCAGCATCGACGAGACGCTCACCGGGAAGCGCCTGGACGCGATCGTCGCCCCCACCAACCCGCCGGCCTGGCTCACCAACTGCGCCACCGGCGACCCCGACGTCTGCCTGAGTTCCACGCCCGCCGCCGTTTCCGGCTACCCCGCGGTCACCGTGCCGGCCGGGTTCGCCGGGCCGCTCCCGATCGGGATCACGTTCATGGCCGGCGGGTTCGCCGACGCGCGGATCCTCGCCTACGCCGCGGAGTTCGAGCGGGTCAGCGCGGCCCGCCGGCCCCCGAGGCTGCGGCCAACCCGGTGAGGGCTCACCGGCGACGAGGGTAGGCCACAATGGGGCACAGCGGCGCGGAGCGCCACGACGAGCGGGTGGGGCCGGGGCAGAGGATGGTCTGCCCGAGGAGCCGGTACGTGCCAAGCCGCCTACAACGGCGGTGGAACGGGGCCCGAGCCCTCACATTCGGTTCAACACTGCACGTCGTCTGTTGAGCCAGTCCCGGTACACCGGCGAGCGCGCGGCGTGCGCCCAGTAGCTGGCCCGGGCCGCCTCGGCGAGCTCCGCGCCGTAGCGGGCCACCGGGCTGCCGGCGCGCACCGCGATCACGTGCCGCAGCTCCGCCGGGGAACCCTTGAGTGGCCGGAAGACCACGCCGTCGCTGGCCGCCGCGGTGGGCTGGAACAGGCCGACCGCCAGGCCGCGGGCGATCAGGTCGCGGGCCACCTGCGAGGTCACCCGGTAGGCGATCTTGGGTGTCATCCCGACCCGGTCGCAGATCTGCCGCAGGTACTCCGCCGACCGCGCGTCCGCGTCCTCGGCCAGGATCCAGCTCTCGTGCGCGAGCAGGGCCAGCTCCACCTCCTGCTCGGCGGCCAGCGCCCGCCGCGACGACAGCGCCACGAACAGTGGCTCGGTGGCGACCTCGTGCACCACCACCTCGACCGGGCGCGGCATCGGCAGGCTCGGGTACTCGGCGAGGATCGCCACCTCCAGTGCGCCGGCCGCGAGCAGCTCGAGCTGGCGCTGCGCGGACGGCTCGGTGCGCATGCTGACCTGGCTCGCCGGCAGCACCTCACGCAGCGCCGCGACCACGGCGACCGGCAGCGGCGAGGCGTGCGTGGCCACCCGGATCTGCGGCGCCGCGGTGTCCTGCCCGCCGGCCAGGATCCGCGCCTCCCGCACCAGCGCGTCCATCGACGGCAGCACGAACCGGGCGCGCTCGATCACGTGCAGGCCGAGCGGGGTGGGCCGGGCGCCGCGCCGGTCCCGGATGAACAGCGCGCCGCCGAACAGCCGCTCCATCCGGTGCAGCTGGTGGGTGAGCGCCGGCTGGGTGAGGCCCAACTCCACGGCGGCCTTGGTGAGGCTGCCGGTGTCGCTGATCGCGCGAACGATCCGCAGGTGCCGGGCTTCCAGCATTCATCGATGTTATGGGCCGAACGCAGGGCAACACGAGGGCCGATCGGGTGTCACCGTTGCCAGTTGGCGCCGGAGAGTTATGCACAATCCAGGTTGGGAGTGGTGGGCCGCCGGGCGGTGTTCGATCCGACCCAGCGAGGGTAGGGCGGAGGCCCTGCCCGAGCGGTCGGACCTAGCGCCCGGCTCTGCCAACCCTGCCACCAGCCCGAACATCGCACGGCACGCTGGCCCACCGCGAGCAACCGGACGGCCGACCACGGTGCCGGCGCAACCAGAGACCTTGTGCAGAACCCCTCCATCGAATGGACACGGAAACCCTTGGGGTTTGACCACACTTCCTACAGTCGTGTCATGGAACTGGAGTTCCGGCACCTGCGCATCGTCTGCGCGATCGCCGACGCCGGCAGCGTGACCCGGGCGTCGACCCAGCTCGGGTTGTCGCAGCCCGCGCTGACCCATCAGCTGCAACGGATCGAGGGCCTGCTGGGCGGGCGGCTGTTCGTCCGCGACCGGCAGGGCGCCCATCCCACCGCGCTCGGCGAGTTCGTGCTCAGCCGCGGGCGCGCGCTGCTCTCGGCGGTGGACAACCTGGTCGGCGACGGGCTGCCGGAGCCGCCGCGCCGCCCGGCGACCCCGCTGGTCCGGTTCGGCACCACGGCGTCCCCGGCCTGCACCGCGGTGCTCGAGGCGGTGCAGGAACACCTGCCGGACGCGCTGGTCACCATGCGCACCGAGGCCAAACCGCGGCGGATGCTGGAGGCGCTCGGCCCCCGGCGCCGGCTCGATCTGGCTCTGCTGGGCGAATACCCACCGCTGCCGCTGGCCCGCCCGGACGGGGTCGAGGTCGCCACGATCACCGAGGTGCCGGTGTTCGTGATGCTGAGCTCGGCGCACCCGCTGGCCGAACGGGACGAGATCGACCTGGCGGATCTCGCCCGGGAGAAGTGGATCCTGCGCCCCGAACGGGAGCAGCGCTGCGCGGAGAACCTGCGCCTGGCCTGCGCCGGCGCGGGTTTCGAACCGCATGTGGCGCACTGGCTCGAGCCCGAGGCCAACCTCGACGCCATCCACCGCGGGCACGGGATCACCATCGCACGGCCCGGCCGCGCGGACACCGACAAGATCGCGGTCCGCCCGCTGCGCGGCTCACCCATGGTCTACCGGGACCTGCTGGCTTGGCCGCGGGACGGCGTCGTCGCCGCGTTCGCCGCCGAGCTGGTCACCGTCGCGGCGCGGGCAACGTGGCAGAAGATGACCGGCGTCGCCGAGCACGCCGCCTGGCTGACCGGCCGGCAGCGGGTGACCGGGTGGGCGTGAGCCGGACGCCCACGCCCACCCGCGGATGGCCCACCGGTCCCCGCGCCCAAAGATCATCACGGCCTGATCACTAAGTTCGCCGGGGCGGTGTGGCCGGAACGCGCCTGGCCACGTCCGAACTTGCCCGAGCGCGCGCCCGTTGGGCACTGCCAGGGATCCCTGCCACCGGTTTATGGATCCGGCCTTCAGGTCACCGGGATGATCGGTGCCGCAACGACTTCACCGTCCTCGATATCCAGGATTCCGATCGTGCCGTGGGGTTGACGGCGGCGGTCGGTGGGCGAGCCGGGGTTGAAGATCCGCACGCCGGCATTGGTCTGATCCATGGGGATGTGCGAGTGGCCGAACACCACGAGGTCGGCGTTCGGGAACCGGCGGCGCATCCGGGCGGCGCGGCCGTCGGCCGGACCGCTGTCGTGGATCATCGCCACTCGCAGGCCGGCCAGGTCCAGCTCGAGGGTCTCCGGCGCGCCCCAGGCGGCCACGTCCGGTCCGTCGTTGTTGCCCAGCACGGCATGGACCGGCGCGTACCCGGCCAGCTCGTCCAGCACGCCGGCCGTGCACACGTCGCCGGCGTGCAGGATGACGTCCGCGTCCCGCAGGTGCTCGGCGACCCGCGGCGGGCATGCCTTCCACCGCCGCGGGGCGTGGGTGTCGGCCAAAATCGCTACCCTCACCGGGTTATCGTGCCTAACCTCGGTTCGGTGCGCACGATCGAGCGGGCCCGCTGGAACGCGGACCTCCCCGAGGTGGTGTGCGAGGTGTCGCGGCGGTGGGGGCTGACCGTCGGCGAACCGTTCCAGCACGACGGGGAGTGCGCCTGGGTCGCACCGGTCCGCGACCCGCACGGCACCCGTCTCGTGCTCAAACTCGGCTGGTACCACACCGAAGCCGCGCACGAGGCGGACGCGTTGCGGCTGTGGGATGGAGACGGCACGGTCCGGCTGCACGCCTCGGCCACCCTCGACGGCACCAGTGCGCTCCTGCTTGAGCGCTGCGAGCCGGGGACGACGTTGAAGCAGGCCATGGCCGAACCCGATCAGGACATCGTCGTGGCCGGCCTGCTGCGGCGGTTGTGGACCAACCCACCGGCCGGCCACCCGTTCCGGCCACTGACCCAGATGTGCGACCTCTGGGCGGACAGGTTCGAGGAGCGGTTCGCGCGCACCCCCGATGTGCTCGACCCCGGGCTGGCCCGCGAGGGCGTGCAGCTGTTCCGCCTGCTGCCCCGGACCGCGGACGAGCACGTGCTGCTCTGCACGGACCTGCACGGCGGGAACATCCTCGCCGCGCGGCGCGAACCGTGGCTGGTGATCGACCCCAAGCCGTACCTCGGTGATCCGGCCTATGACGTGCTGCAACACCTGCTGAACTGCGCGGAGCGGCTAAAGTCCGACCCGCCCGGGATGGCCGCGCGGATGGCGGACCTGCTCGACCTGGACCCCGACCGGGTGGCGCTCTGGTTCTTCGCCCGATGCGTCGTGGAGTCGGTCGGCTGGGTGGAACTGCGCGAGGTCGCCGCCCAACTTGCCCCGTAGGTCGTGTCCCCGCATGGGTTGGCACAGCTCGCGCCGGCCAACCGCACCTCAGGGGACCGTGACGGCGCCCAGCCACAATCAACCCGACAACTGCTCCCTTTCGCTGGAACGCAACGACAGGAGGTAAATTCCGGAGAGGCGGACTAGCCGGCCCCTGGGAGGCGTTCATGCGCGCGAAGCTGACCGTGATCCTCCTGGCCGTGGTGCTCGGCGTTTCCGGGCTGCCGGTGGTGGCCTCGGCCGCGCCGCTTTCCGTTGCGGGCCAACGCAGTGAGTACCTCGGCGCGGTCACGCTGATCACCGGTGATCATGTCACGGTGCGCCGGGTGGGCACCCAGCTGATCCCCGCGGTGGAGCCGGCGCCGGGCCGCGAGCACGTGCATTTCGCCACCGCGGGCACCGGCGACGGGCTGCTGGTCGTGCCGAACGACGCGTGGGCCCCGCTCAACGCCGGGATGCTGGACCGCCGCCTGTTCGATGTGGCCGCGCTGCTGCAGGACGGGTACGGCGATGCGGGCCGCACCGACCTGCCGCTGATCGTCCAGGGCGGGCCGGTGGCCGGCGCCGCGACCGTCGCCGAGCTGTCCACTATGGACGTTACGGCGATCCGCCAGCCCAAGGAGAGCACCGCCGAGTTCTGGAGCGCGCACCGGTCAGGCCGGATCTGGCTGGACGGGCTGCGCAAACCCAGCCTGGACAAGAGTGTGCCGCAGATCGGCGCGCCGACCGCGTGGCAGGCCGGGTTCACCGGGCGCGGCGTGACGGTCGCGGTGCTGGACACCGGTATCGACGACACCCACCCGGATCTTCGCCGGCAGATCGCCGGCAGCCGGAACTTCACCGCGGACGCGGACATCCGAGACACGGTCGGGCATGGAACCCATGTGGCGTCGATCGTCGCGGGCACCGGCCGGGCCTCGGACGGCCGGTTCACCGGTGTCGCGCCGGACGCGAAGCTGTTGGTGGGCAAGGTGTGCCAGGGTGGCGGCTGCCCGGAGTCGGCGATCCTGGCCGGGATGGAGTGGGCCGCGGCGTCCGGCGCGAAGATCGTCAACCTGAGCCTGGGCGGGCCGGACAGCGCCGAGGACGACCCGCTCGAACTGGCCGTGAACCGGCTGACCGCGCGGTTCGGCACGCTGTTCGTGATCGCGGCGGGCAACGACGGCGGCCTCGGCGCGGAGACCGTGTCCTCGCCGGCCAGTGCGGACGCGGCACTCGCGGTGGGCGCGGTGGACCGGCAGGACGGGATCGCCGGGTTCTCCGGGCGTGGCCCTCGGATGCACGACGCCGCGCTGAAGCCGGAGATCACCGCACCGGGCGTGGACATCACCGCGGCCCGGTCCCGGTTCTCCACGCTGGGCAAGCGCGGCGACCGGTACGTGGCGCTCAGCGGAACCTCCATGGCGACACCGCATGTGGCCGGTGCGGCGGCAATCCTGGCCCAGCAGCACCCCGACTGGACCGGGCCGGTGCTCAAGTCCGCGCTGATGGGCGCCGCCACCCCACTGTCCAATATGGATCTTTTTGCGCAGGGCGCCGGACGGGTCGACGTGGCGCGGGTGGTCGGGCAGGGCGGCTACGCGGAGCCCGCCGCGGTCTCCATAGGACGGACGAGCTGGCCGCACGAGGACGACCCCGCCGTGACCAGGACGGTCACTTACCACAACACCGGGAGTTCTCCGCTGCCGCTGGCGCTGACCCTGCCGGACGGCGCACCCGACGGCATGTTCCGCTTGTCCACCAACGAGATCACGGTTCCACCGGGTGGCACGGCGGCCGTGGAGATCACGGTGAACACCGCGGTACCGGCGGACGAGGGCACGTTCGGCACGCACGTCACGGCCACGTCCGGTGCGGGGGTGCGACTGGTCACGCCGGTCGCCGTGGACCGGGAGCCGGAGAGCTACGACCTGACGCTGCGGCCGGTCGACGAGTCCGGCGCGGCCACGGACGCGCACTTCTCGTTCGTGTTCGGCGTGGACCGGGCGCGGTTCCGCCCCGTGCCGAGCTTCAGCGGTTCCGGCACGCTGCGGGTGCGCCGCGGCCGCTACCACGTGGACGCCACGATCAGCACGGCGCGCCCGGACGGGAACGTCAACTCCAGCAAGATCGTGCACCCCACCGTGGACGTCACCGCCGACACCACGCTGGTGCTGGACGCCCGCGCCACCCGGCCGATCGCATTCACGTTCGACCGCCCGGGCGTCGAGCCGCGCGCGGTGTCCGCCATCTACAGCCGGTCCACGCCGGAGAGCGCCCTGACCACCGGCGTGCTGGGCGACACGTTCGAAAGAATCCACATCGGACAGGTCGGGGATCCGTTGCCGCGCACCGACCTGATCTCGAGCATCAGCGGCATGTGGGCGGTGCCGGACGGCTCCGGCGACGTCACCCGCAGCACCGTGACCTACAACCTGGCGTACTTCGACTACGGCGTCCTCCCCACCGGGTTCGCCCGGCACATCGCCGACCGCGACCTGGCCGAGGTGCGCACCACGTACCGTGCCCAGGCCGACCGCAAACGCGCCACCAAGCTCTGGATCGCCCGCGAGCCGGAGCTCGGCGTCGCCGCCGGCCAGGGCATCGGCTTCCGCCTCCCGCTGACCCGCACCGAGTTCCACAACGTCGACGGCCTCGCCTGGTCCGGCGAGCTCCAGCAGTGGTCCTTCGTCAAACGCCAGGTCCACACCGAAACCATCCTCACCGGGGGCGTGGTGTCCCAGTCACCCGGCCAGACCTACACCGACGACTGGAACTCCGCCGTGTTCGGCCCCGGCTTCGGCGACGGCGAGTTCGCCGCCCGCTTCGGCGACCAGCTCGCGCTCAACATCCCGATGTACGGCGACGCCGCTTCCGACCGCACCGGTATATCCGAAGTAGACTCCGGCAGTACCGTGCTTTTCCTTGACGGCACCAAACTCGGCGAAACCGCCCTGCCGGGCTCCGGCCAGTTCGACGTGCCCCCCGAGCTCGCCAGCTACCGCCTGGAAACCACCGCCACCCGCGCCGACGTCTCCGACCTCTCCACCAGGATCACCTGCGTCTGGACCTTCACCTCCGCGCACCCACCCGGTCCCGACCCGAAAGCCACCGGCAAAGGCAAAGGCGGCAACGCCCTCCCCCTGATGACCGTCCGCTTCGCCCCACCCGACCTCAACCCGCACAACGAGATCCGCGCCGCCACCGTGCTCGTCCCGGTCACGGTCCAACGCCAGCTCACCGCACCCGAGGCCACCGTCACGGCGCTGTCGGTCGACGTCTCCTTCAACGACGGCCGCACCTGGCAACCCACCCCGGTGGCAAACGGCGCCGTCCGGATCACCCACCCGTCCGGCACGCACTACGTCTCACTGCGCGCCCGCGCCACCGACTCGGCCGGCAGCACGGTGGAACAGACGGTCATCCGGGCGTACCGCAGCGTCTAGCTTCACAAGGTTGTCGGTCGAGCCGGCTAGTGTCGCGCCATGACGAGCGTTTCGCCTGACTACACCCATGTCCGCAAGCTTCTGTCCGCCGGGGACGGCCTCGACCTGCCCGGCGTCCGGCTCAAGTGGTACGACCTCCACCGCGAGGATCTCGACATCGGCGACCACGTCCGGAAGGAGGCGCGCGAGTTCCTCCGGGCGGAGATCGGTGGGATCACGCCGAGGGGCGAGCTCGGCTTCGCGATCCTGCACCGCGTCGGCGACGCCTACCTCCTGCTCGTCTCGACCTGGTTGAACGACAACGAACTGTGGGAGACCGTCTACCTCAAGGACGCCGGCGACTTCGAGCTCATGCCGTTCCCGGAGACGGCCAAGGGCACCTACTGCGTGTGGGAGCTGGGCGCCATCCTCCACGAGCAGCAAGCCTGGATCCGCTACCTCTTCTCCCCGCGCGACACCGACGCCGCCCACGCCTACCTCGCCGACCGCCACCCCGGCGGCCCGATCTGACGCCCGTCCGTCAGACCCCGGAGAGCAGCGACATGTCGAGCTCGGGGTAGAGCGGGTACCGCTCCAGCAGGCTGGTCATCCGCGCGCGGGCGGCGTCGTGCACCTTCTCGTCGAGGGTGAACTTGGCTTTGCTGAGGCCTTCCTTGGCGGGGGTGGGCTCGACCGCGGCCAGCACGTCGGCGATGACGTCGGCGATCTCAGCGACCTCCGCGCGGCCCATGCCGAGGGTGGTGATCGCCGGGGTGCCGAGGCGCAGGCCGCTGGTGTACCAGGGGCCGTTGGCGTCGAAGGGGAGGGAGTTGCGGTTGAGGGTGATGCCGACGGAGCGGAGCGCGGACTCGGCCTGGCGGCCGGTGATGCCGTGGCTGGCGGCGACGTCCACCAGCACGATGTGGTTGTCGGTGCCGCCGGTGAGCACCTCCACCTTGCGCCGCAGCAGCTCCTCGGCCAGCGCCTGGGAGTTCTCCACGATCCGGGCCGCGTAGTCGGCGAAGGACGGCTCGGACGCCTGCCGGAACGCGACCGCCTTCGCCGCCATCACGTGCCCGAGCGGGCCGCCGAGCACCAGCGGGCAGCCCTTGTCCACGGTGTCGGCGAACTCCGACTGGCACAACACGAAACCACCGCGCGGGCCGCGCAGCGTCTTGTGCGTGGTGCTGGTCACCACGTGCGCGTGCGGCACCGGGTCGTAGTTGCCGGTGAACACCTTTCCGGCCACCAGCCCGGAGAAATGAGCCATGTCGACCATGAGCACCGCGCCGACCTCGTCGGCCAGCTCGCGCATCCGGGCGAAGTCGATGCGCCGGGTGTAGGCGCTGTAGCCGGCGAGCAGAATCAGCGGCCGCACCTCGTGCAGCTGAGTGCGCAACGCGTCCAGATCGAGCAGCTTCGTCTCCGGGTCCACTGTGTACGAACGCGCGTCGAACAGCCGCGCCGAGACGTTGAACCGGTAGCCGTGCGTGAGGTGCCCGCCGGAGTAGTAGTCCATGGCGAGCAGCCGCTGGGTGGGCAGCAGCGCGCGCAGCTCCGCCCACTCCTCGTCGGTCATCGCGGAGACGTTGGCGCGCCCGAACTTCTCCAGCAGCGCCCCCTCCACCCGCTGGGCGAGGATGGCCAGGTACCCCACCAGGTTCGCGTCGATCCCGGAGTGCGGCTGCACGTAGGCGTGTTCCGCGCCGAACAGGTCCTTCGCCAGCTGCGCGGCGCGCGACTCGATCGCGTCGACGTTGTCGCAGCCGGCATAGAACCGGTGCCCGGGATAGCCTTCGGCGTACTTGTCGGTGAGCAGGTTCCCCATGGCCTGCTGGACCGCGAGCGAGCTGAAGTTCTCGCTGGCGATAAGTTTCACGTTGGACCGCTGGTCGGCCAGCTCGCGCACGATGCTCGCGGCGATCTCCGGCTCGACCGAGCGAACCGAGTCGAGCGCGGCGTAGAACGCCAGCGCCGCCGGGTCCGGCGTCGTCCCGGCCAACTTCCCCAGGTACCTGCTGATGATCAACTCGCCACTGGACATCGTGTCGATGCTTCCTCACGCTCGTCGGACCCGCTTCACCCACGTCGCAGGTCGCCAAGCCTACGCGGGGCGTTTCAGGGACGCCTCGAGGCGAGCAGGGTGCGCCGGTACGGGTAGGCGGTGCGGGTGACCCGGCCGAGCAGGTCGGCCGGGGTGGCGTAGTCCCACACCTGCTGGTCGTCGAGCAGGAACGGTGGTGCGCCGGGCGCGTCCTGCCGGAACAGCGCGATGGGAACGTCGCCGGCGACCGCGGCACCCAGCTGGATGTACACGTTGGGGTCGTCACCCGAGATGTCCGCCAGCACCAGGGCCGCGCCGCACACCGCCCGCAGGATCTCGCGCTGCACGGCGTCGCCCCTGACGAACTCACCCAGCACGCAGGGCAGCACCGTGACCGCCTCCACGAGCTCGCGCGCGGTCCGCCGCAGCTGCATCCGCTGGGGGTCGAATTCGGTCGCGTAGAACACGTACGGCGACCGGGCCGGCACGCGCCAGTCGTCGCGGAGCGTCTCCGCCAGCCCGGTCAGCGTGCCCGAGTCGGCGGCCTCCGGACCGGGCAGCGTCACCAGGCCACCGCGCCGCCGCACCTCGGGCGCCAGCTCGACCCGCGGATCGGCCACCACAAGGCACGGCAAGCCGCGCGCCTGCGCCAACTCCCACTCGCGCAACACATACCTGCTGGTCCGCTGCGGCCTGTTGGCCCGGTACGGCAGCACCGCGGCGAACGCGCCGCAGGTCTCGATGACGCCGCCGACCCGGGCCTCCACCCACGACGGCTGGTCCTCGCAGTCGCCGATGAGCTGGAGCCCGGCGTTGGCCAACGCCAACATCACCACCTCGGCGAGCGGTACGTCACTCACCTGCCAGCCGCGGCCGAAGTACACGTTGCGCCCATTCGTCGCGTCGAAGGTGGCGGCCGGTTGGTACAGCCCCTTCAGAATTCCGGCCGCCGATTCCAGGTCGGGCCCGTCCGCGCCGAGCGGGATGTTGCTGTAGTTCTGCAGAAACCCCGGCGGCTCGACATCGTCGAGTCGCACCGGGATGATCCGGAACTCGGGGTACCGGGTCTGATGGTTGATCGCCAGGTTGAACTCCTGCTGCACCCACCCCCTGCGGACAGACTCCTTGCACAGCAACAAAATCAGCGACCGGCTCCGCTCGATCGCCTCCGGCAGCGCCGCCGCCTCGGTCGCGCCCGGCGGCAGGTTGACCGCGTCATACCAGACCGGCGCATCGACCACGTCCCGCAGCCACCCGGCCAACCGGTCCGCATGCTCCCGGTCGACATGCGCATGACTGAGAAACGCATGAAACGGCCGTTTCCCGACGGGCAACTCAGGCACGCGGACGACACTATCCGAGCCGGCAAACGGCCGTCGGTGCCGTCAGTGAATTCAGGTGGCGCCACAACTCGTTCTAGACGGGAACCCGCGGTCTGGGCGGGGGGCTCGGCAGCCGCTGTGGGCGGGCGCGGGAGGCGTAGTGCGCGGCGCCGACCGCTCCGGCGATCGCCAGGACGAAGCCCGTGACCGCGGCGGTGCCGAAGCCGAGCCGCACCCGGTCGTCGAGATAGGCCACCCCGACGAGCGAGGACACCGCCGTCTGGGTGGTGAACATGATCGCGTTGACCGCGGTCGCGCTTCCCTTCTGCAGGGCCATGGCGAACACCACGGCCGCGGTTAGTCCATTGAGGACGATCGCCCACACCGACGGCTCCAGGACGAGCCGCAGCGGCGAGTCCGGAACGGCCAGCGTTCGCGCCGAGACGCCGACGACGCAGAACCCCAGGCCGGCACCGAAGGCCAGCACCGGCGCCGCCCAGGAGCGGCTGTGCCGCCTGGCGTACCAGGCGATCATCGCCACCGGCACCGCGATGCCCAGCAGGATCCACCGCCATCCCGGCGGCAGGGCCCGCGCCGGGCTCGGTTCGGCAGAAATCCCGAGCAGGATCAGACCCGCCGACCCGGCAGCCAGCGCCACCCACCCGGCCGCGGCGAGCCGCGTGCCCATGAACGCCGCGATCGTGGCCGTCACCCCGACGCTGAACGCCAGCATGGACTGAACCAGGAACAGCGGCAGCCGGTGCAAAGCCGCAGCAGCACAGAGAAACCCCAGCACGTCCACCGCTAGACCGACGAAGTAGATGTACTGGCGGCGCAGCCCGACCAGGTCAAGGCAGCGGCCGCCGTACAACCCGGCGCGGCGGACTCCCAGGGACTCCAGAATCGACCCACTGCCCGACGCCAGAGCCGCGAGAACGGCGAAGAAATATCCGATGGCGGCCCCCTGGGGTCAGTCGACCGGCGCCGAGGGCGGTTCGCCGTCAAGACCCAGCATCGACAGCAGCCGCCGGCAGTCCTCGGCGTCGACGGCCTGCTGGGCCACCGTGCGTGCGGCCTGCCCACGCTGGGCCAGCAACTGAAGCCGCTCGTGGGCCCGAGCCGTCTCGAACGCGTTCTCCCGCCCGGTGCCGGTCTGCCATACCCGGGTCATCCGGCTCCTCGGTCTCATTCCGTCGATCACCGGCTCCACCCGCTCGCTGAACGCCCACGCGGCGATGGCCTGTGTAGCGAGCTCACCTGACGCCCGCGAGCAGGTCACTGACCCGGTCGACGTTGTCCTGGCTGGCCGCGGTCATCGACACGGATCGGGCGATGTCCGGGGCCGTCGCCGGCGGCACGACCATCAGGATGATCCGACCTCGATCGGCATCGATCACGTCGACGGTGTCCGCGCCCTGAAAGCGGAACCCGCCCAACCGCACCAGGCGTCCGCCGACCTCGACCTGCCCGTCGACCGCGGCCCATCCGCCAAGGTTGTAGGACACCCGCCGGATCCGGCCCAACCGCGCCGCGAGCCCCGCGAGCCCCGCCGGCAGC
>NZ_DASYTH010000471.1:0-22259 GCF_036002505.1 Actinophytocola sp. | reverse complement strand
CCCGACTCGGTGGCCCAACCTTCCTCGACCGCGACCGCCAGGCGCCGGCGCACCTGGTCGCGGTCCAGCAGCAGGCAGCCGAACGCGGCGAGCACGAAGAACGCCAGGAAGATGTCCAGCATCCCCATCCGGCCCTGCACGTGGCTGACCCCGTCGGCGATCAGCAGCACGCCGGCCAGCGCGCCGAGCAGCGTCGAGCGGGTGAGCCGGCGGCCGATCCGCACGATCATGAGGATCATCAGCGACGCGCACAGCGCCGCGGTGAACCGCCATCCCCATCCCGTGTACCCGAACAGGTACTCGCCGATGGCGATCAGCTGCTTGCCCAGCGGCGGGTGCACGGTCAGCGCGTAGCCCGGGTTGTCCTCGATCCCCCCGTTGCGCAGCATCTCCCAGGCCTGCGGCACATAGTGCTTCTCGTCGAACACCGGGGTGCCCTGGTCGGTCGGGAAACCCAGGTTCTGGAACCGGATGAACCCGCCGAACAGCGTCACGAACGCCGCGACCAGCCACCCCCGCAGCCGGTCGTCCGGCATCTCCGGGCTCACCAGCCGGGCCCGCACCACCTCCGCGTCCGACGGCGCGCGCCCGGTCTCGACGCGCCGCGCAGCCTCGTCCGGCGCAAGGAGGATCGCCACGAGGCCCGATCGTACGGTGTCACAACACCTCGGGGTCCTCGGACTCGAAGAACTCCCCGACATCCTCCAGCCGCTCGGTGAGCTGCTTCAGCTGGTTCGGACTCAGCTCAGCCTCCGGACCGTTCCCGCACTTCACCGTCACCACCGGCTTGTACAGCGAGATCGTCATCGGGTTGTCGCCGTCGAATGTCCAGGTACGGATCGGTTCCATCATTTCCTCTCGATTTGCTGGGTCTATGCGCGCGTGCCATCGTGACAGCCGCGCACGGAGAGCGACAGTTCATGCACCGTGTGCATATTTGGATTCGGTGAGGTGCATCGTGGTGTTGGGCAGGCCGACCATCCGGTCGCGCCAGGTGGCGAACGAGCTGCGCCGGCTCCGCAAGAGGGCCGGCCTGACGACCGGGGAGGTAGGCGCGCGACTCGGCCTGTCGCAGAGCAAGGTCAGCCGGGTCGAGACCGGCGGCAGCGGCCTGCAGATCAACGACGTCGCCGCCATGCTCGGCCTCTACCACGTCCCCGCGAAGCGCCGAGACGAGATCCTGGCTCTGGTAAGCCAAGCCGCCGAGCCAGGACTGGTCCAGCTCCACGGCCGCAAGCTCCCCGAGCAGTGGCAGGCCTTGATCGAATGGGAGGACAAGGCCGTCACCCTGCAAAACTGGGCGCCGCTGGGCATCCCTGGCCTGCTGCAGACCGCGGATTACGCCAGGGCAATCATCCGAGGCATGTCCGAGCGCGAGCTTCCGGAATCCGAAGTGGACACGATGGTGAAAGTCAGGCTCGGCCGTCGAGCAATCCTGAGCCGCCCGCTGCCGCCGAAGCTCCACATTCTGCTCTACGAGCCGGCATTGCATGTGGCCGTCGGTGGACCCGATGTCCTCGCCGTGCAACTGCGGCACCTGGCGGAGGCGACTCGTCGGGCGAGCGTGACCATCCAGGTCGTGCCCTTCTCGGCTGGGCCACATCCTGGCTTGGAAGGACCGTTCATGCTCATGGGGTTCCCGTCAGACCCACCCCTGGTGTACTTGGAGAACAGGGTGATGAGCATTTTCCTTGAGGAGGAGTCGCATACCGCGAGCTATAGACTCGCCTGGCAACGAATCCTGGCCAAGGCGCTGTCCCCGGAGCGCTCGGCCAAGCTGATCGCCGACCGGGCTGAGGGGAGCGCGAAATGAACCTTGCCGGAGCACGGTGGCGCAAGAGCAGCCACAGTGGCGACACCGGCAGCTGCGTCGAAGTCGCACTCGTCAGCCACGCTGTCGGCGTGCGTGACTCCAAGCACGCCGTGGGCCCGGTCCTGGTCTTCCCGGTTGCCCGCTGGACGACGTTCCTCCGGAGCCGGTGAGGGTGCGATGAATGCCTCATTCAGTGCGCTCAGCGCACTGAATGAGGCATTCACTGCACCCCCCTACCAGAGCAGGCCTTTGCCGAGCATCTCGGGCACGGTGAGCTCGCCCAGCCAGAAGTACAGGAACGGCGTCAGCAGGACCGCGGCGGTCACCGCCCAGAAGGCGAACACGGGCCGGCCGCGCAGTTCCAGCCGCCGCCGCAGCGCGCGGTTCAGCAGGACGGCGGCCGTGATCAGCAGGCCGCCACCGAGCACGGCGACGGCGGCGCCGGCATCCGCCTCGGCCTGGTCGTACGGAGCAGAGACGGTGCCCCACACCTTGGCTCGTACGTAGTAGGTGAACACGACGGCGCTCAGCAGCGGGAAGGCCGTCAGGTAGCCGAGCACCAGGTTGGCCAGCAGCCAGGTCAGGGCGGTGCGGGTGCGGCGGGTTCGCGTTGCCGTGCCCTCCCGCACCTGTGACCCTCCTACCGCAGTGTGGCGTTGTACCGCTCGAAGATCCGGTACACGCCGAGCAACTCCAGACCATAGTGATCGGCCTCCGCGCCGCTGCCGTTGTAGCGGGCGAAGACGCGCTGCAGCTCGGTGTCCGTGTAGTTCAGCCGCAGCCCGGGGACGCCGATCTGGGCGGCCCCCTCGAATAGGACGTACGGCACGGTGCTCACGTTGTAGTTGCCGTCGTCGTGCAACGAGTTCCACACGTCGTAGACCGTGTGCCAGTCGTTGCCGTCGAGCGGGTTGCCGCTGATCAGCCCCTGACCGAGGGCCCAGTTGCGGGCCCGGATCGCGGTCGCGGCGAAGATCTGCGCGATCCCGGTGCTGGAGTCCTCGTGCACGACCACCGGCGGCGTCGGCGGCGGCCCGATCGGCACCCGCTGCCAGGCCTCGTAGGCGATCTTGTAGGCGTACCAGGAGATGACGATCCCGTCGGCCACGTCGTCGAGCGGCGTCTCCTTCCAGTACTCCCAGAACACCTCCGACTGGATCACGGCCTTGCGCACGCCGAGGGCCCGGCTCAGGTTGGTGATCAGCTCGTCGTAGGCGACCACCACGTCGATCGCCTCGTCCACCGAGTGTTTGAGCCCGGTCCTGTTGGACGTCACCGTGTCGGCGTAGGCGTTGAGGTCCGCGGACACCTGGGGCCGCAGGCTGTTGTTGAAGTAGGTGTCCAGCCGCTCGGCGGGGGTCGGGCGCACGGCGACCCGGGACACTCCGGTGTCGCGGCCGGAGTAGATGTCGTTGTCGATCTCGATGGCGCCGGAGCCCGACCCGACGGTGATCGTGGCGATCTGGTCGAAGGCCCAGTTCCTCGGCATCGGGAAGCCGAGGTTGCCGCTGAACCCGGTGGACATGTCGGACACGAAACTGGTCGGGGTGAGCCCCTCGGTGAACAGCCGGGTGCACACGTTCCGGGCGCCGTACACCCCGATGCGGTACGGGTTCCCGTAGAGGTTCATCGCCAGGTTGAGCGCTCGGAAGTGCGGGATGACGTGGTCGGTGATGTCGGTGTCCAGCGCGTCGAAGTCGACCGCGAAGTAGATCGTGGTGCCGCGTTCGAACCCGTAGTCGCTGGCGGCGGCGAGGGCGAGGCTGGCGTCCCGCGCGCCCTGCTGCTCGGTGAAATAGCCGGCGCTGCCACCGGAGGTCTGGTAGATCGGGAACACCCGCAGGCCGGCGCCGAAGATCGTGGCGAGCTCGCCCGGTTTGATCTTCTTGTCCAGGCTGGTGCCCGGCACGTTGGACAGGTACCGGCCGGCCACCCGGTAGCCGGCGCCGAACAGCGCGCCCGCCCTGGCCGAGGTGATCTCGGTGACGCAGTCGAGGGCGGCGCCGCGCCGCTCCGGGTCGCCGTTGCTCACCAGCAGCGAGCACCAGGTCTGGTAGTCGCCGGTGCCGTTCACCGGCAGCGCCACGAACTCCTGGAAGCTCGCCACCTGCTGGCTGACCGCCTGGGTGAACGCGCCGTCGAACGGGATCTCGTACCGGTTGAAGATCATGCCGGCCTGGAACAGCCGCACGAAGATCGACGACCCGGTGTCCGCGGCGCCGGCGGTCAGCGGCCCCCGGGCCCGCAGCGCGGCGCGGGTGCCCGGGCCGAAGTTCCCGTTGGCGCCCGGCACGGCCAGCTCCATCTGCAGCGCCCAGATCTGCGCCTTCGCCACGTCGCGCGAGGAGTGCCCGTCGGCCGGGATGATGAAGAACCACGGCTGGTTGTAGAAGGTCCGGTTCATCCACTGCTGCACCGACCGGATCGTGGTCGACCCGTTCTCCACGATCACGTAGGCGTCCATCGTGAGCAGCGCCTTGAACTCCTTGGGCGCCAGCGTTCTGCGGTCGTCGGTGAACCCCATGTTCCGGCGCATCTCCAGTACCGAGTCCCCGGTGACCTCGCCGTACTCGCCGCTGAGCGAGTCGCCCCAGTAGCCCTTGCAGTACAGGCCGCACTGCACGATCCGGATGACGTTCTCCGGTGAGCCCGGCCGGATCTCGCCGAACCTGCTGGTGAGCAAGGAAAGCGTGGTCGGCCCGAACGTGTCGGAGAGCTGGCTGCCGGATAGGCCGAGCTCGAGCTGCAACGCCCGGGTGAGGGCGAACATGGTCGACCAGCCGGTGCGCCCGGTCTCCGGCGCCGGCACGAAGCCCGGACGCCCGCCGTATGTGGCGTTGACCCACTGCTGGGCGTGCAGCACCCACTCGTCGACCATGGGCCCGATGAAGCCGGGCCCGAACGAGTTGGCCCGGAACAGGTTCTCCTCCCCGCGCAACTGCTCGGCCTCGGGCCTGGTCGGCGGTGTGCCGGCCGCGGAGTCCGGCGGGGCCGGGAACGGCGGCTTCTCGGCCAGTGCCGGGGTGCCCAGCACGGTGGTCACCCCCGCCGCGCCCGCCGTCGCGCCGATCAGCTTGAGCATGTTTCTTCGTGGCAGGCCCATCAGAATCCCTCCAGCGACGTCATGGGTCCCATGTGGACATAGCCGAGCCGGGATGACGCTGACCAGAACTCCCCAGTGGGCCACACAAGACCGAGCCCCAACGTCTGCAGCGTGCCTCGGGCGGGCATGGCGCGTCAATGCGCGAACGAATTCCTCCACATTTTCAACACATCGGGGTGCTGCCGGCGGACACGCATCTGGCTCAGGATCTGACGCAGGACGCGTTGGTGCGGGCGCACGCGCGGTGGGGGCGGATCGGTGGGATGGACCGGCCCGATCTGTACTTACGGCGCATGATCACGAACGGGTACCTGTCGTGGCGGCGGCTCGCGTCGGTGCGGACCACCCGGTTGGTGGCCGACCCGGGGCGGCTCCGCCGGGACACCGAACCGGACCCGGCGGTGCGGCTGGCCGACCGCGATGAGGTCGGCCTGCTGCTGGCCACGTTGGGCCGGCGGCAGCGCGCCGTGCTGGTGCTGCGGTTCTACGAGGGCCGCTCCGACGAGGAGATCGCCGCGATCCTCGGCTGCTCGGCCGGCACGGTGCGCAGCCACGTCTCCCGTGCCCTGGCCGGCCTGCGCGATCGGGTCCACGACGACAACCCGGCGAGCGTGGAGGTGGCCGAATCATGATCGACAACGACAGCCTGACCCGGGCGCTGACCGCGCTCGTGCGGTATGCCCCGGCCGAGGCCGGCGCGCTCGCCGGTTTCCGGGACGGAGTCCGCCGCCGGCGCCGGCGCCGCCAGGTGGTCAGCGGCCGGGGTTGCCGTGGCCGCGTCGCTGGTGGCGCTCGGCGTGGTTCTGGTCGCGCCCGGCCGCGGGACCGATCGGGGCGGCTCGCCGCCGGCCACCGCCCCGCCGCCGTCGGTGTCCACCACGACCCGGCCGACCCCGCCGGCCCCTCCGGCGCTGCCGTTCACGGCCGGCTCGCTGCCGGCCGGATACACGCTCGACACCTGGTACATCGGTCCCGGCTGGAGCTCGGCGAGCTGGATCGGGAAGGCCGACTTCGAGCAGGTGGTGGTGGATCTGAGGGATGTCCCCCAGCAGGGCGGCGAGTACCTCGTCGACGAGCCGACCACGATCGGCGGCCGGCCCGGCCGGTTTCGGAAGCTGGCCCCGGACAAGGGCCTCGTGGAGTTCATCTGGCAGTTCGAGGACGGTCGCTGGTTCGTCGTCAGCGGCAGCCAGCGGGAGGTCGGGCTGCCGGCGCTCCGGGCGGTCGCCGATGGCCTGACCCCGCAGCCGGCCCCGGTGCCCGCTCCGTCCGGGCTCATGCTCGGCCAACTGCCCGACGGCTACCGGATGGAGATTCAGAGCGGGGTTGGGCCGGTATTCGTCAGTATGATGCTTTGCCGGACCAGGCCCGACCTCAGCGCCGGGACCCCGGCCGACTGCATCGGCATCACTCTGAGCGAGGGCGTCGCGCCGGCGTACCAGGAGTCCCGCGGTCGGGACGGGGCGACCACTCGGATCCCGGTCGACCAGGAGAGCGTCGTAGGGCGTGTCGAGCCGGGCGTCCGCCGACGGAACGCTGGTCTACCGGCAGCTCGACCCCGGGCACTGGGCGGTGGTGGATTCCCGGGGTGCCGGGGTCGGGCTGCTCAGGCAGGTGGCTTCGGCGGCAGTTCTTCGATAATCCGGATCGGATGGTCGGTTCCGACTACCCTAGTGACGAATCGGCTACCGAGACCTCCAGGCTCGGCGCCGTCAGTCGATGTGAGGGGAGTCACCCGAGTGCGTACCACGATCGCAACCGCCGCGGCCCTGGGGCTGTTATCCCTGGTCACCGCCTGTGGAGGAACCTCGACGGCGGGCTCGCCGGCGTCCGGGCCATCCTCGGCGGCACCGGCGGACACCGCCACCTCGGGATCCGCCGGCTCACCGGCTCCGGTGGGCGGGGCCGGCTGCCCGGTGGGGGAGTACCAGGTCGTCAAGATCACCGGCAAGTCCGGCGCGCAGGTCAACGGCGTTCCGGTCACCGCCAAGAGCGGCGGCGGCTTCACGCTGGCCCTCACCGCGGACGGCAAGTGGACGCTGACCGGCAACAACGCCACCGTGACCATGGAGGCCGCCGGCCTGTCGGTGGACGCGACGGTCAACGGCACCGCGGAGGGCGACTACGCCAAGGTCGGCGCCAACTACGGGTTCCGCCAGGGGCACGCCACCGGCAAGGTCACCCTGAAGAAGCCTGTCGCAGGCGTCTCGTCCTGGCCGATGGACCAGGTCGGCCCGGCGCTCGCCCCGGGTGGCCAGGCCACGCTCACCTGCGGGCAGGGCACCCTCGCGCTCGAGTCGGAGTCCGTGACGATGGACCTGAAGAGCACCGGCGGTGGCGCGTCCGGCGGCGGTGGCGGGAGCACGCCGACCCCGACCGGTGGCGGGTCCTCCGGCGGCGCCACGCTGACGCTGGTCGACTCGGCGATGACCAAGACGATCGACTGCGCCGGCCGGAACGTGGCGATCACCGGCTCCTCCAACAAGTACACGTTCACCGGCAGCTGCGGCGAGTTGTCGGTCATGGGGTCGAAGAACGACATCAAGCTCGCGACGGTCGCCGCGGTCACGGTGAGCGGCTCGTTCAACCACGTCACCTGGTCCGGTGGCAACCCGAAGACCTCCAACGCTGGCACCGGAAACTCACTCGGCCAGAGCTAGTCCCAAAGCCGTTCAGGTAAGCGGGGTCGGTTCGTTGTCAGGTTCGTCGCGAAGACGGGACACGACTACGCCAGGCCGGAACATGGCTACGCGGGGGCGGGACACGCCGGTTGGCCAAGCCGGCAGCCGGGCGTGTCCCGCCGTCCGGTAGCCGTGTTCCGGCTCCGCGTAGCCATGTCCCGCCTTCCGCGAGCCACCAACCCGTTGACAAACCGACGACCACTTGAACTCCAGCCGGTGGTGCGGTTGTCGGGTGGATTGTGGCTGGGTGCCGTCAGGGTCCCCTGAGGGCTGCGTAGGTCGGGGCAGGCTTTCCGCGACGGTCCGGCAGGCACGCCCTGATCCCGGCGGGGCGGACTGACTACGCTGGGCTGGTGCTGGTGCTGGCCGCGACGCCGCTCGGCGACTCGCGGGACGCCTCGCCGCGCCTGGTCGAGGCGCTGGGCAGCGCCGACGTGATCGCGGCCGAGGACACCCGGCGGCTGCGGTCCCTGGCCGCGGCGCTCGGCGCGACCGTGACCGGACGGGTGGTCAGCTTCTACGACGCGGTGGAGACCGCACGTCTCGCCGGCCTGCTCGATTCGTTGCGGGCCGGCGAGACCGTGCTCCTGGTGACCGACGCCGGCATGCCCAGCGTCTCCGACCCCGGCTTCCGGTTGGTTTCCGCCTGCGTCGCGGAAGACCTACCGGTGACGTGCCTGCCCGGTCCGTCCGCCGTGACGACCGCTCTGGCCCTGTCGGGGCTGCCCTGCGACCGCTTCTGCTTCGAGGGCTTCGCTCCGCGCAAACCCGGCGAACGCCGGAAGTGGTTGTCCGCCTTGGCATCTGAGCCCCGAACGGTGGTTTTCTTCGAGTCCCCGCACCGGATCGCCGCCACCCTCGCCGACGCCGCCGAGGTGCTGGGCGCCGACCGCCGCGCCGCCGTCTGCCGCGAGCTCACCAAGACCTACGAGGAGGTCCGCCGTGGCCCCCTCGCCGAGTTGATGGCCTGGGCCGCCGACGGCGTGCGCGGCGAGATCACCGTCGTCGTCGCCGGCGCCGAGCCCGCGGCCGTCCTCGACACCGCCGCCCTGGTCGACCAGGTGTTGTCCTTGGTGGCCGGTGGCACCCGCCTGAAGGACGCGGTGTCCACAGTGGCCACAGAGTCCGGCGTCAGCCGAAAAGCCCTGTACGACGCGGCAGTCATGGCGCGCCGCTGACGACCCGCCGGCCTGTGGATAACTTTTTGGCCGTTCGCGCTTCCTGCGGCAGGCTGGCACCGGAGCGACTAGGCTCCACTGGAAGGCAGGGGTTCCCCACATGAACAAACTCGTCGAGCACGACAGGCGGTTGTCCAAGTTGGAGTTCGAGATGGGCGGCGTCCGCAAGCTCGCTCGCAAGACGAGCGAGGACGTCGCCGACATCAAGATCACGTTGGCCGCGCACAAGGACACATTGGACGCTCACACCGCCAAGTTGGACCTGCACACCGCCAAGCTGGACATGCACAAGGAGTTGCTGGTCGCTCTGCGCGAAACCCAGGTCGAGCAGGGCCAGGAGATGCGTGAGGGCTTTGCCGATTTGCGTCGGGAGATGCGTGAGACCTACTCCACCGTAGCCGTGGGGATGGCCCAGATGACTGCGATGTTGACGATCGCGATGGGTCAGTCGGAGAAGCCGGATGACCGAGGTGGTGCCGGAGATGGATGAATTCCGGTCCAGGTGCGAGTCCTGATGGAGGCCGTGGTGGCCGGGGAGGGGTGCGCTCCCCGGCCACCCGCGGGTCAGGCGTTTTCGCGTTGGAAGGTGCGGGCGCCCCACCAGACGGCGAGGATCGCCATGACGGCGAGGATCACGCTGCCGGTGAAGAGGGCGTCCATGGAGAAGTCGCCGCGGAAGGCGGCGCGGTCGGCGTCGACGACGTGGCGGAACGGGTTGATCTGGGAGATCGTGTAGAGCCACTTCGGTGCGAGGCCGGTGGTGATCGGGATGAGGATGCCGGAGAGCAGCAGGATCGGCATCAGGATGGTGTTGAGGAGCGGGATGAACGCTTCCTGGCTTTTGAGGATCAGCGCCATCGCGTAGCCGCACGAGGCCAGCGTGATGCCCATGAGCAGCACGATGACCAGGGCGAGCAGGACGCCGCCGAAGGGGGCGCTGAGGTCGAACGCCACCAACGCCAGCACCAGCATGATCAGCGCTTGGATCAGGAGCTGCAGCGCGTAGTTGGCCACCTTGCCGAGCAGCAGGGCGGTGCGGCGCACCGGGGTGACCCGCAGCCGCTCCAGCACGCCGTTCTGCAGGTCGGCGAGGATGCCGAAGCCGGCGAACATGCCGAACAGCGCCATCTGCACGATCAGCGCCGGGGTGAGGATCGTCCAACCGTTGCCCGGCGGGAAACCCGGGGTGTTGGCCACGATCCGTTCCATCAGCGGGCCGAACAGCACCAGGTAGAGCACCGGCTGCATGATGCCGATGAAGATCCACGCCGGGATGCGCATGGAGATCGTGAGGTCCCGGCGGAACACCAGCCAGATCTCACGCAACATCGGCGGTCTCCTTCTCCTCGGTGGGCTTGGTTTCCCCGGCGGGCTCGGCCTCGGCGTCGCGCAGCGTGCGGCCGGTGAGCGTGAGGAACACGTCGTCCAGCGTCGGGCGGTGGACCTGCATCGAGGTCATCGGGATGCCCGCCGAGTCCAGCGCGCGCAGCAGCTCGGGCATGGCCGTGTCCCCGCGCGGCACCCGGAACCGGACCGTTTCGTCCACTGTGGACACTTCGTGCGCGCCGGGCAGGGTGCCGGCGATGTCGGCGGCGCCGGCGACCTGATCGGCCGGCACGCCGATCTCCACGCCGTCGCCGGAGACCTGGGCCTTGAGCTCGCTCGGCGAACCCTCGGCCACGATTCGCCCGTGGTCGATCACCAGGATCCGGTCGCAGAGGGCGTCGGCCTCGTCGAGGTAGTGCGTGGTGAGGAACACCGTGGTGTCGTGCTCGTCGCGCAGGGCCCGGATGTGGTCCCACAGGTTGGCCCGGCTCTGCGGGTCCAGCCCGGTGCTGGGCTCATCCAGGAACACCAGCCGCGGGTCGTGCACCAGGCCGAGCGCGACGTCCAGCCGGCGCCGCTGGCCGCCGGACAGCGTCTTGATGATCCGCTGGTCCAGGTCGGCGATGTCCAGCCGGGCCGCCAGCTCGCCGGCCCGCCGCGCCGCGTCGGCCTTGGCCAGGCCGTAGAACCGCCCCTGCAGCACCAGTTCCTCGATGACCTTGAGCTCCGGGGTGGAGCCGCCGCCCTGGGCGACGTAGCCGATCCGCCGGCGCACCCCGACCGGGTCCTTGCGCAGGTCGCAGCCGGCCACGGTGGCCTCGCCGGAGGTCGGCTCCAGCAGCGTGGTCAGCATGCGCAGCGTCGTGGTCTTGCCCGCACCGTTCGGGCCGAGGAAGCCGACCAGCTCCCCGGCCTTCACCTCCAGGTCCACCCCGCGAACGGCCTCGACCGTGCGGCCGCGGGTGCGGAACGTCCGCGCCAGACCGCGAGCCTCAATCATGATCATCCCCTCTGTTAGTCAAGTTTGACTACACGCTGGAGCCTAACCGTTTAGTCAACTTTGATTTGCCCGGGGCAGCCGAAATGGTCGTCCGCGTCGTCGGCCATGACGTACTCCCCGGCCTCCAGGCGCTTGACCAGATCACGGGCCCACAGCGCGGTCGCGTCGATCTCCGCGCACCAGAGCCGGAACAGCTCGTTGAGATGCTGGGGCTGCCCCCAGTCGGTGCCGCGGCTGAGCACACTCACCACGCTGGCGTGCTGCCCGTCCAGCTCGGTGAGCCGGTGCTGGAGCAGGCTGATCGCGGTGGCCCTCGGCAGCGCGGTCATGAACGTCACCGCGGCGGCCAGCCCGTAGGCGTCCTGGTTGCTCTCGCCGGGTTGGGAGAGCATCTTCGCCAGCAGCACCTGGAACTGGATCTCGCCGTCGTGGGTGAGCCGGTAGGCGGTCCGCCCGGGCTCACCGTCCGCCTCCTGCTCGAGCAGTCCCTCCTTCGCCATCTGCTTGAGCGCGTGGTAGATCGAGCCCGGCTGCGCGTTGGCCCACTCGTCGGCCTTCCAGGTCAGCAGTTCCCGGCGCACCTGGTAGCCGTGCGCCTTGCCCCGCATGCGCACGACCCCGAGCACCAGCAACCGCGTCGCGGACACTGGTTCCTCCTAACCCGTTCGATTCGACCAGGCACCCCTCCGTAGGCTAGTTCGCCATGAGCACCCCCGTCTTGACGGCGGTGGCCTGGCCCTACGCCAACGGCCCCCGCCACATCGGCCATGTCTCCGGAATCGGTGTCCCGTCGGACGTCTTCTCCCGGTACATGCGGATGTCCGGGCACCGGGTGCTGATGGTCTCCGGCAGCGACGAGCACGGCACGCCGATCCTGGTGCAGGCCGACAAGGAAGGCCTGACCCCGCAGCAGACCGCGGACAAGTACCACCGGGAGATCGCCGAGGAGCTGCTCGGGCTCGGGGTCACCTACGACCTCTACACCCGGACCACCACGGGCAACCACTACGCCGTGGTCCAGCAGATCTTCCTTGCGCTGCACCGCAACGGCTACATCATCCCGAAGACGACCACCGGCGCGGTCAGCCCGTCCACCGGCCGCACCCTGCCCGACCGCTACATCGAGGGCACCTGCCCGATCTGCGGCTACGACGGGGCGCGCGGCGACCAGTGCGACAACTGCGGCAACCAGCTCGACGCCGCGGACCTGATCAACCCGAGGTCCCGGATCAACGGCGAGGTGCCGAATTTCGTCGAGACCGAGCATCTGTTCCTGGACCTGCCCGGGTTCACCGAGACGCTGGGCAAGTGGCTGTCCACCAAGACCGACTGGCGGCCCAACGTCCTGAACTTCACCCGGAACCTGGTGGAGGACATGCGGCCCCGGCCGATCACCCGCGACCTGGACTGGGGCGTGCCGATCCCGCTGGACGGCTGGCGCGACCAGCCGATGAAGCGGTTCTACGTCTGGTTCGACGCGGTGATCGGGTACTTCTCGGCCAGCGTGGAGTGGGCCCGGCGCTCCGGCGACCCGGACGCCTGGCAGGCCTGGTGGAACGACCCGGCCGCGCAGATCGTGCACTTCATGGGCAAGGACAACATCACCTTCCACGCCCAGATCTGGCCGGCGCTGCTGTTGGGCCACAACGGGCAGGGCGACCGCGGCGGCGAGCCCGGGCCGTACGGGCTGCTGAACCTGCCGACCGAGATCGCCTCCAGCGAGTTCCTCACCATGAGCGGCTCGAAGTTCTCCACCTCCCGCGGCACGGTGATCTACGTCCGGGACTTCCTGCGCGAGTTCGGACCGGACACGCTGCGGTACTTCATCGCCGCGGCCGGACCGGAGACCCAGGACGTGGACTTCACCTGGGAGGAGTTCGTCCGCCGGATCAACTTCGAGCTGGCCAACGAGTGGGGCAACCTGGTCAACCGGGCCGTGTCGATGGCGCACAAGAACGTCGGCGCGGTGCCCCGGCCGGCCACCCCGACGGCGGCCGACGAGCAGCTGAAGTCCTTGGCGCGCAACGCCTTCGGCACGGTCGGCGGGCACCTCGAGCGGTCCCGGTTCCGGGCCGCGATCAACGAGGCGATGCGCGTGGTCGGAGCGGCGAACAAGTACCTCTCCGATCAGGAGCCGTGGAAGCTGAAGGACGACCTGGTGCGGCGGGACACCGTGCTGCACACCGCGCTGCAGGTCGTCAAGGACGCCAACACGCTGCTCACACCGTTCCTGCCGCACTCCGCGCAGAAGGTGCACGAGCTGCTCGGCGGCACCGGGACCTGGGCGGCGCAGCCGGAGCTGCGTGAGGTGGACGACCTGGACATCGCCGGCCGGGTGAATCCGGTCCTGACCGGGGACTACACGGTCGAGAAGGCGCGCTGGGAGTCCACACCGATCGAGCCCGGGGTGCCGCTGAACAAGCCGACCCCGCTGTTCGCCAAGCTCGACCCGAAGCTAAGCGAGACCGGCCCGGAGTGGGCGCCGATCCGGGGCTGAGCGCACCGATGGCTGCGTTCTCCCTCGCTCGCGTACCCCGAAAACCGCGAGCAAGTACGCCACGCTCGGTGCGGCCTTGCCCTCGGCACGCTCATTCCCCGGAAGTCACGTGACACCCCGAAAAGGCGAGCGGCCACCGGTACCGGAACCCCTTCCGGTACCGGTGGTCGACGCGCACACGCACCTGGATGCCTGTGGTGCCAAGGACTCCGCCGATGTGTCCACAATGGTCGACCGGGCGGCGGGCGCCGGGGTGACCCGGGTGATCACCGTCGCGGACGACCTGGGCTCGGCGCGCTGGGTGGCCGAAGCGTCCACCTGGGACGAACGGGTTTTCGCGGCGGTGGCCCTGCATCCGACCCGCACCAGCGCCTTCTCCGCGGAGGACCAGGCGGTGCTGGAGCGGTTGGCGGCCCAGCCGCGGGTGGTCTGCGTCGGGGAGACCGGGCTCGACTACTACTGGGACTACGCGCCACCGGATGCCCAGCAGGCCGCCTTTCGCTGGCACATCGACCTTTCCAAGCGGCTCGGCAAGCCGTTGATGATCCACTGCCGGGACGCGCACGAGGACGTGCTGCGCATCCTGGCCGAGGAGGGTGCACCGTCCACCGTGGTCTTCCACTGCTTCTCCGGGGACGTCGACATCGCCCGCCGCTGCGTGGCCGCCGGCTACGTGCTGTCCTTCGCCGGCACGGTCACGTTCCGCAACGCCCATGCGCTGCGGGCGGCCGCGGAACTGGTTCCGGTGGAGTCGATCCTGGTCGAGACGGACGCGCCTTTCCTTACTCCGCACCCGTTCCGGGGCCGGCCCAACGAGCCTTTCGCTGCCGCGTACACGATTCGTGACCTGGCGTCGCTGCGTGGAGTCGACGTCGCCGAGCTCGCGGCGGCGGTCAACACGAACGCCGAGCGGGTGTTCCGGCTGTCCGACGTCACGGCCCGTGGATCCGCTGAGAGCGGATCGTGATTCCTTGCGGCAAACGGGGTACCGCGCTTGGTGCCCGATGGTGTGATGGAACTCACGACACGGCCGGATGTGTTTGCACGACGTCCCCGGCACCGTTACTGTCCCGTGACCGTACCCGGATGAAGCAGTCCGGGACGAACCCGCAGTCAGGCCAGTGCACGTCGGGGTGGCTGTCCACAAGCGGACAGCCTTATGGGATGGTCGCTGGCTTCGGGCCCGGCAACGACGAAAGCGTGGATGTTGCGCTCCCGCGCGGCCTTCCGCCTTCTGGAGGTACGTGACCCTGTGACTGGCCATCGGACCGGTGCGGCCGACGATCCGCGATTCTTCGCGGACACCGACTGGTTCACCCCGGTAACCACCACCAGCACGGCCACCCTGAGCGAGGACTTCCGCGCCTGGCGCTCGGAGTTCCCCGACTACCACTCGGAGTACTCCGACTCGCTCAGCATCACCCCGCAGGACGTGCGCACGGCGCTGGGTCCGCAGGCCGACGACCTGCTGTCCACGGCCAACGTCGACGTCGACGAGTTGATCCGGCTGATCAACGCGGAGACCACGGTCCTGCCGGTGATCCCGGACGAGCTGTCCGCGCACCCGAACGCGTACCGGATCGACGGCCCGCCGCCGGCCGAGGTCACCACCGCGGTCAAGCGCTGGAAGCACACGTTCCTCAAGGCCACCATCGCCTCGGTGCTGGTCACGATGATCGGCGGCGGCGCGGCGGCGATCGCGCTGAACAAGTCCGTCACGATCGACGTGGACGGCCAGGCGCGCCAGGTACACACCTACGCCTCCACCGTCGGCGAACTGCTCAACGCCCAGGGCGTCACGGTCGGCGAGCACGACTCGGTGAGCCCGTCGCCGGACACCGGCATCGGCGACGGTGGCAAGATCGTCCTGCTGCGCGGCAGACAGCTGCACCTGACCGTCGACGGCGAGCGGCGCGACGTCTGGGTCCGCGCCACCACGATCGGCCAGGCCGTCCGGCAGCTCAACCTGCCCATGCAGGGCACCTGGATGTCCGAGGGCACCGACACCGAGCTGCCGCTCAACGGCATGGTGCTCGAGCTCAAGACCACCAAGAACATCACCCTGTTCGACGGGGGGAACCTGCCCCGCACGCTGACCACCAACGCGGTCACCGTGAACGAGCTGCTGCGGGAGCTCTCCCTCAACCTCGGCGCCGAGGACGCGGTCAACCCGGGCGCCGACGTCAAGATCACCAATGGCGCCGAGGTGCACATCACCCGCACCGGCGTCACCGTCGTCAACCAGACCGAGCAGGTCGCCCCCCCGGTGCAGAAGACCAACGACCCGAACCTGGAGAAGGGCAAGACGGTCGTCGACAACCCGGGCGCGCCGGGCGAGCGGATCGCCACCTACCGGATCACCGTCAAGGACGGCAAGGAGGTCTCCCGCGAGGAGATCGGCGCCAAGGTCACCAAGGAGGCCCTGCCCCAGATCGTCCGCGTCGGCACCAAGGCACCGCCCAACCCGATCATCACGGACGGCTCGGTCTGGGACGCCCTCGCCAAGTGCGAAAGCGGCGGCAACTGGGCCATCAACACCGGCAACGGCTACTACGGCGGCCTCCAGTTCAACATCAGCACCTGGAACTCCAACGGCGGCGCGCAGTACGCCTCCCGCCCGGACCTGGCCACCCGCGAGCAGCAGATCGCCATCGCCACGCTCGTCCGCGACCGCCGCGGCGGCTACGGCGCCTGGCCGGCCTGCTCCCGCAAGCTCGGCCTGCCCCAGTGATATTTGGCTCGCTCCGCTCGCGTGCGCGGGCCTTGACGTGGTGCCTTCCCTCCTGCGCTGCTCGGTCACTCGCTGGCGCTCGCTCCCTGCGCTGCTCGTCAGTCCAGGCACCACCGGCCCGCGCGGCTGGATTGAACGTCTGACCGTCAGGCGGGTGGTGCTGGTGTGACGTGGGGTTCTCCGGTGGCAGCGCTGTATGCCCTGAAGGCGGCCTTCAGGGCACGAGCCACCACCCCACTGGCCCCACCCGTCACATAAGTCACGATCACCCGCGCAAGATCCACAACTCCCTTCAAAGGAGCCGCACCCATCGCCAATTCTGTGCGTCTACCCGCGATAATCGCAGGTAGACGCACAAAAACGCTGATCATGCCATCGCTGATTGCTCGCACAACCTCCCCTTCACCGCCACGGCTACGGTGGCCGCGCGGGCCGGCCCGCGAACATCCCGAAGGTTGGGGGGTGGCCTAGGCTTCGGGCGGTGATGAGCGGCGGCGACGAGGTGGCTCTGCTGGGGCCCGCCGAGGTGCGGCGGGTCGCGGCCGACCTGGGGCTGCGGCCGACGAAGCGGCTCGGGCAGAACTTCGTGCACGATCCCAACACGGTGCGGCGGATCGTGCACGCTGCCGGGCTCACCGCCGGTGACGTCGTGCTCGAGGTGGGGCCGGGGCTGGGCTCGCTCACCTTGGGCCTGCTCGAGGCGGCTCGTCATGTGCTCGCCGTGGAGATCGACCCGGTGTTGGCGAAAAGGCTCCCGGAGACCGTCGGGGAGCGGGCGCCGGGGGTGGCGGAGCGGTTGACGGTGCTCACCGCGGACGCGTTGCGGCTCAAGGAGAGCCAGCTTTCGCCGGCACCGAGCGTCCTGGTGGCGAACCTGCCGTACAACGTGGCGGTGCCGGTGGTGCTGCACCTGCTCGCCGAGCTGCCCGGCCTGCGGGGCGGGTTGGTGATGGTGCAGGCGGAGGTCGCGGACCGGATGGCGGCCGGGCCGGGCAGCCGGACCTACGGGGTGCCGAGTGTGAAGGCGGCGTGGTACGCCGAGGTGCGGCGGGTGGCGACGGTGCCGCGGTCGGTGTTCTGGCCGGTGCCGAACGTGGACTCGGCGCTGGTGCTGCTGACCCGGCGGGAGCCGCCGGCCGGGGTGGCGCGGGAGGCGGTGTTCGACCTGGTGGACGCCGCGTTCGCGCAGCGGCGGAAGACCCTGCGGGCGGCGCTGGCGACCTGGGCCGGATCGGCCGCGCGGGCGGCGGAGCTGCTCGACCGGGCCGGGGTGGACCCAGGGGCACGCGGCGAGCAGCTCGGGGTGGCCGAGTTCGCCCGGATCGCCGCTGTTCCGCCTCTCCGAAATTAGCTCCTGTCGTCACGTTCCAGCGGACAGTGCGGATCTCGGGTTGAGTGTGGCTGAGTTACGTCACGGTCCCCTGAGGTTCCGTTGGCAGGCGCGCGAGACATGTCAAACCCTGTGCGGCGGCCCCTTACTCCGGTCCTGACGGCGGTGGGCTGAGGTGTGCTGTCGGGGACGTAGGGACTCAAACCGGGTGCCGGTGGCTTGCTTTTCGTCGCCCGTACGGGTGTACTGCAGGAAGTAAATCCATCCCGAGCGGCCGAGAGACCTGGCTCGACGACGCCGCAGCAACCACCCACCGCGGGCAGGTGCTACCGCCAGGAACGATGGAGGAGTGAGTGGGATGCCGGTCCTCACATCCAGGCGTGTCATCGACCAGTGCCGCCGAACGGTGACGGGCTGTCCGCGCGTCTAGTCGCAGCGAACCCGTCCGAATTCGTCTACCCGCGACTGTCCAATTAAGACAGTCAACTTGCGCGCGCACTGGGAGAAAACGTGATCACCGTAGAGAATCTCACCAAATCGTTCCGCGGCCAGACAGGTCCGGTCGTCGCCCTCGACGACGTCACGCTGGACGTCCGGGCCGGCACCATCGCTGGCGTGGTCGGCCCGTCCGGCTCCGGCAAGTCGACCCTGGCCCGGCTGATCGCCCTGCAGGAGCGCCCGGACAGCGGCGTCATCCGGCTGGACGGGCAGAACCTGGCCGGCCTGGATCCCCGCCGGCTGCGGGCCGCCCGAAGTCGCATCGGCGTGCTGTCGCCCGGGGAGAGCCTGCTGCGGCAGCGCACCGCCGCCGGCAACATCGCCCTCCCGCTGGAGCAGGCTGGGTTGGACGGGCCGGAGCGGCGCACGAAGGTCGGCCGGCTGCTCGACCTGATCGGGCTCACCGAGCTCGCCGCCACCTATCCCGACGAGCTCACCCCCGGCCAGCGGCGCCGGGTGGCCGTGGCCCGGGCCCTGGTCGGCGAGCCGGACGTGCTGCTGGCCGACGACCCGACCGGCGCACTCGACCCGGACGGCGCCGCGGGCGTGCTGACCGTGCTCGACCGGGCCCGCGCCGAACTGGGCGCCACGGTGCTGGTGGCCACGGCCGACCCGCACGTCGTCCGCCGGATCGCCGACGACGTGGCGGTCCTGGAGCACGGCCGGCTCCTCGAGCGCGGCGGCCTGCTGGAACTGCTGCACGACCCGGAGAGCCGGGTCGCCCGGACGATCCTGCCGGCCATCGACGAGAGCGCGCCGCGGCACGGCCACGACCGGGTCGCCGACGTCGTCCTGATCGGGTTCGCCGCGGTCGGCGCGCTGCTGCCGGAGGCGTCCGGCCGGTTCGGTGTGGACGTCGCGGTGCTCGGCGGCGGGCTGACCCGGCTGGGCGAGACGCCGGTGGCGCGGTTCCGGGTGGGCGTGTCCGGCGAGCGCGCGGACACCGCGATCGGCTGGATCGGCGACCGCGGCGGGCTGGTGCACGCCGTCCCGACCGGACCGCGGGGAGTCGCTGCGTAGGCTGCACGGTGTGCTCGCCGTCGTTCCACCGCCGGTCACCGTCCGGGTGCCGTCCAAGGTCAACCTGCACCTGGCGGTGGGCGATGTGCGCAAGGACGGCTACCACGAGCTGAGCACCGTGTTCCAGGCGCTGTCACTGACCGACGAGGTCACCGTCGCGGTCACCGACGAGCCGGGGGTCGAGGTCCACGGTGAGGGCGCGCCGGAGGTGCCGACGGGGACGGACAACCTGGCCTGGCGGGCGGTCCGGGAGCTGGCCGGCTACGTCGGCCGGGACGCCGGCGAGGTGAAGATCCGGGTGGTGATCCGCAAGGGCATCCCGGTGGCCGGCGGGATGGCCGGCGGCAGCGCCGACGCGGCGGCCGCGCTGGTGGGCCTCGCCGCGCTGTGGAAGCTGGAGATCGGCCGGGACGAGCTGGCCACCGTCGCCGCCACGCTGGGTGCGGACGTGCCGTTCGCCCTGCACGGTGGCACCGCGCTGGGCACCCGGCGGGGTGAGCAGCTGGTGCCGGTGCTGGCCCGGCACACCTACCACTGGGTGCTGGCGTTCGACCAGGACGGCCTGTCCACCCCGAAGGTGTACGCCGAGCTGGACCGGCTGCGCGCCGACGGCGACCCGCCTCGGGTCGGTCCGGTCGAGCCGGTCCTTGAGGCGCTGGCCACCGGCGACCCGCGCCAGCTCGCCCTGCTGCTCGGCAACGACCTGCAGGCCGCCGCGGTGTCGCTGCGGCCCGGCCTGCGCCGCACGCTCCGGGCCGGGGTCAGCGCCGGGGCGCTCGCCGGCATCGTCTCCGGCTCCGGCCCCACCTGCGGCTTCCTCTGCGCCGACGCCGACACCGCGCTCCAGGTCGCCGCGGAGCTGGCCGGCGCGGGTGTCTGCCGCACCGTCCGCGTCGCCCACGGCCCGGTCCCCGGCGCCCGGGTGATCGGCGGCAACGAGGCGCCCCGCCCGGTCCCGCCCGAGGTCCACGCCTGATGGCCGCGCATGTTGGCGGCTCACGTCGCCATGTTGGCCCGTCGCGTCGCCGTGTTGGCCTGTCGCGTAGCCGTGTTTGCCAGGCGCCGACGCCAGGCGCCAACACAGCGACGCCAGGCGCCAACACAGCCGCGCCAGCGGCCAACATGCCCGGCGATCGGCGCGCGTGATGGCGAACCTGGTCAACCTGGAGAACGTGGGCAAGAGCTACGGCGTGCAGCCGCTGCTCGACGGCGTGTCGCTCGGGGTGGGCGCGGGCGAGCGGATCGGTGTGGTGGGGCTCAACGGCGGCGGGAAGACGACGTTGCTGGAGGTGCTGGCCGGGATCGAGCCGCCGAGCGCCGGGCGGGTGAGCCGGGGGCGGGACCTGCGGCTGGCGGTGGTCACCCAGCGCACCGAGCTGCCGGAGGGGTCGACCGTGCGGCACACGGTGCTCGACCCGCTGGGCATCACCGCCGAGCACCAGTGGGCGGCCGACCCGCGGGCCCGCGGCATCCTCACCGGGCTGGGCATCACCGCGCTGGGTCTGGACAGCCCGGTGGGCACCATGTCCGGTGGCGAGCGCCGGCGGGTGGCTTTGGCCGCGGCCCTGGTGCAGGAGCTGGACCTGCTGATCCTGGACGAGCCGACCAACCACCTGGACATCGAGGGCGTGCGCTGGCTGGCCGGGCACCTGGTGGCCCGGCGGAGCGCGCTGGTCGTGGTCACGCACGACCGCTGGTTCCTGGACACCGTGTGCGGGCGCACCTGGGAGGTCGCCGGTGGGCGGGTGGAGCAGTACGAGGGCGGCTACGCGGACTGGGTGTTCGCGCGGGCCGAGCGGGCGCGGCTGACCGAGGTGGCCGAGGAGAAACGGCGCAACCTCGCGCGCAAGGAGCTGGCGTGGCTGCGCCGCGGCGCGCCGGCCCGCACGTCCAAGCCGCGGTACCGGATCGAGGCGGCCGAGGCGCTGATCTCGGATGTGCCGCCGCCGCGGGACTCCGTGGAGCTGCTGGCGTTCGCCCGCCGCCGGCTCGGCCGCACGGTGCTGGAGCTGGAGGACGTCACGCTGAACATGGGCGCCACGCGGATCGTGGAGCGGGAGACGTTGCGGATCGGGCCGGGTGACCGGGTCGGGCTGGTCGGGGTGAACGGGTCCGGCAAGACCTCGCTGCTACGGCTGCTGGCCGGTGATCTCGAGCCGGAGGCCGGCCGGCGCGTGCAGGGCAAGACGGTCAGGTGGGCCTACCTGACGCAGGAGCTGCACGACCAACCGGCTTCCGTTCGGGTGCTCGAGGCGGTGGAGGAGATCGCGAAGCGGGTCGTCCTCGGGAAGCAGGAGCTGTCCGCGTCGATGCTGCTGGAGCGCTTCGGGTTCCCGGCGAACCGGCAGTGGACGCCGGTGGGGGAGCTGTCCGGCGGCGAGCGGCGGCGGTTGCAGCTGTGCCGGTTGCTGATGACCGAGCCGAACGTGCTGCTGCTCGACGAGCCGACCAACGACCTGGACATCGACACGTTGCAGCAGCTGGAGGATCTGCTCGACTCCTGGCCGGGCACGCTCGTGGTCGTCTCGCACGACCGGTACCTGATCGAGCGGGTCTGCGACGGCGTGTACGCCCTGTTCGGGGACGGCCGGATCACGCACCTGCCGGGCGGCGTCGACGAGTACCTGACCCGCCGCGATGCCGCACTTGTCGCGGGAAGTTCCCGTGACAAGCCGGACCTGTCGCGGGAAGTTCCCACGACAAGACGGTCCGCGGCCGAGCAGCGGGCGGCCCGCAAGGACCTGGCCCGGCTGGAGCGGCGGCTCGACGCGCTCTCCCGGCGGGAGAAGGAGCTGCACGACGCGCTGGCCGAGGCGGCCACCGACGCGGAGCGGCTACTGGCGCTGGACGCGGAGCTGCGGGCGGTGCTCGCCGACAAGGACGACATTGAGCAGCAATGGCTCGAGGCTGCGGAGAACGCGGAGTAGTCCCCTCTAAAGTTGAACCTGTGAGCGAGCTTGCGAGCGAATCATGGGCACAGGGCGACCGCGAGCGGCTCGACCGAGCCTGCGAGGGGGAGCTGTGAGCGGGCCGGTGGTGTCTGGACTGACGGGCAGCGCAGGGAGCGAGGAACGAGCGACCG
>NZ_DASYTH010000470.1:0-6459 GCF_036002505.1 Actinophytocola sp. | reverse complement strand
ACCAACGAGGCTCCCCGCTCCAACTGATGATCTTCGACAATCACCAGTCCTAGCGCGGAGCCTCGTTGCCCGTCAGCTCACCACGCCGATCACCCACCAACCGTGATCAACACTCACCCCGGCTTAAAGTCCCTGGCATTGACACTCAACGTCCCGAAGGAGTCCTTCATGGCACTTGGCCCTCCACCCAGACCACGTGCGGGGTTACGTGCTTTCCGGTGCGGAACCGCCGCACGAGGGCGTTCGGTGAGTGCGCGCTGAGGTGCATGCCGTTCCCGACGGTGATCGCGTCGGCGTGGTCTTCGAACGCCAGGCCCCAGGCAGCGAGCCGGGCGTCGACCCGGTCGCCGTACTCCTGCACGATCGCGAACATGCGGGGCGCGTCCTCAGCGACCATCAGCCGCATCTCCGCGGCGAACTCCTCCCCACCGCACAGCGGCTCGATTCCGGCCGGATCCTGGGCGAACGGGTCCAGGGGCTGCGCACCCTCCGGCGTCGGGTCGGAGCTGGCCTTGGCTAGCATCGTGTCCTCCTACGGCTACTGACTGTTAGAATGATACTAATCGAATTTAATCGGACTGACCATCGCCTGGATGGCTGGTTCGCGATGAGGAGGGGAGTAACGCTCCGTGGCCACCGGCACGCCGTCGCATCGTCGGGTTCGGCTCGGCATCGCCCTGCGCCATGCGCGTGAGGAGCATGAGCTGACCCAGCAGCAGGTGGCCGAGATCGTCGGGCACAGCCAGGGCTGGGTCAACAAGATCGAGACCGCGCAGACGGCCCGGATCAAGCAAGCCGACCTGGACAAGCTCCTGGGGACCTACAAGATCGTGGGCGCCAAGGCCGAGGAGCTCCGGCAGTTCGCCCGATCGCCCTACGGGGAGCGGGGCGTCTGGGTGGACACCAGCTCGAGCCCGGCGTGGTGGAGTGAGTACCAGGAGGTCGAGCGCGAGGCCCGGGTGATCAAGGCGGTGCACCTGGAGGCACACGACGGCCTGATCCAGTCCGAGGCCTACATGCGCCGGCAGTTCGAGCTGTACGGGCAGGTCAACGTCGAGAAACTGGTGCGGGCGCGGCTGGCGCGGAAAGAGGCGATGTTCGGTCAGGATTCGCCGCCTGACTGCACATTCGTGTTGAGCGAGGGGTGTCTGCGCCGGCACATGGGCGATCCAGCCATGATGATCACCCAGCTCAAGCACCTGCTCGCCCTGTCCGAGAGGCCGTATATCACGATCCTTGTTCTGCCGTTTGACGCGCACTTCCCCGCGACGAACTACGGTTTCACGTTCCTGCAGTTCAACAGCGCGACCATGGGCGACTTCGTCAGTGTCCAGTACGAGATCGGCTCGGCGACCATCGACGACGAGGATGCGATGCGATTGTTTCAACGACGGTGGGAGGTCATTCGCAGCGCGGCGCTGGGAGAATATGACTCGCGGCGGTTCCTCCGCCGGGTGCTCAAGGAGTACCAGGACATCGTGAAAGGGTCCTGACCATGCGGACCTACGACTCGCGGACCGCGGCCTCGGTCTTCGGCTCGGGTGGTTGGTTCAAGGCGACCGCGAGCGAGGCGAACGGCACCGGTTGCGTCGAGGTCAACTTCAGCTCCGACGGCCTGGTCGGCCTGCGCGACAGCAAGCACCCTCAGGGTGGCGCGTTTGCTTTCACCCCAACCGAATGGCGCACCTTCCTCACCACTGTCAGCCGTTGAACTGGAAGGCGTTGTGCACGTCGGCTTCGGTGGCGGCGTTGGTGACCAGGAGGACCGTGTCGCCGGGGTGGAACTGGTAGTCCGGGCCGGGGACGACCGGTTGGGCCTGGTGGATGACCGCGGCGACGACGGTGCCCGGGGGGAGCTTGAGGTCGGCGAGGGCGCGGCCGACCGCGGCGGAGTGCTCGTCGAGGTGGGTCTCGATGACGGTGACGCCGGCCGTGGCGAGGCGGACGAGGCCGACGGTGTCGGTGGAGCCGGTGGCCTCCTCGATCAGCGACACCAGGGGTGCGGCGGCGGGGAGGGCGACGTCGACGCCCCAGCGCTGGTCGAACAGCCAGGTGTTGTCGGGGTCGTTGACCCGGGCGAGCGTGCGCGGGACGGCGAACTGCCGCTTGGCGAGCAGGGCGATGACGAGGTTGTCCTCGTCCTCTCCGGTGGAGGCGAGGAGCAGGTCGGCGTTGTGCGCGCCGGCCGCCTCGAGGATGCTCGGCTCGCAGGCGTCGCCGTGGATCATGCGGTGGTCGCTGTGGTGGGTGCGGTCGCGGTCGATGACGGTGACCTGGTGGCCGGTGGCGGCCAGCAGGTGGGCGGCCTGCTCGCCGAGCCGGCCGGCGCCGGCGATGAGGACCTTCATGTGCCGAGCTCCTTGGCGAGGAAGGAGCGGAGCCGGTCCAGCGCGCTCGTGGCGACGGCGAAGCTGACCGCGTCGCCGGGCCGGGCGTGGCTCTCGCTCGTGGGCAGGAAGGAATGGCCGCCCCGGGTGACGGCGACGACCCGGATCTCGCCGTCCACCTCGAGGTCACGCAGCGGCCGGTCGGCCAGCCAGTCCGGCAGGATCTCCCGCACCAGCAAGGTTTCGCCGTTGCCGAAGCTGACCTCCGGGTTGACATGGCGGTGCCGGAGCAGCTGGCTGATCCGGCCGACTGTCCACCGGACGCTGGCGACGGTCGGGATGCCGAGCGACTGGTAGATGTCCGCGCGGCGCGGATCGTAGATCCGCGCGATGACCTGCGGCACCCGGTAGTCCTCCTTGGCGATCCGGGCGCCGACGATGTTGGTGTTGTCGCCGGAGGTCACCGCCACGAACGCGTCGGCGGTGCCGATGCCGGCCTGCTCGAGCAGCCCGCGGTTGTAGCCGTTGCCGACCAGGAACCGTCCGGTGAAGGTGGCGGGCAGCAGCTCGCGGGAGTCCGGGTCGCGGTCCAGCACGCAGACGTCGTGCCGGTCCACGGAGAGCTGGTGCGCGAGCGTCGAGCCGACCCGCCCGCAGCCCATGATGATCGCTTTCATGCGGTGTCCTCCAACTCGGGAATGTTGGCCATGGTCGTGGGTCGCCTCGGGTGGTGGGTCACTGGACCGTTCCTCGGGCAGACCTCGTTCCTCGGCCTACCCTCGTCGCGGTGGGCCAACTCCCTCGCCTGGCATTCCGCAAGCTTCATGCGGTGTCCTCCAACTCGGGAATGTTGGCCATGGTCGTGGGTCGCCTCGGGTGGTGGGTCACTGGACCGCTCCTCGGGCAGACCGTGTTCCACTGGGGGCAAGCCCCCAGACCCCAGTTCCTCGGGCCCACCTCGTCGCGGTGGGCCAACTCCCTCGCCCGGCATTCCGCAAGCTTCATGCGGTGTCCTCCAACTCGGGAGTGTTGGCCGTGGTCGTGGGTCGCCTCGGGTGGTGGGTCACTGGACCGTTCCTCGGGCAGACCTCGTTCCTCGGCCTGCCGTCGTCGCGGTGGGCCAACTCCCTCGCCTGGCATTCCGCAAGCTTCATGCCGTGGCCTTCCTGCGGTGGAGCAACGCTTTGCGGATCTCGTCGGCGACGAGCACCAGGGCGCCGAACGCGGTGACCAGCGCCCAGTCGGCAAGGGACAGCGGGGCGGTGTGGAAGATCGCCTGCAGCGGCGGCGCGTAGCTGATCGCGCACATGATCGCCACGCCGATGAGCTGGGCGCCGATGAGTGCCGGATTGGACAGCAGGCCGAGCCGGAACACGCTGAGCCGGTTGCTACGCACGGTGAAGGCGTTGAACACCTGGCTGACCACGATCGCGGCCTGGGTCATGGTGAGGGCCTCCCGGTACACCGGATTGTCCGCAGTGAACTCGCTGAACGGGATTCCGGCGGTGTGGATGTGCCAGAAGAACACGAACGTCGCGCCGATGGCCTGGATGCTGCCGAGGAACAGGAACCGGCGCACCAGCGCGGCGGAGAACAGCCGCTGCGTCCGCTTGCGGGGCGGGGCGTCCATGATTCCGGGCTCGGGCGGCTCGGTGCCCAGGGCCAGCGCGGGGAGCACGTCGGAGCCGAGATCGATGGCCAGGATCTGCATGGCGTTGATCGGCACCAGCGGGAAGCCGGCGAACGTGGCGGTCAGGATCGGCACCAGCTCACCGAGGTTGTGGCTGAACAGGTAGATCAGGAACTTGCGGATGTTGGCATAGACCGAACGGCCCAGCCGCACCGCGGCCGCGATCGAGGCGAACGAGTCGTCCAGCAGCACCATCACCGCGGCCTCGCGGGCCACATCGGTGCCGGAGGCGCCCATCGCCACGCCGATGTCCGCCCGTTTCAACGCGGGTGCGTCGTTCGCGCCGTCGCCGGTGACCGCGACCACCTCGCCAAGATCCTTGAACGCGCCGACCACCCGCATCTTGTGCTCCGGCTTGACCCGGGCGAACAGCACATCCTGTTGCCGGGTAAGGAGATCACGCAGGGCGTCGTCGCCGGTGCGGTCCAGCTCCGCGCCGGTGACCGTGCGCGGCGGGCCGGGCGCGGTCAGGATGCCGACCCGCCGGCCGATCGCCTCCGCGGTGAGCGCGTAGTCCCCGGTCACCATGACCACCCGGATTCCCGCGCCACGGCAGGCTTTCACCGCCTCGACCACCTCCGGGCGCGGCGGGTCGAGCATGCCGACCAGGCCGAGCAGCGTCAGCCCGCTCTCCGCCTCATTCTGGCCGACCCGGGCGTCGTCGACCTCGCGGACCGCGACGGCCAGCACCCGCAACCCCGAGGCGGCCATGGCGTCGTTCGCGGCCAGCACCCGCCGCCGCGCCGTATCGTCCATAGTGGACTCGCCGCGGATGCTGGTGCAGCGGGCAAGCAGCTCCATCGGCGCGCCCTTGACGAAAGCCCGTACCCGGCCGTCGCGCTCGTGCAGGGTGGTCATGAGCTTGCGGGCGGAGTCGAACGGGAACTCGCCGACCCGCGGCGCCGCGGCCTGTTCGGCCGTGAGGTCCAGCCCGGCCTTCGCCGCGAGCGTCAGCAGCGCGCCTTCGGTGGTGTCGCCGAGGATCCGCCATCCGTCCTTCCCGGACGGTGGGAGCAGCCGGGCGTCGCAGCACAATGCCGCCGCCCGCACCAGATCGAGCACCGGCTCCGGATCCTCGACGCTGCCGTCCGGCGCGTAGCCGGCGCCGGTGACCCGGTGGGTGCGGCCGGCCGCCCAGACCTGCTGCACGGTCATCTCGGCCTTGGTGAGCGTGCCGGTCTTGTCCGTGCAGATGACCGTCGTGGAGCCGAGTGTCTCCACCGCGACGAGCTTCTTCACCAGCGCCTGGCGGCGGGCCATCCGCCGCACACCGATCGCCAGCGCCACCGACAGCGTGGCCGGCAGCCCTTCCGGGACGCAGGCCACCATCACGCCGAGAGCGAACACGAACGTGGCCACGATGGGCCCGCCGAGCGGCAGCCGCACCGCGAACAGCAGCGCCCCCAGCACGAACGCCGCCAGCGCCACCCGCCGCGCCATGCCGGCGATCTGCCGCTGCAGCGGGCTGCGGTCCGGCGCGGTCTCGGCGGTGAGCCGGTAGATCCGGCCGAACTCGGTCCCGGTGCCGGTGCCGGTCACCACCGCCTTGCCGGCGCCGGTGGCGACCGTGGTGCCCATCCAGACCAGGTTGCGCGCCTCGATCGGCGGCACGCTCGCGGGTACCGGCTCGGCGGTGCGCCCGGCCGGGTCGCTCTCCCCGGTCAGCGCCACGTTGTTGACGGCCAGCTCGTGTGCCTCGACCACCCGGCAGTCCGCCGACACCGCGTCGCCCGCCTCCAGCACCACCACGTCGCCCACGACCAGCTCGGCGGCCGGCACCTCGACGCGCTCGCCGTCACGCAGCACGCCGGCCCGGTGCGGCACCATCGCCCGCAACGCCTCCGCGGTCCGCTCCGCCATGTACTCCTGCCCGAACCCGATCGCGGCGTTGAGCAGCACCACCGCCACGATCGCAACCGCCAGCTGGAGATTCCCGGCATCCGGCGGATCGCCCAGCAGGTACGCCGCCAGCGTGAACACTGCCGCCACCAGCAGCACCACCGCGAACAGATCCGTGAACTGGCCGAGGAACCGGAGCACCAGCGACGCGCGCGGCGCGCTGGGCAGCTCGTTGCGGCCCCGCTCGGCCAGCCGGACCACCGCCTCCGCCGACGTCAGCCCGCGCGGTGCGGAACCGGCCGCGGCGAACACCTCGTGCGGGGACAGCTCCCGCACCGCCGGCAGTCCACTGTCGACGGTCGGCGGTGCGGTCAGCAGTCGGTTCCCGCCGGCAGCGTCCATTACGCTGCCCTGGTGGACGTTCTGCGGACGTCGGTCGCGGTGAGAATGCCGATGGGTCCGCGGTCGTCGATGACGATCACGGTGTCCTGGGCGGGGCGCAGGGGTGTGCGCCGGATGACCGCGGCGAGGGGCTCGTCCGGGCGGGCCAGGAACCGGCTGTCCAGGGGATGGGTGACGTCCCGTACGTGGACGGTGCGGCGC
>NZ_DASYTH010000469.1:0-21016 GCF_036002505.1 Actinophytocola sp. | reverse complement strand
ACCAACGAGGCTCCCCGCTCCAACTGATGATCTTCGACAATCACCAGTCCTAGCGCGGAGCCTCGTTGCCCGTCAGCTCACCACGCCGATCACCCACCAACCGTGATCAACACTCACCCCGGCTTAAAGTCCCTGGCATTGTCATGGAACGTCCTGAAGGCGTCCTTCAGGACACCGGGCAGCGTCCCGCTGGTCTCATCTGCCACACCAGCCCCGGCTCCCTGATCAAGATCCACAACTCCCTCCAACGGAGCCACACTCGACAGCGATCATGCAGGTGAACCGCTCCGGTGTACCGCCGGCAACACCAGCCGCACCATGACCCGGTGTCGTGCGGACGTGATCAGGCCAGCGCCAACTGAGCCCTTCAAGTCCCTGGCATTGACGTTGAGTGTCCTGAAGGCGGCCTTCAGGGCATCGGTCGAGGTGCCTCCGGGCCGAGCACCTCCAGCGCGGCGAGCCAGGCCGCGCCCGCCGCGGCCTCCGCGGCGTCCAGCACCGGCCCCTCCGACTGGGCGGTGAGCGCGGCGCGCAGCGCCTCGCCGACCGGGGTGCCGACGCCGGCCACGCTGCCGATCAGCACGAGCGGGGTGCGTTCGGCCGGGGCGCGGACGGCGTGCAGCAGGTCGATCAGGGTCGCGGCGGCAGCGTCGACGATCTCCTTGGCGGCCGGGTCGGCCGTGGCGTACGTGCTGACCAGCGCGGCGAACCGGGCGAGCCGAATCGGTGGCTCGGCGTTGGCCGCGGTGATCAACCGGGCGTAGTACCGCTCCCGCCAGCCGGGATCGGTGTCCAACTCCCCGGGCAGGGCCTCGGCCAGCACGGCGGTGGCCAGCGGGCCGATGCCGGCCTGCGAGCGCAGCGCGTGCAGCGTGGCCCGGACCGCCTCGCGGCCGATCCAGAACGCCGAGCCCTCGTCACCGAGCAGCCAGCCGTGCCCGCCGGCCACGGTTCCCCTGCGCCGCGCCGCGATCCGGACCGCGATCGAGCCGGTGCCGGCCACCAGCACGCTGCCGTCCGGCTCACCGGTCGCCGACGCGTACGCCACCTCCGCGTCCGACACGCTGGTCACCGTGCAGCACAGCCCGATCCCGGCGAGCGCGCTGTCGAACTCCCGGCCCACCGCCGGGTCGCTCAGCTTGCTCACCCCGGCCAGGCCCAGCACGCAATGCCGGGCGGTGCCGGGATCCCGCGACCCGAACGCCGCCGCGACCGCCTCGGCCACCCGGCCCGCGGCCACCGGCGGCGGGTGCGAGTTGGGGTTGGCCCCGCCCGCGGCACCCCGGCCGAGCACCGTGCCGTCCAGGCTCATCACCAGCGCCCGCGTTGACGTGCCGCCCACGTCCACCCCGACCACGCAGCCGTCCGGCGTCACCCCGGCCCCGCCGGCTGCATCGTCACGTGCTCGCTGGTGAGCGCGCCCTGGCAGTGCGCGCAGTGCACCTCGGCGTGCGTGGACCGGCCACAATCCTTGTGCCACAAGGTGATCGGCGGCGCCGACGGGTCGCCGAGCCAGCGGTCGCCCCAGTGGATGATCGCCGCCAGCGCGGGGAAGAAGTCCTGGCCCATCTCGGTCAGCACGTATTCATAGCGCGCCGGCCGCTCCTGGTAGCGCACCCGGTTCAGCAGCCCGGCGCCGACCAGCCGGTCCAGCCGCTCGGTCAGCGTGTTCCGTGCGATCCCCAGCGACTCCTGGAACCGGTCGAACCGCGTCACCCCGTAGAACGCCTCGCGCAGCACCAGAAGCGTCCACTGGTCACCGAGCAGGTCCATGGTTCTGGCGATCGAGCACGGCCACCTGGCGAACGAGGTGCGTCTCATGACCCGGCAGTGTAGGGATTCTCACCGCGTGCGGGTGACCTTCCGCAGTCCCCGCGGCCGGTCCGGATCCCCGCCACGCGCCAGCGACAGCGCCAAAGCCAGTTGCTGCAACGGAAGCACCTCCAGAATCGGCGCCACCTCCTCGGCCGTGCGCGGCACCTCGATGCGCAGACCGGCGTCCACGTCCGCGGCGGCCGACCCGACCGCGAGCACGTCCGCGCCGCGCTCCCGCACCGCGGCCACCACGTCCCGCATGGCCTCCCCGCCGCGTCCCGCAGACGTCACCGCCAGCACCCCGGTCTCCGCGTCGATCGCGGCCACCGGGCCGTGCAGCAGGTCCGCGCCGCTGTACGCCCGGGCGGCCAGGTAGCTGGTCTCGGCCAGCTTCAGCGCGGCTTCGGCGGCGGTGGCCGACGAGTAGCCCCGGCCGGTGGTCACGACGCGCTCGACGAACCGGTAGTGGTCGACCGCCTCGCGCACCGGGTCCGCCGCGCCGGCCAGCGTCCGCTCGGCCAGCTCGCCGATCTCCGCGACCGCTTCGCCGGTGCCGCCCCGCACCGCGTCGATCAGCAGGTACAGCGCGATGAGGCTGGCGGTGTAGGTCTTCGTGGCGGCCACGGCCAGCTCGGTGCCCGCGCCGATGTCCACGGCCAGCTCGGTGACCTCGTTCAGCGGTGAGTCCGGCGTGTTGGTGACCGCGACGGTGAGCGCGCCCCGCCGCCGGGCGGCCCGGGTCGCCTCCACCAGGTCGGGTGAACCTCCGCTCTGGCTCACGGTCACGAACAGCACCCCGGTCAGGTCCGGCTCCGCGCCGTACAGCGTCGTCGTGGACGGCGAGGCGAGCCCCGCTGGCAGCTGCAGCAGCACCTCGATCAGGTATTTCGCATACAGCGCGGCATGATCACTCGAGCCGCGCGCGGCCAGCACGGCGAACCGCGGCGCGCGCCGGTCGATCACCTCGGCCACCCGCGCGATCTCCGCGCGGCGCTCGGCGACGGAGGCAAGTACGGTCGGCTGCGCGACGATCTCGCTCCGCATCCGCTCGCCGGGCAGCGGTCCGGTCATGGGCAAAGCCTCCTTGGCAGATCTTCAGGTCTAGACCAATATTAACGGAGCGTTCCCGCTGACGGCCCGTTACCGGCCGCTATGCGGGCCGTTACAGATGTGACGAATGGGTGCGGCGTGATCGCTTCTGTCGGCGACGGCAGGCATTCTGTACCTGGGAGCCGTTCGAGGAGGAGCAATGCTCGACACGTCGACAAGCGAGGCGCACGACACCCTGACCCGGGTGCAGCGGGAGCCGAAGTACTGGGGGCTGAAACGGCATCTGCTCGAGGTGCTCAGCTCGCTGCCGCCGGGCTCCCCGATTCCCACCGAGCGCTCGCTGGCCGCCCAGTTCGACGTGTCCCGTACGACCGTCCGCCAGGCCCTCGCCGAGCTCACCGTCGAGGGGCGGCTGCTTCGCGTGCAGGGCAAGGGAACCTTCGCCGCCGAGCCGAAGGTGGCGCAGCGGCTGCAGCTGTCCTCCTACACCGAGGACATGCGGGCGCAGGGCCGCGAGCCGTCGTCGAAACTGCTCGACGTGGCGGAGTTCCCCGCCGACCCGGAGCTCGCCCGGCTGCTGGCCATCCGGCAGGGCGCCAAGATCCTCCGCCTGCAGCGGCTCCGCCTGGCCGACGGCGAGCCGATGGCCATCGAGACCACGCACCTGCCGCTGTCCCGGTTCCGCGGCCTGCGCAAGTACGTGACCAGCGGCTTCTCCCTCTACCAGGTGCTGCGCGAGAAGTTCGACGTGGAGATGGGGCACGCCGAGGAGACCATCGAGACCGCGCTCGCCGGCCCGCACGAGGCCGACGTGCTCGGCGCCGACGTCGGCATGCCGATGCTGCTGCTGTCCCGGCAGACCTTCGACACCGAGGAGCGACCGGTGGAATGGGTGCGCTCGGTCTACCGCGGTGACCGGTACAAGTTCGTCGCCACGCTGAACCGGCCGTGAGCGAGCTTGCGAGGTGACGCCGTGACGACGCCCGCGGCCAACGGCGGCGTGGTCCAGTGGGGGACGCCCACCGCGCGCTGGGTGCTGCTCACCACGATCCTCGGCTCCGGGATGGCGTTCCTGGACAGCACGATCATCAACGTGGCGCTGCCCAAGATCGGTGAGGAGCTGGACGCCTCGGTCGCCGGCCTGCAGTGGATCCTCGACGGCTACATGCTGGCGCTGGCCGCGCTGATCCTGATCGCCGGCTCGCTGGGGGACCGGTACGGCCGGCGCAAGGTGTTCACCCTCGGCGTGGCCTGGTTCGGCGCCGCGTCCGTGCTGTGCGGCGTGGCCCAGTCCACGTGGATGCTGGTCGCCGCCCGGGTGCTGCAGGGCATCGGCGGCGCACTGCTGACGCCGGGCTCGCTGGCGATCATCCAGTCCGCGTTCGTGCGCGAGGACCGGGCCCGGGCGATCGGCGCCTGGTCCGGGCTCGGCGGGATCGCCGGTGCGGTCGGCCCGCTCGTCGGCGGCCTGGTCGTGCAGGCGTGGTCGTGGCGGCTGGCGTTCCTGATCAACGTGCCGCTGGCGGTCGTGTGCTTCGTGGTGGCCCGGCGGCACGTGCCGGAGTCCTGTGACCAGACCATGGGTGGGCGCCCGGACGTGCTGGGCTCCGTGCTCGGCGCGCTGGGGCTGGCCGGCCTGACCGCCGCGCTGGTGGAGGCGCCGGGCCGGGGCGCGGGCGACCCGGTGGTGCTCGCCGCCGGCATCGTCGGCGTGCTCGCCCTGGCCGGGTTCGTCGTCCTGCAAACGCGCCAGCACGACCCGCTGGTGCCGCCGGACGTGTTCGCCGACCGCACCTTCGTGGTGGCCAACGCGCTGACCTTCGTGGTGTACGCGGCGCTCGGTGGCGTGATGATGCTGTTCGTCATGCAGCTGCAGGTGTCGCTGGGCTACTCGCCGACGGTGTCCGGCATCTCCGGCCTGCCGATCACGATCATCCTACTGCTGCTCTCCGCGCGCTCCGGCAAGCTCGCCCAGCGGTTCGGCCCGCGTCCCTTCCTGGTGGCCGGCCCGATCGTGATCGCGTTCGGCATGGTGCTGCTGACCCGGGTCGCGCCCGGCGCGTCGTACCTGGGCAGCGTGCTCCCGGCGGTGACCGTCTTCGGTCTCGGGCTCGCCTGCGTGGTCGCCCCGGTCACCGCCACGGTCCTGGCCTCCGCCGAGGACCGGCACGCCGGCGTGGCCTCCGGGGTGAACAACGCCATCGCCCGCACCGGCGGCCTGCTCGCCGTCGCCGTCCTGCCCGCGGTCGCCGGCCTCACCGGCGACTCCTACACCGACCCCACCGCGCTCACCGCCGGCTGGCGCATCGCGATGTGGGTCTGCGCCGGCCTCTGCGCCCTCGGCGGCCTGCTGGCCCTGGGCATCCGCAACGACGTGCTCGCCGCCGAACCGACCCCGGCCGAGGTCCCCGAGTCACCCCGCCCCGGCGAGTGCTTCCATTGCGGCGTCGAGGGTCCACCGGTCCACGTCGAGCCGGTGCACAACGTCAGGCCGTCAGCCGCCTGAGCAGATCCGGTTCGATGTTGCCGCCGGAGACGACCGCGACGGTGCGCCCGGCCGGCAGGTCCGCGCCCCGGTTGAGGTAGGCGGCCGTGGTCACCGCCCCGCTGGGCTCCGCGATCAACCGGGACCGGCGGGCCAGAATCGTGACCGCGGCGAGCATCTCGTCCTCGCTGACCGTGACGATGTCGTCGACGAACTTGCGCAGGTGGGCGAAGGTCAGCTCGGACGGCTCGGACTGCAGGCCCTCGGCGACCGTCCGCGCGCGTTGCTCCGGCGCCCAGTGCACCAGCTCGCCGGCCGCCAGGCTGTCCCGCGCGTCCGCGCTCAACTCCGGTTCCACACCGACCACCCGGACGCCGGGGCGCAGCGCCTTGACCGCGGTCGCGATGCCGGAGATCAGCCCGCCGCCGCTGACCGGCACGAGCACCAGGTCGACGTCCGGCAGATCCTCGACGACCTCCACCCCGATCGTGCCCTGACCGGCGATGACGTCCCGGTGGTCGAACGGCGGAACCAGCACCGCACCGCGCCGTTCGGCGATCTCGGCCGCGACGGATTCCCGTTCGGTCAACGGAACCACAACGACTTCCGCCCCCAGCGCGCGAGTCGCCTCGATCTTGACCGGCGCCGCGTTGTCCTGCACCACGATGACCGCCGGAATCCCGAGCGCCCGCGCCGCATAGGCGACCGCCTGACCGTGGTTCCCGCTCGAGTACGTCACCACGCCGCCGACGTCCGGCCCCAGCCTGGCGATCGCGTGGTACGCCCCGCGGATCTTGAACGCGCCGACCGGTTGCAGGTTCTCCGGCTTGAGCCACAGTGGCCGCCCCGCCTCCGCCCACGTGCACGGCAGCAGCGGCGTCCGCACCGCCGTCCCCCGGATCATCTCGGCCGCCGCACGGATCTCGTCAATCGTCACCAGGTCCACCCTCCCAGTGTGCCGCACGCCCAACTGTCCACAGTGGACTAATTGGCGTGGCGGTGCTCACCCGCGGCCAACCCAGAGCCGGCCGCCCGCGTCACCACGACGGGAAGGACCTTCGACCCGGAAAGGATCATGAGCAAGAAACGCGAAACCGGCTTCACCCTCCAGGTCATCACCAGCGGCCTCGCGGCGATCACAGCGGCGCTGCTCGGCTCCACCCTCGGTGTGGCCGGCACTGTGCTCGGCGCCGGCGTCGCCAGCGTGGTGACCACCATCGCGGCCGCGGCCTATGCCCGGTCCATTCAGCACACCCGAGCCCGCGTCCGGCTGGCCCAAGCCAAGGTCATCGGACGGGCGAACGAGTCGCAACCCGACGGCGACACCGAGTCGAGTGAGAATGAGGGCCAACCGCGCCGTCTCAGCCGGCCGGCCCTGATCGTGGCCACCGGGCTCGCCTTCGCCCTCGGCATGCTCGCTATCACCGGCTTCGAGTGGATCTCCGGTCACCCGGTCTCCGGTGGGCAGGGCACGACCATCGGGGGCATCATCCGGCCGCAACGCGGGCCCACACCGGTCGAGCGACCGAGTCCGGCGAGCACGACGACGTCCGTGCCATCAACGGTCACCAGCACGACCCCGTCACCGCCGGCCACGGATCCGACAACCTCGACGACGCCACCGACCAGCGTGCCGAGCACGGAACCGCCGGTCACGACCACAACGCCGACCGGGTCGCCCAGCGCATCCGTCCCCCCGCATTGATCACCATGGGTAGTCAAGCCAGGGGAGATGTGACAACTGTTCCCCCCGATCGGACCCTTCCGTAACAGGACGACTACACATAGGTTCACCGTTGGAGGGTCACCCAAAAGGGTGGCGTTCCGTTAGTCCCTCTACACCAAAGGGAGCGTGGACCGGACATTCCCGACGCTCCCCATGGCCCTGCAACCCAACGAGGGAGACCGCAGATGAACCGATTGAATGTCGCCCGGCTGGCCGGCGTCGCCGTCCTGGCTGCCGGTCTGGCCACGTCCCTGACCACCCCCGCCGCCGCGGCTCCCCAGGCCGCCGCGAACGTCGGCATGCTCCAGGCCCTGCAGCGTGACCTGGGCCTGTCCGCCGACGCCGCGCTGGCGCGGGCCGCCCAGGAGAACACCGCCGCCCTGGCCGAGCAGGCCCTGACCCCGCGCCTCGGCGGCTCGTTCGGCGGCGCCTGGTTCGACAGCGCCTCCGGCAAGCTCGTGGTCGCCGTCACCGACGCGTCCCGGGTGAACGAGGTCCAGGCCGCCGGCGCGACCGCCAAGGTCGTGCAGCGCAGTGCCGCGCAGCTCGATGCCGTCAAGGCGGCCATGGACCAGAAGTCCACGTCCGCACCCGCCTCGGTGACCGGCTGGTATGTCGACCAGACCACGAACTCGGTGGTGGCGTCGGTCGCCGGCTCCGACGCGGCCGGTGCGGCCTGGGCGGCCAGCCAGGGTGCCCGGGTCGAGAGCGTCGCGCAGGCCCCGAGGCCGCTGTGGAACCTGATCGGCGGCCAGGCCATCCGCAACAGCCAGGCCCGCTGCTCCATCGCGTTCAGCGCCCGGGCCGGGAGCACCCGCTACATCATCACCGCGGGTCACTGCGGTGAGCTCGGTGGCACGTGGAGCGGTTCCGGCGGGACGATCGGCCCGGTGGCCTCGTTCTCGTTCCCCGGCAACGACTACGCGATCATCCAGGTGACCTCGTCGGCCGCGGTGCAGACCGCGCTGGTCGACCGGTTCTCCTCGGGCAGCGACGTGACCGTGGCCGGCTCCAGCCAGGCGGGTGTCGGCTCGAGCATCTGCCGCTCCGGCTCCACCACGGGCTGGCACTGCGGCACGATCCAGGCCAACAACCAGACCGTGAACTACGGCGGCGGCGACATCGTCGGCGGACTGACCCGCACCTCCGTGTGCGCCGAGCCGGGTGACTCCGGCGGCGCCTACGTCTCGCCGAACGGCGCGACCCGCGTGCAGGCGCAGGGCATCACCTCCGGTGGCTCCGGGAACTGCAGCACCGGTGGCACCACCTTCCACCAGCCGGTCAACGAGGTGCTCAGCCGCTTCGGGCTGACCCTGGTCACCGGCTGACGAAGAGCAATACCGGTGTCCTGAACTCCCCCCAGGACACGGCGGCGGACGAGCTGAACCCTGCCAGCTCGTCCGCCGCTTGCTGCCATGAATGCCTCATTCACTGCATCCAGTGCACTGAATGAGGCATTCATCGCAGTGCACCCCTGATCAGCTCAGCGGCCCTCCGCGGGTCCGCAGCCTCGGTGATCGCCCGCACCACCACGACCCGCGTCGCTCCGGCCGCCGCAACCTCCGGCACCCGAGCCAGATCGATGCCGCCGATGGCGAACCACGGCCGGTCCGGCGCTGTCTGGGCGGTGGCGCGTACGAGGTCCAGGCCGGGGGCGGGCCGGCCGGGCTTGGTCGGGGTCGGCCAGCACGGGCCGGTGCAGAAGTAGTCGACGCCCGGTTCGGTCATGGCCGCGGTGGCCTGCCGGGTGTCGTGGGTCGAGCGGCCGATCACGATGTCGTCGCCGAGAATCCGGCGGGCCCAGGGCACCGGGAGGTCGTCCTGGCCGAGGTGCAGCACGTCGGCGTTCGCGGCGAGGGCGACGTCGGCGCGGTCGTTCACCGCGAGCAGTGTGCCGTGCCGGGCGCAGGCCTCGGCGATGATCTCCAACGCGGCCAGCTCGGGGCCGGCTTCGAGGTTCTTCTCCCGCAACTGCACGATGTCCACGCCGCCGGCCAGCGCGGCGTCGACGAACTCCGCGAGGTCGGGGCGCAGGCCCGTGCACAGGTAGAGGCGCGCGCCGGCGAGGCGCTGTCGGATCTGGTCGGCGTCGAGTCCCGGCACGGGGCAACGTTATGCGCTACCGTGGCGGTTGGTGCGCACGGGAGCCCGGAGGAACCGGGCTGAGAGGGGATCCGCCGATCCCGACCGTCGAACCTGATCCGGGTCATGCCGGCGCAGGGAGCGAGATGAGCGACGAGATCACCATCATCGGCGGCGGGGTCATCGGGTTGTCCGTGGCCTGGCGGCTGGCGTCGGCCGGGTTCGGATCCGTGCGGGTCGTCGACCCGGCCCCGGCCACCGGTGCGTCCTGGGTGGCCGGCGGCATGCTCGCCCCGGTCGCCGAGTCCGGACCGGGGGAGGAGGGTCTGCTGCCGCTCGGGCTTTCCTCGCTCGCCGCCTGGCCTTCGTTCGCGGCCGAGCTTCGCAAGCTGGGTGGCGACCCGGGCCTGTGTACCGAGGGGACGGTGGTCGCCGCGCTGGACGGCGCCGACGCGGCCGAGCTGGACACCCTCGCCACGCACCTTGCTCACCTCGGCCGGGAGGTCCAGCAACTGTCCGGCCGCGAGCTCCGCGCGCTCGAGCCGAGCATCGGGCCAAGTGTCCGAAGTGGACTGATGATCCCCGGCGATCTCGCCGTGGACAACCGCGAGTTGTTGCGCAGCCTGCAGAAGGCCGCGCACCAGTGCGGCGTCGAGTTCCTCGCCGCCTCGGCCCGCACCGTCCGGCCCGGCGCCGTCGAGCTGACCGACGGGTCCACTGTGGAATGTTCGGCGGCCGTCATCGCCGCCGGCGCCTGGAGTGGCCGCCTGCACCCCGCGCTGGCGCCGTTGATCCGGCCGGTCAAGGGCGAGATCCTCCGGCTGCGCGCCCGGCAAGGCGCCCTGCCGCCGCCCACCCGAACCGTGCGCGCGCTCGTCGAGTCGCGCCCGGTCTACCTGGTGCCGCGCACCAACGGCGAACTGGTGCTCGGCGCGACCCAGTACGAGGCCGGCTTCGACACCGAGGTGACCGTCCGCGGCGTCCGCGACCTCCTCGCCGACGCCGAGCGTGTCCTCCCCGGCCTGAGTGAATATGCCCTGGTCGAGTGCGCCGCCGGCCTTCGCTCCGGGAGCCACGACAACCTTCCCGTGATCCGCTGGCTCGAATCCGGCGTGCTCGCCGCAACCGGCCACCACCGCAACGGTTTCCTGCTCGCCCCGATCACCGCGGACACGGTGCTCGGCCTGCTCGGCAGCCGGAAGGGAGCGACATGATCGAAGTTCGGGTCAACGGCACGGACCGGGAGCTGGCCGACGCCAGCACCGTGGCCGATCTCCTTGCCGCGCTGGGCATCCAGCCGGCCGGGGTCGCGGTGGCGGTGAACGGAGTGGTCGTGCCGCGTGCCGAGCACGATCGGACGGTTCTCCCGGACGGCGCAAGCGTTGAGGTTCTGACCGCGGTGCAAGGAGGTTGACCATGGACGATCCGTTGATCATCGCCGGCCGGGAGTACGCGTCGCGGCTGATCATGGGTACCGGCGGGGCGGGGAACCTGGCCGTGCTGGAGCGCGCGCTGGTCGCCTCCGGCACCGAGCTGACCACCGTGGCCATCCGCCGGGTGGACGGCGCGGGCGGCTCCGGCGTGCTGGATGTGTTGCGGCGCCTGGGAATCGACCCATTGCCGAACACCGCGGGGTGCCACACCGCGGCCGAGGCGGTGCTCACCGCCCAACTCGCCCGCGAGGCCCTCGGCACGGACTGGATCAAGCTCGAGGTGGTCGCCGACGACCGCACCCTGCTGCCCGACCCGGTCGAGCTGCTCGACGCGGCGAACACGTTGGTGCGCGAGGGTTTCACCGTCCTCGCCTACACCAACGACGACCCGGTGCTCGCGCTACGCCTGGAGGAGGCCGGCTGCGCCGCGGTCATGCCGCTCGGCTCCCCGATCGGCACCGGCCTCGGCATCCGCAACCCGCACAACATCGAGCTGATCGTCGCCCGCGCCGGTGTCCCGGTCGTGCTCGACGCCGGCATCGGCACCGCCTCCGACGCGGCACTCGCCATGGAGCTCGGCTGTGCGGCCGTCCTCCTCGCGACGTCGGTGACCAGGGCCAACGACCCCGAGCGGATGGCCGCCGCGATGCGCAACGCGGTCGTCGCCGGCCGTCTGGCCCGCGCCGCCGGCCGCATCCCGCAGCGCTTCTGGGCGCAGGCCTCCAGCCCGCCCCGCTAAGCCCGCTCCTCGCGCAGCGCCCTGACCTCGTCCCGCAGCGCCCGGATCTCGTTCAACAGGACCTGGTCGGACTGAGCCTGCTGCTCCTCCATCTCCACGATCTCGTCGGTGCTCGCCTGCTCCATCCCGCTGACGATCACCGCGATGAGGATGTTCAGCACCGCGAGCGTGCACACCACGATGTAGATCACGAAGAAGATCCAGGCCAGGGGCTCCTTCGCCATGACCTCCCGGGCGATGTCCGGCCACCCCTCGCCGGTCATGGCCTGGAACAACGTGAACAGCGAGGTGCCGAGGTCGTCGAAGTAGTCCGGCGCGACCTGTCCGAACAGGTTGGTGGCCACCACGCCGGCGACGTAGATGATGAGCATGATCAGCGCGCCGACCGAGGCCATCCCCGGCAGTGCCCGGAGAATCCCGCTGGCGAGCCGGCGCATTCTCGGCAGAACCGACACCAGGCGCATGATGCGCAGCGCACGGAACGCCCGAAGCACCAGAAATGGTCCGGCGGTGGGAACGAATGCGATCCCCACCACGATGACATCGAACACGCTCCACGGGTCGGCGAAGAACCGAAATCCGTACGCGATGAATCGCAGCGCCAGCTCCACCACGAAGATCCCGAGCGCGATCCGGTCGACGGCGGTCAGCAGGTCGTGGCCCTGGTCAACGAACTTCGCCGAGGTCTCCAGACCCAGCGTGAGCGCGTTCACCACGATCACGACGGCGATGAACCGCTGGAAACGCCTGTCGTCGACGAACCGTTTGATCTGTGCGCGAGCGTTCACGCGCCCGATTGTTCACGATCATCGGGAGCGAGGCGCCAGAACGGTGACACCGGGCCAACCCCGCTGCCCAGCGGGTAAGCATTGCGCACCGACCGGGTGACGAACTCCTTGCCGAACCGCACCGCGGAGACCACGTCCGCACCCTTGGCCAGCGCCGAGGTGATCGCCGACGCCATCGTGTCGCCACCGCCGTGCGTGTGCCGGGTGTCCACCCGCTCCGCCGGCAGCTCGATGAACGTGACCCCGTCATACAGCAGGTCGACGCACTCCGGGTCGTCCCGCATGTGTCCACCCTTGACCAACGCCCACGCCGCCCCCAACTCCACCAGCGCGGCCGCCGCCGCCCGCTGGTCCTCCCCGTTGCGCACGTCGATCCCGGTCAGCAGCGCCACCTCGTCCAGGTTCGGCGTCACCACCGTCGCCCGGGGAAACAGATCCTCCCGCAGCGCCCGCAGCGCATCCTTGTGCAGCAACGGATCCCCATGCATCGACGCGGCCACCGGGTCCACCACGAACGGAATCCGCCCACCCCGCCCGATCCCCACCCCGTCACACGCCTTCGCCACCGCGGCAATAATGTCCGCATTAGCCAGCATGCCCGTTTTAGCCGCATTCACCCCGATGTCGGACGCGACGGTCTCGATCTGCGCCGCCACGACCTCCGCCGGGATCTCCACCACCCCGCTCACCCGCAACGAGTTCTGCACGGTCACCGCCGTCACCGCGGTCATCCCATGCACCCCGCACGCGAAGAACGTCCGCAGATCAGCCTGCAGCCCCGCGCCCCCGCCCGAGTCCGACCCGGCAATCGTCAACGCCCTCGGTGGAGCCTCCGCCATCCGCCCACCGTAACGCCCTTACCGCTCCCACCGGGACAGCAATGCCGCCCAGCTCACAGCGGGAATACTGAGGGCTGGCCCACCGGCGTTCTTGGAGTCCCGAACCCCGACCACCGGCCCGGCGAATGCCACCTCCACGCAGTTGGCGTTGTCGCTGCTGCGGCTGCTCTTGCGCCACCTCACCCCGGGCAGACCCAGCGCGTCCATGCCGCCGCCTCCTCATTCACTTGTGCTCGCCGGCTATCTCAGAGATCAACTCAAGGGACTCGGCCGGCTTCAGTGCCTCGTTCAGGATATTGCCGAGAGCGACACGGTAGGCCGCGATGTCTTCCTTCTCGTCCAGAAACATGCCGACGTGATGGTTCTCGAGGTAGACGAGACTGGGCTCCTCCGTGAACTCGAGACAGGCGAACGGACCGCGAAGCCCGGCGTGTGGCCCCACCCGCAAGGGCACCACACGCAGCGTGACGTTGGGGCGATCCGCGGACTCCATCAGGTGACGCAGTTGCCTGCGCATGACGCCGCTCTCCGCAATCGGGCGGTGCAACGCCCCCTCATCGATGACGGCAAGGAACTGGAGTTCCCGGCGGCTCAGCCCGGCCTGGCGTGCCATCCGCGACGCCACGAGTTTCTTCACTTCGGTGAGACTCAGCGTCTTGTTGATGGCTTTGATGATTGCTTCGGTGTACTCCGCGATCTGCAGCAGGCCGGGGACAAACATTGACTCGTAGTTCTGGATGCGGATGGCACGGGACTCAAAGTCGATCAATGCCTTCCACAGCTCCGGGAGGCCGAGGCCCTGACTTTCCCACCAGCCGCGCTCGCTCGATTTCCTTACCTGGTCGAGGATCTGCTCACGTTGCCGCTCCGGTATCCGGTACAGCCCAAGCATCGCCGCGACATCGTCCACGCGCAGCCCACGGCTACCCGTCTCCAGCCGGCTGACCTTGCTCGGCGACATGCCAAGCGCCTCCGCAACGGCCGCCCCGGTCAAACCGGCCTCCTCACGAAGCTGCCGCAACTGGATGGAAACCTGCCGAGACCGCACGCTCGGATTCGGATGGAGTGTCATGCGCCGAATGCTCTCGGCGCCGACATCAGTTACGCAATCACACGATAGGTCGGTCAGATTGCTGTCACCGCCGTCAACATGTCAGGTTACCGCCATGACCGACCAACTGGCCCAACTCGCCGCCGAAGTCCACCTCCACAAGCCCCGCCTCTTCGCGATCTACGGACTCCTCCGGAACTCCCCCTCCACCGCCGAACTCCTCCTCTGGGGCCTGTATTTCTCAACCCTCGACAGCCTCATCTACTTCGACGGCGAAACCCCCGAACTCCACCGCGCCTACACCCCCGAACGCCTCCTGGAGTTCTACCAACGCTTCGCCGACGCCCACCTAGAATGGTTCGACAACGACTAACCCCTACCAAGATTGCGTGGAAATTTGCGAATCGCTGCGGCAATCGCCGCCGCGTACCTGACCGTTGCCGCCTCGGCCGCACTGGCCCGATCCGGTGATTCTGGGTACACGCCCCGATGCGGTGCGCTACCGTGCTTGACCGTGGGACAAAACGAGCCCCTCGGCCAGGCCGGCTCGGGCATCTCGATGTACATCAGCTACCCCGACGGCGGCACCGGCAAGCTGACCATCGACCCCGACCACGTCGACGTCTTCGTCCGGTACCTGGAGCAGGCCCGGGAGAAACTGCGGGACATTTACCGGGACGGCCAAGGGATCGTGGACGTTGTTGAGGCGCCGGGGGAAGATCCGTTCAGCCCGATGGCGGTGTCGGATATCGTGCGGACAGCGGGCGGGGAACCGGGAGGTCTTCTGCGCTCCAACCTGCGTGCGCAGGAAGTGTTCCATGCGATCATCGACAACCTCCGGACCTCGCTCGCGGCCTACCGAGAGAACGAAGCTCTGGGTACCAGGCGATTCCAGGTTGATGGCTGATGAGCAGGCTACTTATCGTAGGGCTCGCAATGGCTGTGACTGCCACGGCGTGTGCCACGCAAGCGCCGGGACAGCCGATGCCGGCGCCCGGTGATACGAGCACACCGCCACCAACCTCGCCGTCGCACATCAGCAGCAAGGCCCCTCCGATCCACTCGGCTGAGTTGGATCTGGCCAGTTACGAGAGCCGGGTCTGTGACCTGCTCACCCTTGAGCAACTCGCGCCGTTCGCCATCTATGAGCCTGGCAAGCTGCAAGACAGTAGAACCGGGCCGACCTGCAAGTGGAATCCCTCGGATCCCTCCGCCGGGGCCCGGATCGACCTGCTCATCGTGAGCAAGTCGCAGGGCGGATGGGAGGGCGCCTACGACCGCCGTCGCGGGCTTGCGTTCTTTGAGGAGGCGGGGGAGATCAATGGCTACCCCGCGGTCCATTGGGATCGCGATGGCAATCACACCGCTGAAGGGATCTGCCAAACGACGGTCGGCGTCCGCCATGATCTGGTGTTCGATGTGGCGGCGTTCGTGAATGGACTTAGGTCGCCTGAGTACAAGGATGCGTGTTCGGTGTCGGACAAGGCTGCAAGCTTGGTGATCGACACGTTGAGGGGTGGTCGGTGATGGTTGACGTCGGTGGGGCGATCGGGTCGGTGCTGTTGTTGGGGATCGACGACGAGGTCACGTACAACTGGTTCCACAACGGGCGAGGGACGCAGGGTCTCGACAACACTGCAGACGGCTGGCGGATGGTCAGGGACGGTTATCGGGAGGTCCTGTTGCTGGTCGCGAAGGGTATGTCGGAGTCGAAGGCGGCGTGGACGGGTTCGGCCGCGGATGCCGCGCATGGCGCGATGTCTCCCGTGCAAGCGTGGGCTGAGCAGGCGCTGGACTCGGCGGTGACAGCGCAGGCGACGGTGATGGCGCAGAGCAGCGCGTTCTCGGATATCAAGGCACGGTTGTCGCCGCCGGTCGCGGTGCCGGACAAGCCGTGGTGGAACGATGTCTGGCCGGGCGACACCAACTACGACAAGGCGTTGCAGGCCAAGCAGGCCAACAGCATTCGCAATGTCGAGCTGGTGCGGCAGTACGGCGATCTCACGCGGGCCAACGGCGACAGCTACCCGCGGTTCGAGGAGCCGGTGGTGGTCACCACGGACGTCGCTCGAACTCCGGATGGACCGGTGCGGCCGTCCGACCCTGGTCAGGTGGAGTGGCCGGTGCCGCCCAAACCAACGCCTGCCTCGGGTGGGGACTCGCCGCCCGAGAGTCCCGAACCGCGCCCGCCGACACAATCTGGTCCGCCTCCGATCGAGACTGGCCCGTCTCCGAGCCAGCCGGGTTCAACTGTCTCCAGTGGACACTCAAGCTCTCCCGTGACGAGTTCTCCTTTGCCGGCGGGACAAGAGGCACCGGGCGGTCGGACTCCGATCGGTGGCGGGCCGTCCGCCGGTCTGGTCGGCGTGCCCGGCCCTGGGACGACCGGTGAACCGGGCTCCGGCGGCCGGGTTCCGTCGACCAGGACCGGAGAACCTGGCATTGGTGGGCGGAACGCAAGTGGTGGTCGAGGTCCCGAGGGTCGGCCCGGCGCGGATGGTCGGCTGGGCGGTGCTCCCGAGGGTGAGGCGAGGACTGGGCGTGCAGCGGCACCGGCTGGAGCGCGTGGTGGCCCCGGCAATCCTGGTGGGTTGGTCCCGCCAGGTGGCAAGTCGCAGGCCGCTGAGGACGAGGAGCACCGCAACAAGTTCGGGCCGGTCGACTGGCACGACGAGTTCTGGGATGACACGCCGCCGGTCTGCCCGCCGGTGATTGGTGCTGACGAGCCTCAGCCGTGATCATTCTGCGGCGGATCTCGCTGCCGTTTCCGAGCTTCCTCACCGGGTGGCTCGCTCTGGACCTGGGCGAGTTGCCGACGCCGCTGCTGCCCGGGCGACCCGTCGCGTTCGGGACGTCGCTTGCCGAGGTGACCGACCGGGCCTGGGCGGACCTGGCTGAGCGCGGGCTCGCCTCCGGGGACCGGCTCAGCGAGGCGTTCGAGGGCACGCTGCGCCTGCTGGCCACCGCGACCGTCCGCTACTACGCCTTCTTCCACGAAGGTGCCGGTGACACCCGGTCGGCGCTGGTCGCGGGCGCGGCGCTGGTCGCCACGGTCGACGGCGACACGGTCACGCTGCGGCCCAGGCGAGGTGTTCGCGGGCCGCAGGCGCTGGTCGACGAACTGCCCAGCATGCCGAAAGGGACGGGCGAGGCGCTGTCCGCGCCGGCCGACGAGCTGTCCCGGGCGCCAGGGATCGTCACGGCCGTGCGGCCCACCGGGACGGCGGCACGGATGCGGCGGCTGCTCGCCCAGCCGCGGACCGGCGGCGGTCAGCTTTACGTGTCCCGGCGAACCGCCGACGGTCATCACCGCGTCTGCGGCCGTCCGCTGTCCTATGTGGACGTCGCGGGCGGTCGCTACCTCGCCGTCGAGCATGAGGCACGCGATGGGAGCTGGTGGCGCACACTGGCACCGGCTGACCCGGCGCTGCTTGTCCAGCGCCTGCGCACGCTCCTTCCTGGATAGGTCAATCCACCACGGGCAGGTAGACGTGGTCGCCGTGGCGGTGGAACTCCTCGGACATCTCGCGCATGCCGGCGTCGAGTGCGTCCACTTCGGACAGGCTGTGTTCTGCGGCGTAGCGGCGGACGTCCTGGGTGATTTTCATGGAGCAGAACTTGGGGCCGCACATGGAGCAGAAGTGGGCGGTCTTGGCGGGTTCGGCCGGCAGGGTCTCGTCGTGGAAGGAGCGGGCGGTGTCCGGGTCCAGCGACAGGTTGAACTGGTCGACCCAGCGGAACTCGAAGCGGGCGCGGGACAGGGTGTCGTCCCAGTCCTGGGCGTGCGGGTGGCCCTTGGCGAGGTCCGCGGAATGCGCGGCGATCTTGTAGGTGATCACGCCGGTCTTCACGTCGTCGCGGTCGGGGAGGCCGAGGTGCTCCTTCGGCGTGACGTAGCAGAGCATCGCGGTGCCGGCCCAGCCGATCTGCGCTGCGCCGATGGCGGAGGTGATGTGGTCGTAGGCCGGTGCAATGTCCGTCGCAAGTGGACCGAGGGTGTAGAAGGGGGCTTCGCCGCACAGTTCGTCGCAGAGCCGGACGTTTTCGGCGATCTTGTGCATGGGCACGTGACCGGGGCCTTCGATCATCACCTGGACGTCGCGCGAGCGGGCGATGTAGGTCAGCTCGCCCAGGGTACGGAGCTCGGCGAACTGCGCCTCGTCGTTGGCGTCGGCGATGCAACCCGGCCGCAGCCCGTCTCCGAGTGAGAACGTCACGTCGTAGGAACGCAGAATGTCGCACAGTTCGGTGAAATGGGTGTAGAGGAAGCTCTCCCGGTGGTGCGCGAGGCACCAGGCGGCCATGATCGACCCGCCGCGCGAGACGATTCCGGTGATCCGGTTGGCGGTCAGCGGGACGTAGCGAAGGAGCACACCGGCGTGCACGGTCATGTAGTCGACACCCTGCTCGCACTGCTCGATGACGGTGTCCCGGTAGACCTCCCAGGACAGCCGGGTCGGGTCGCCGCCGACCTTCTCCAGGGCCTGGTAGATCGGGACGGTCCCGATCGGCACCGGCGAGTTGCGCAGGATCCATTCGCGGGTCTCGTTGATCCGTTTGCCGGTGGACAGGTCCATCACGGTGTCCGCGCCCCAGCGGGTGGCCCAGACCATTTTGTCGACTTCGTCCTCGATGGACGAGGACACCGCCGAGTTGCCGATGTTGGCGTTGATCTTGACGAGGAACCGCCGGCCGATGATCGCCGGTTCGGACTCGGGATGCCTGCGGTTGACCGGAATCACCGCGCGGCCGGCGGCCACCTCGGCACGCACCAGCTCGGGGTCCATGCCTTCGCGTGCGGCGCAGAACCGCATCTCCTCGGTGATCACGCCGGCCTTCGCGTAGGCGAGTTGGGTGACGGCGCCGTTCACCGGTTCCCGGGCGGTGATCCACGGTTCGCGCAGCCGCGGCAGTCCATTGTGGACATCGATGGTCGCGTCCGGGTCGGTGTACGGGCCGGACGTGTCGTACAGGTCGAAATGCTCCCCGTTGGTCAGGTCCACCCGGCGCATCGGCACCCGGAGACCGCCGTGCTCCCGGTAGATCTTGTGCGAACCGGTGATCGGCCCGGTGGTCACGCTGGGACGGACGGAGCGGTCAGAAAGAGCGGTCATGCGGACTTCCTCCCTACGCCGGCATTACCCGGTCAGGTTCAGGCGGTCGGCGGCGCCGGGTCCGGTGTGACCCAACCGCCCTCTCAGCCCGCTACGGCGCGAGCTCCCGCGTGCTGTTCAGTTGGCAAACCCGACGATAGTCATGGTTGCCGCGATGCCGCCAGGGGGACGAGATGACCAAGGCGGCGTACCTTTCGGGAATGGGCCTGCCTGCGCCGTTCCCGCCGGGTGGCCGGCGTGTGCCCAGGCCCGAGGCGCCCGTGCCCTGCTCGAACTGCGGCGAGCTGGTCGGTCGCGGCTACCCGGAGTGCGCCATCTGTGCCGAGCGGATCGACGACCTCTGGTGGGCCGACTGGCGGGCGCTGCTGGACGCCGAACGGGTCCAGACGGGTACCGACGAGGAGCGCGCGCTGGCCGAACGGGTGCGCGCCGCCAGCGTGGGCGCGTTCCCGTGGACCTGCGTCGACTGGGCGCTGTGGCTGCTGACCTGCACGGTCTGCGGCGGCCAGGTCGGCTCCGGCGACCTGGGCTGCGTGGACTGCGCTGCGGCGGACGGCGCCCGCTGGGCGTGGGACCACCAGGCCCTCCCGGTCGCGATGACGCCCAACGAGCACGCGCTGCGGGTGGCCGTCGCCGGCCTGCGCGCGCCGCACCGGCACCGCGATGTGGCGGTCGCCGGCTGGCGGCTGGCCCTGCCATTCCTGTTCGCCGGCGAGCTACCGACCACCAAGCAGGCGCAGCGTATCCGCGCGCTCCTGCTGGCCGGCCGCTACGCCGAACTCGCCCGCTGCAGGGACTTCTGCGCCATGGCCCACCTGCCCGACCTGCCCTGGCGGTCCTAAGCGGACTCGACGGCCAGCCGGACGCCGAGCCCGATCAGCACCGCGCCGGAGACCCGTTCCAGCCGGCGGCGAACCACGCTTCGCCGCAGCCACCCCAGGATCCGGGTGAGCAGCGCGACGATCAGCAGGTACCACACGGTGTCCACGACCACCCACAGCGCGGCCAGCGCTACCAGCGCCCAGCGCGGGCTGCCCGGCGCCACGAACTGAGGCAGGAACGAGATCGCGAACACGGCGAGCTTCGGGTTCGCCAGGTTCACCAGCAGCCCGGCCCGAAACCCCGAGCCACGGGTCGGCGCGGCCTGCTCCACCCGGTGCCGGCCGAACAATGCCCGCGCACCGAACCCAACAGCACGAGCACGCCGACGATCCGCAGCGCTTCGTAGGCCACCTCGGACGCCAACAGCAGCACGGACAGCCCCAGCGCGGCGGTGGTCGCCCAGACCGCGACGCCAGCCTCCATCCCGGCCACGGTCGCCAGCGCCCCACGCCGCCCGCCCCGCACCGACTGCTTGATCAGCATGGCGGTGCCCACCCCGGGCACCATCGCGAGCAGCAGCGAGGCGGGCAGGAAGGCGAGCAGTCCGGACCAGGTCATGGGGTGCATGGTGCGGGCAGGCCGGGGTGCGGGGCCAGCGGGTTTCGACATGCCCTGAAGGCCGCCTTCGGGGCGTTGAGTGTCAGTGCCTCGGACTTGAGGCTTGATGTGAGCGTGGGCCTTGGTGCAGTGGTGCAGTGGTCGGCTGTTTGTGCGTCGGTGATCTGTGCTGATCGTCCGACCGGTCGTGCTGTTGGCGCAGTGCCGGTCCGGTGCCGGGTAGGACGGGACCAGGCCATGATCGCTGTTGGGTGGGACTCTTTCGGAGAGGGTTGTGGATCTTGATCGGGTGGTCGGGGTTGGTGTGGCAGGTGGGGCGTTGGTCGGTGTCCTGGCTCAGAAAGTAACGGAGCCGACCACCCGGCTGACGGTCGCCGAACGGTAAAGTCGCAGGTGACTGAAGACGGCGCGCGGCCACAGCGCCCGGCATGCCGCGCAAGGCCAAAAGGGGCGC
>NZ_DASYTH010000468.1:0-11786 GCF_036002505.1 Actinophytocola sp. | reverse complement strand
GCGGCGAGTAGGCCTCGATCTTGTGGAACTTGGGGGAGTCGGCGCGGCGGGCTAGGACGAGGTGGCCGTCTAGCCGGTGGTGGCGGGGGGTGAAGGCGGCGAAGCTCATGCGGACGTGGAGGGCGATGCGGGTCTTCTCGGGGAGGACGGTGAGGGGGCCGAGGGGTTCTAACACTGCGAGTATGCGGTTGAAGACTGCGCGTACGGCGGGGTCGCGGCCGGTGAAGTGGGAGTCGAGGGTCCGGAGCGGGGCGCAGGTGTGGGTCTGGTTGGGGTTGGCGAACGTGCGGGTGCAGGTGGGGCAGGTCCAGAGCGGGCGACTTTCCACGGGGTTACAGTAGGCGTGCTGATCGCTAGCGTGGGGGCGTGTTCACTACGCGGCCGGAGTTGAGTGGGACGTTCGGGATGGTGGCGTCGACGCACTGGTTGGCGTCGGCGGCGGGGATGGCCGTGTTGGAGGGTGGGGGGAACGCCTTCGACGCGGCGGCGGCCGCCGCGTTCGTGCTGCATGTGGTGGAGCCGCATCTGAACGGGCCGGGTGGCGAGGTGCCGGCGATCTTTGTCGCGGCGGGCGATCCCGGGCCCACTGTCCTTTGTGGACAGGGAGTGGCGCCGGCGGGGGTTGCCGTGGAGAAGTTTCACGGGTTGGAGCTGGTGCCGGGGACGGGGTTGCTGGCGGCGACGGTGCCGGGGGCGGTCGGCGCGTGGCTCACGCTGCTGCGGGATCACGGCACGAAGTCGCTGGGCGAGATCCTCGGTTATGCCATCGGGTATGCCGAACACGGGCATGTCCCGGTGCCGCGGGTGACGGAGACGATCGGAGCCGTGGCGCAGCTGTTCCGGGATGAGTGGCGCACGTCGGCGGAGGTGTGGCTGGCGGCGACCGGGGCCGACGGGCTGCTGCGCAACCGGGCGCTGGCGGCGACGTACACCCGGTTGGTCGACGAGGCGAAGGGCAGCACGCGCGAAGCGCGGATCGAGGCGGCGATCACGGCCTGGTACGAGGGATTCGTGGCGGAGGCCATCGACGGGTTTTGCCAGACGCCGGTACTGGACGACTCGGGTGAGCGGCATGCCGGGCTGCTCACCGGTGGGGATCTGGCTTCGTGGCGGCCCGGATATGAGCGGCCGGTCAGCCTGGAGACGCACGGGTGGACCGTGTACAAGGTCGGTCCGTGGTGCCAGGGCACGGCGCTGCTGCAGCAGCTCGCGTTGCTGGACGCGCTCGGCGAGCTGCCCCCTCAGGGGTCCGCCGAGCTGATCCACCGCACGACCGAGGTCGCCAAGCTGGCGTTTGCCGACCGGGAGGCCTGGTACGGCGACGTGCACGGGGTGCCGGTCGGCGAGTTGCTGTCGGCGGGCTACGCCAAGGACCGGGCCGCGCTGATCACCGACGGGGCGAGCCTTGAGCTCAGGCCGGGAAGCCCGGGCGGGCGGACGCCGAGGCTGCCTCGTTATCTCACCGAGCAGGCAACGGCGACGGTGCCGCTGGTGCGGATGGGCGGAATCGGCGAGCCGACGATCTCCCGGCACGGCACCACGCGAGGCGACACCTGCCACATCGACGTGGCCGACCGGTGGGGGAACATGATCTCCGCGACGCCGTCCGGCGGGTGGCTGCAGAGCTCGCCGGCCGTCCCGGGGCTCGGGTTCTGCCTGGGCACGCGGGCGCAGATGTTCTGGTTGGAGGAGGGGCTGCCGGCGTCGCTGGCGCCGGGGAGGCGGCCGCGGAGCACGTTGACGCCGTCGTTCGCCCGCCGGGACGGGAAGCTGCTGGCGTTCGGGACACCCGGCGGGGACCAGCAGGATCAGTGGCAGCTCGGGTTCTTCCTCAACCATGCGGCGTTCGGGATGGACCTGCAGGAGTCGATCGACGCGCCGGCGTGGCATACCACGGCATTTCCGTCGTCGTTCTACCCGCGGGAGACGGTGCCCGGCGGGCTGGTCGTCGAGTCCCGTGTGGACAGTGGGGCGCGCGACGAGTTGACCAGGCGCGGCCACCGGGTCACGGTGTCGGAGCCGTGGTCGCTGGGCCGGTTGTCCGCGGTGGAGCGGGACATGGAGACCGGCGTGCTGCGGGCCGCGGCGAACCCGCGCGGCATGCAGGGGTACGCGGTCGGCCGCTAGGCGCGCTGCAGGGCCGGGCGCGGGCCGGGCTTCACGGTCTCGCCGAGCGCGGTCACCGGCTGGCCGTCGACCGCGGCGATCACCACGGCGCGCTCGGGGAAGCCGTCCGGCAGGGACACCGTCATGGTCAGGCCGGCCCGGCAGCGCGGGGAGACGAGCAGGCACGGCACCCGCCGGCCGGCCCGCGGGGTGGCCGAGGTGGTCCGGACCTCGCAGCGCCGCCAGTCCACGCCGGCCGCGCGGTCGCCGAGCCAGTCCTGGAAGGCGCGCACCGAGGGTGCCGTGCGCGCCGCCGCGATGGCCGCGGTCCGCTCCGCGCCGGTGACCATGGTGGGGAGCTCGACGGCGGCCAGCCGCGACCGGACCCGGCCGAGCAGCAGCCAGCCGGCGGGGCGGCGCCGGCCACCCAGAGCGGTCGCGATCACCACCAGCACGCCGAAGGCGACGAGCCAGGCCAGCGCGTCGAGCCGCCACCACGACGCGGCGCCGGTGAGCAGCGCGGTGATCAGCAGGGACACGGCGAGCGCGGCCAGGGTCAGGGTGCGGGCGAGCTCGGCGCCGCCGGCCACCCCGTCGGAGAACGAGGCGAAGCAACCGCAGGACGCGCCCTTGAGCGCGGCATACCGGACGACGACCACGAAGGCCAGGTACAGCACGGCAACGCCGGCGATCACGGCGGCGGACCACCAGGCCGCCGGCCGGCTCGCGGCCACCAGCAGGCCGGGGCCGGCGAGCAACTCGACCGTGCCGACCACCCAGGGCGCGAACCGGGCGAGCGTTTCGCGCCGGGGCACGTGCCGGGGCAGCAAGCGGTAGACGGCGTGCACGAACGGTTTGGGGCGCAACACCTTCAGCCCGCCGGCGAGGATCAGCAGCCCGGCGAGCAGAAGCGCCGCACCGCCCGGAATTCCGGCCACAACAGACATCTCCTCATCGTCGCGGAGGCCTGACCGGCGGGGAAGGACTACCGGGTGCACGAAAGGGCGGCCAGTTTCGCCCCATACGAGAGACCGAACGGTGATGGCCGGCGCCAGGGCTGAGCCTAGATTTTTCGATCACTGAGTCCGATTCGAGGAGAATCCATGAGCGAGCTTGCGAGCGAATCAATATCACAGGGCGACCGCGAGCGGCTCGACCGAGCCTGCGAGGGGGAGCTGTGAGCGAAGGCGAGCAGGTCCAGATCGACTGGTCGCAGTTGCCGACGCTGAGTGCGCACTGGCAGGTCAGCGGTGACGACGCCGCGTTGCAGCAGCACTTCGGCATCGACATGTCTCAGGAGGGTGGCGGCGCGGTGCAGATCGACTGGTCGCAGCTGCCCACGCTGAGTGCCCACTGGCAGGCGAGCGGCGACGACGCCACCCTGCAGCAGCACCTGGGCATCGACATGTCCGAACAGCCGGCCAACTGAGTCCCCAACAACCGAGGAGAAACTTCAATGGCGTGTGAGAGTGAGTGGAGCGCGGTCGGCGCCGCGCTGGCCGGGTTCGTGGCAGCGTGCGCGACGGTGGAGACCGGCGTCGGCGTGATCGCCTGTGCCGCCGCCGGCTGGGCGTACTACAACGCGGTGGACGCGCTGGACAAGTGCCGGCAGGAGAACGGTCTGGCCGCGATCGACTCGTCCGTTCTCGGCAGCCTGTACGCGGAGGTCGAGCAGATCCAGCAGCAGGCCGACAGTGCCGGAGCGGTGGCCTGACGTCCGGCCACGTCGCTCCTCCGGAGCCCCGGCTGTGTGCGTCAGCCGGGGCTCCCTTGTGGGCTATGCACAATCCCGGCCGCGACGGCGGGCCACCGGGCGGTGTTCGCATTCCGACCGCGACGGCAGGCCGGAGGTCTGCCCGAGCGGTCGGACCTCAACCACAAGCACAGGTGAGCACAGACCGCGAACACCGTCCGGGCGCATGGCCCGCCCGAGCGGACGGGCCAGCGACCTATTCGTACAGCCAAACATTGCAGGTCTTGTGCATAGCCCGCTTTGGTTCAACGCTGTTTGACCAGCTCGAGGAACGGGCGCAGCGAGTCGGGATTGGCCAGGGCGTCGCGGCTGACGGCGCGGTCCGGCGGGGTGCCGGCAAGGATCTTCTTGACCGGGACCTCGCACTTCTTTCCGTTGAGGGTGCGGGGAATCTCGGCGACGACGAGGAACCGGTCGGGCACGTGCCGGGGCGAGAGCGCACCGCGCAGCTCTCTGCGCAGCCGAGGCTCCATAGTGGACAGATCGGTGCCGGGGGTGAGCACGACGAAGCAGAGCAGCTCGCCGTCGGGTGCCGCGGCGCCGGAGGTGTCGATCACGAGCGAGTCGGCCACCTCGTCGAACCCTTCCACCACGCGGTAGAACTCGCTGGTGCCCATCCGCACGCCGCCGCGGTTCAGCGTGGAGTCGCTGCGGCCGTAGATGATCGCCGAGCCGCGCGCGGTGAGCTGGATCCAGTCGCCGTGCCGCCACACGCCTGGGTAGGTCTCGAAGTACGCCTCGCGCAACCGGGTGCCGTCCGGGTCGTTCCAGAAGAACACCGGCATCGAGGGCATCGGGCGGGTGATCACCAGCTCCCCCACCGTATCCGTCACCGGCTGGCCGTCCTCGGTGAACGCCGCGACCGCCGCACCGAGGCAGCGGCAGGACAGCTCCCCCAGCCACACCGGCACATCCGGCGCCGAGCCGACGAACGCGGTGCACAGGTCGGTGCCGCCGGACACCGAGCAGATCTGCACGTTCCGGCCGATCTCGTCGGCGATCCACCGGAATCCCTCCGGCGTGAGCGGCGCGCCGGTGGAGCCGAGCGCCCGCAACGCGGACAGGTCGTGGGACTGCGCCGGCCGCAGGTGCTGCTTCAGGCAGGACTGGATGAACGGGGCGGACGTGCCGAAGTACGTGATCCGGTGCCACTCGGCCAGCCGCCACAGCACGCCGAGGTCCGGATACGCCGGGCTGCCGTCGTAGAGCACGATCGTGGTGCCGACCAGCAGCCCGGAGATCAGGAAGTTCCACATCATCCAGCCGGTCGTGGTGAACCAGAAGAACCGCTCCCCCGGCCCGAGATCGCAGTGCAGCGCCAGCATCTTCAGGTGCTCCAGCACGATCCCGCCGTGGCCCTGCACGATTCCCTTGGGCAGTCCGGTGGTTCCGGACGAGTAGAGCACCCACAGCGGATGGTCGAACGGCACCGCGGCGAACTCGAGCGCACCTTCGTGACCCACCAGCTCCGACCACGGCACCACCGGATGCGGCCCGTCCGGCAGCGTGGCCTCCTCCGACAGGTACGGGATCAGCACCGTGGCCTTGAGGCTCGGAATCCCCGCACGCAGCTGCTCCACCGTGGACCGGACGTCGAACGACCGTCCGTTGTAGACGTACCCGTCCACGGCGATCAGCACGGTGGGCTCGATCTGGGTGAACCGGTCTCCGATGGCCCGCGCGCCGAAGTCCGGCGAGCACGAGGACCAGACCGCGCCCAGGCTCGCCGCGGCCAGGAATGCGACCAGCGTCCGCGGCGTGTTGGGCGCGAGCGCCACCACCCGGTCGCCGCGCCGCACGCCGAGCGCCGCCAGCCCGGCCCGCGCACCGGCCACCTGCCGCCGGAGCCCGCCGAACGTCACCGTCTCGGCCAGCCCGTCCTCGCGGTGGAACAGCACGGCCAGGTCGCCGTCGTCCTTGCCCGGACCGGGCCGCAGCGCGTGCTCGGCGTAGTTCAGCGTGGCCCCGGGGAACCACGCGGCGCCGGGCATGGCGTCCGAGCCGAGCACCGCCCGCGGCCGCTCGTGGAAGATCACGCCGAGGAACTCCGCGACCGCGTCCCAGAACGCCGGCAGATCCTCGGTCGACCACGTCCACAGCGCGTCGTAGTCCGGCAGGTCCAGGCCACGCTCGGCCCGCAACCAGTCCCGGAACGCCGCGATCCGGGTGTCCCGCCCAGGGTCGGGCCGCCACAGCACTTCGGTCATGACGACGTTTCTACACGCTCGAAACCAGTTCGGTGAGCTTGAGCCGGATGCGCTCGGAGTCGCCGGGGGTGCAGGTCAGCCACTCCTCGCGGTTGCGCGGGCGTTCGGGGTAGACCAGGTAGCGGCCGGCGTCGGTGTCGAACCAGTTGAGCACCGGCGTGCGGGTGCGCCGGCCGACCTGGTCGACGCTGTTCGCGGCGAGCTGGCCGCCGCCGTGCCGGCCGGACTCCACGAGCGTGACCAGGCCGCGCAGGTCCCTCCCGGTGATCCCGCCCTGGCGCAGCGCCGTCTCGAACGCGAGGTACCCGCCGGTCGCGTAGGCCTCGGTGGCCGCCGTGAACAACGCCCGGGGCAGCGAGACCGGGCCGCCGGGGCCGGGCTTCTCGTCGGGCGGCAGGGAAACCACGGCGGCGACCAGGTTCGGCGCGCGGACCGGCTCGAGGCGCACCTCGTCCGCGGACTGCACGGCCAGCAGCCCGTGGTCGCCGCGGGCGGCCGCGAGCACGTGCAACTCCCGGCCGGCGGAGAGCCGGCCGTCGATGGTCAACCGGTTGCGCACCAGCAGGACCAGCAGGTCCTCCAGCCGGGGATGCGGCTCGTGCCCGTCGTGCAGGCCCTTGGCCACGAGCGAGTCCCGGACCTGCTCGCGCAGCGCCTCGCGCTCGTCGACGGTCTCCCCGAAGGACGGCACGGTGATCGGGTACGGCCGCTCGCCGAGCCCGAGCTGCTCCCAGAGGATGTCGAACTCGACGGGCGAGAGGCGCACAGCGGTGGTCACGGAAGGGAAGGATGCCACCTTCACCGGGTGAGCAACTGGACAATGGCCGCGATGCCGACGACCACGATGACGCCGCGCAGGGCGGCGGTGGGGAGCCGCCGGCCGAAGTGGGCGCCGAGCTGGCCGCCGAGGATGGCGCCGGCCGCGAGCAGGGCGACCACCAGCCAGTTCACGTCGGCGACGAACACGAACACGATGCCGGAGGTCAGGTTCACCACGGCGGCCAGCACGTTCTTCACCGCGTTGATCCGCTGCAGCGTCTCGTCCATCAGGATGCCCATCAGCGCCAGCAGCAGAACTCCTTGCGCAGCACCGAAGTAACCGCCGTACACGCCGGTGCCGAAGATCGCCAGCAGCAGCGGCAGGCCACCGTGCGGGTGCCGTTCTTCCTGGCGGGCGGCGAGCTTGCGGGACAGCCACGGTTGCAGCACGACCAGCACCAGGGCCAGCACGATCAGCACCGGGACGATGGTCTCGAACGCGCTCGGCGGCAGGACGAGGAGGAGCACCGCGCCGAGCACGCCGCCGGTCGCGGACGCCAGGCCGAGGCGGACCAGCCGGGCGCCCTGGCCGGCCAGCTCGCGGCGGTACCCGATCGCGCCGCTGACCGAGCCGGGCACGAGGCCCAGGCTGTTCGACACGTTGGCCACCACGGGCGGGTAGCCGACCGCCAGCAGAACGGGGAACGTAACCAGGGTTCCCGAGCCGACCACCGTGTTGATCCCGCCGGCGAACATGCCGGCCAGCACGACGGCGACCGACTCGAGCGGGGTCACTGTGTGTTCTCTAACTCGGGAGTGTCGGCCAATGCCTTGGGTCGCGTCGGGTGGTAGGTCATCGGACCACTCCTCGGGCAGACCGCGTTCCACCAGGCAAGCCCCCCCAGACCCCGGTTCCTCGGGCCCACCTCGTCGCGGTGGGCCAATTCCCTCGCCTGGCCGTTCGCAAGCTCACCGGGGCGCGAAGACGCAGAACTCGTTGCCCTCGGGATCGGCTAACACGTCCCACTCGATCTCATCGTCCCGCTTGCGCACGAGTGTGGCGCCGAGCCCGAGCAGCTCGTCCAGGCTGCCGAAGACGTCGATGTGCAGGCGGTTCTTGGCGGTCTTGGGCTCCGGCACGGGCTGGACCCAGATCAGCGGTGCCTCGCCCGTCGGATCGGCGATCGGCACCGGCCACTCGGCCGGCCGGACCCAGCCGTCCTCGGGCGGATCCAGCTCGTCCTTGCGCCGGTAACCGAGGGCGGCGCACCAGAAGTCGGCGAGCGCGTGGTGGTCGTTGGCGTCCAGGACAAGGTCCTTGAACTTCGCGGGCATGCGGGCATCCTGGCATGTCACGCCGACAACCGCGCCCGAATTCAGGCCGTGCGCTGGATCACGAAGTCGCACAGGGACTCCAGCGCCGACCACGCCGGCACGAGCGGGAGCGCGACGAGCTGGGCGCGGGCCCGGGCGGCGTACGCGCGGACGTCGGCGCGGGTCGAGTAGGTGTGGAAGATGTCGTCGCCGACCCGGAGGAAGGCGCTGAGGCCGGGGTAGTCGGCGCGGCGGGCCGGGGTCCATGCGAGACCGTGGTCGGCGAGCTCGTCGACGTCGCGGTAGTTGAGGAGGACCGGTTGGACGCGTTCGTCGACGCTGGCGTGGAGATCGTGGTTGAAGTCGCTGCCGGCGGAGGAGTACCAGGGGAACGTCCAGCCCATGCGGCGGCGGAAGGTTGCCGATGTTGTCGAGGCGGGCCGAGCAGCTGGGGCGGGCGACGTCGCGCGGGGTCTCGATGCCGTGCTCGTCGACGTCGAACGTCCACATGGCGTGGTCGACGATCAGCTGGCGGCGGCCGTCGAACAGGTCGAGGAGGGCGGCCGGGCGTCGCGTGCCCTGGTGAGCTCCTTCTCCTTGGCCAGCAATGTTTTCCGTGCGGCGAGCCACTCGTCTCGGGTTGCTATCTCGGGAAGGGTCAAGACAGGTGGACCTCGGCCGGCCGGGAAGCTCACCGGTCAGGGCGACGAGGCGGTGGCGTACTCGGTGACGAGCTGGTGCTCGGCGTCGGCGAGATAGGAGTCGAGGGTTTTCTCGGCGGCGGCGATGTGGCCGCCCACCAGGAGGTCCAGGATCTCGCGGTTGCGGGGGAGGTAGGGCTCGTAGAGCATCCGCTGGTTGGCCATGACGTGGAAGACGAGTCGGAGCTCGGCGCAGAGCTGGCGCATGAGCTCGTCGACGCGGGGACTGTTCAACAATCCGGCAATAGCCTGGTGGAATCGTAGGTTCGCGGTGCCGACATCGGCCCAGCGGCCGGCGGCCGCGGCGGCCTCGGCGTCGTCGACGGCGGCGGCCAGCGCCCGGGCGTCGGCCTTCGGCAGCGTGCGGACGGTGCGCACGGCGGCGCCTTCGATGACCCGGCGGACGTGGTAGAGGTCGACCACGTCGGCGACGTCGAGCTTGCGCACGAACACGCCCTGGTTGAGCTTGTGCACCAGCAGTTTCTCGTGGGTCAGCAGGCGGAACGCCTCACGCAGTGTGTTGCGGGAGATGCCGAGACCCTTGGTGATGGTGTCTTCGGAGAGCCGGCTGTCCGGCGGGAACTGGCCTTCCATGATCCGGTCGCGGAGGACGCCCGCGACCCGCTCGGCGGTGCTGGTGCGGTCGAGCAGGGGCCGGTCTCGCGCGAGGTCGTCGGTCGTCGCCACGGGCCCAACCTAAGCCGCCTGGCCACGAATTGTCACATCGTCAGATCGTAACATTGTAAAATTGTTGAACGATCCTCTTGTGGTGCCCGGCCGCCCTCACCTAACGTCTGTGTGCAGTAGGTCACAGAAAGCAATCGAGGGATCGGGGTGTGCCATGGCCACAGTTCGTGAATCGCACCGGATGGCGTGGTGGCGGGAACTGCCGCCGAAGGGCAAGCGCGCCCTCGTCGGCGCGTTCCTCGGCTTCGGCCTCGACTCCTACGACTTCTGGGTGCTCCCGCTGAGCCTCGCCGCCATCGGCACCACCTTTGGCCTCAACAGCGCGGACAAGGGCTGGCTCGCCACCACCACCCTGCTCACCTCCGCGGTCGGCGGCGTCGCCGCCGGCGTGCTGTGCGACAAGATCGGCCGCACCCGCACCCTGATGATCACGATCATCACCTACGCCGTGTTCACCGCGCTCTGCGGGCTCGCCCCCAACTACGAGACCCTCCTCGTGCTCCGCGCCCTGCAAGGAGTCGGCTTCGGCGGCGAGTGGGCCACCGGCGCCATCCTGGTCGCCGAGTACGCCTCCGCCCGCCACCGCGGCCGGGCCGTCGCGGTGATCCAGAGCTCCTGGGCGGTCGGCTGGGGCGCGGCCGTGCTGGTCTACACACTGGTGTTCAACCTCGCCGGCGACGAAACCGCCTGGCGCGTGCTGTTCCTCACCGGCCTGCTCCCCGCCCTCGCCGTGATCTACGTGCGCAGCAAGGTCGAGGACGCGCCGCACTACACGCAGCGCCGGGAACTGGCCGCCCGCGGCTCGCTCAAGGCGATCTTCCAGGGACCGCTGGGCAAAACCACGCTGTTCGCCTCGCTCCTGGCCACCGGCTGCCAGGGCGGCTACTACACGATCGCCACCTGGCTCCCCAGCTACCTCAAGAACCGCGGGCTGTCCGTGATCGGCACGGGCGGCTACCTGTTCTTCCTGATCGCCGGCGCGTTCCTGGGCTACCTGACCGGCGGCTACCTCACCGACCGGCTCGGCCGCCGCACCTCCTTCCAGATCTTCGCCTTCCTCAGCGGCGTGCTGCTCATCCTCTACACCCGGCTCCCGGCGAGCGCCGGCACCGCGGTGATGTACCTCGGCTTCCCGCTCGGCTTCTGCGCCTCCGCCATCTTCAGCGGGTTCGGCTCCTACCTCGCCGAGCTGTACCCGACCACCGCCCGCGGCGCCGGGCAGAGCTTCACCTACAACTTCGGCCGCGCGGTCGGCGCGTTCTTCCCCACCGTCATCGGCTACCTGGCCGGGCACTACGGCACCGGCGGCGCGATGACGTTCGGCGCCCTGGCCTACGCCCTGGCATTCGTGTCGGTGCTGGGACTTCCGGAGACCCGCGGCCATGAGCTGTCCTAAGTGGAGCATGCCGGGCGAGGCCCGCGCGGCGTTCCGGTCCGGCGCGGTCGCGACCACCGAAGGCATGGCACCCGGGTACGTGCAGGCGAACCTGGTCTCGGTGTCCACACAGGACGCCTACGACCTGCTCCTGTTCGCCCGGCGCAACCCCAAGCCGTGCCCGGTGCTGGACGTGACCGACGCCGGATCCCCGGTCACCCCGCTCGCGCCGGACGCCGACCTGCGCACGGACCTGCCGCGCTACCGGGTCTGGCGGCACGGCGTGCTCACCGAGGAGCCGACCGAGGTCACCCACGTCTGGCGGGACGACCTGGTCACGTTCCTCATCGGCTGCAGCTTCACGTTCGAGTCCGCGCTCACCGAGGCCGGAGTTCCCTTGCGGCACCTGGAACAGGGCCGCACGGTGCCGATGTTCGTGACGAACCGGGAATGCCGCCCGGCCGGGCGGTTCGCCGGACCGATGGTGGTGTCGATGCGCCCGATCCCGGCGCACCTCGTCGCCATCGCGGTCACGATCACCGCCCGGATCCCCGCCGTGCACGGCGCTCCGGTGCACATCGGCGCGCCGGAAGCCTTGGGCGTCAAGGACCTCCACGCACCGGACTTCGGCGACGCCGTGGACCAGCACGACGGCGACGTGCCGGTGTTCTGGGCCTGCGGCGTCACCCCGCAGGCCGTGATCACCGCGTCCCGGCTCCCGTTCGCGATCACCCACGCGCCGGGGCACATGTTCGTCACCGACATCCGGGATGTCGCCTACCGCACCACCGGATAGCCGGCATGAAGCTTGCGAAATGCCGGGCGAGGGAGTTGGCCCACCGCGACGAGGGTAGGCCGAGGAACGAGGTCTGCCCGAGGAGCGG
>NZ_DASYTH010000467.1:0-32170 GCF_036002505.1 Actinophytocola sp. | reverse complement strand
TCGCTTGGGTGGGGTGCGGTGCGATTACGGGGGCCTTCCTCCCCGTGGGCGTGAGAAAGGCCCCCTTCATCGCACTCCGGACCCCGAAGAGTCAGAGGCCGAGGGACTCGCTGGCCAGGCGGGTGCCGTCGACCCGGGCCTTGATCTTGGCGAAGGCCGTGTCGCGGGGGGTGGAGGTGTCGTCGGCGAACGGGGAGAAGCCGCAGTCGTCGCAGGTGCCGAGGCGGTCCGGGGTGATGTACTCGATGGCCTGGAGGATCTGGTCGCGGACCTCTTCGGGGGTCTCCACCCGCGGGTTGATCGGGTCGGTGACGCCGATGAAGATCAGCTGGTCGGCGCGGGAGTGGGTGCGCACGGTGTCGAGGACTCCGGCGCGGTCGGACTCGCTGGCCAGCTGGAGGTAGAAGCGGCCGGCGTGGATGTTGAACAGCGACGGCAGCAACTCGCCGTAGTCGACGTCGAGGCTGTGCACCGAGTCCTGGTCGCCGCCGGGGCAGGTGTGCACCCCGATTCGCGCGCGCTCCTCGTCGGAGAAGCGGTCGAGCACGGTATTGATGAGATCGACGAACGTGTTGAGCAATCCCTTTGACGGGTCGAGTTTGACGGACAGCCGACCCTCGGTGAAGTCCAGCTGGACGATCGGTGCACCGGCGTCGAGGCAGCGCCGGATGTCTTTCTCGCTTTCGTTCACCAGGTCGTCGATGAATGTTTCCTTGGCGTAACCGGGCAAACCGTCACCGGGATACAGCAGGCTCAGCGCGGACGGCGCGATCACCGGCTGCTTCACCGGGCGGCCGGTGATCTCTTTTGCCTTGCGATAGTACTGGTCGGCATAGGTGCCGTACTGAAACGGACCGCCGGTCAGCACCGGCAGCTGGCGGGTGTGTCCATCGGCGAACGGGATGACCGCACCATCCGGACCGAGCGCGGTGAAACCGTCCAACGGGTACGTCGCGAAACTGGGTTTTCCCTGCTCGCCATCGGTGATCACGGGCGACCCGGTCTCCTCGAACCGGTCGATCGTGTCCTTGAGGGCGCGGTCCTGCAGCTCCTGCAGATCGGCCAACCCGATCCGGCCGGCGGCATGGTCGGCCAGACCGTCCAGAAGGTACTGCGGACGGGGAATACTACCGATCGGTTCGGTCGGAATAGGCATACCGGTCAGTACCTTTCCTGAATTGCTCATGAAGACCCCTACACCGAATGGTCTACCAGATGGCAGACCGCCGGGGAAGTCACACCGGAGTAAGTCTGGTCAAGCAACCATGGAACGAATACCATGGATGAATGCTGGGACGCACTTATGACCAAGTTTGTTCAGTCGCTCGGACCCTGGAAGTCGTGGGTGAGCGCTGGACCATCCTGATCCTGCGCGACGCGCTGATCGGCGTGCGGCGCTTCGACCAGTTCCTCAACCGGCTCGGTATTGCCCGCAACGTGCTCACCGACCGGCTGAACCGTTTGGTGGACAACGGAATCATGGAACGGGTGGCCTACCAGGAGCGCCCGCTGCGGCACGAGTACCAGCTCACCCGGAAGGGCCTCGAGCTCTCGCCGGTCATCTTCACGCTGATGGAGTGGGGCGACCGCTACATCTCCTACGAGGACGGCCCGCCGCGCGTCCTCGAGCACGCGGGCTGCGGCGGCCACGTCGTGACGCAGCTGGCCTGCGAGGACTGCGCGCGCCCGCTGGTGGTCGACGAGGTGACCAACCGGCCGGGCCCGGGGGCTACGGCGCAGCAGCTGTCACCCGCGGCAACGTGAGCATCAGCGCGTAGGCCGACGCGGCGAGCGCGGCGTTTCCCAGCAGCGCGGCCTCGATCCGGACCAGTGTCCCGAGCACCCGGCCCCCCACGCCGCACACCGTGAACCAGGACAGCCCGACGAGGGCCAGCACCACGGCCGTCGGCAGCAGAACCGTCAGCTCCCCCGCGCCCAGGATCGCCCGCAGGAACTCGACCAGCGCGAACCCGAAGGACAGCGTGACCATCCACGGCGCGCAGGCCCGGGCCCGGCCACGCGTGGTGGCGTAGCGCGGATCCCGGGACAGGATCACGACCAGCGGCGCGGCCAGCGCGGCGAGCACCAGTACGACGACCTGCCGCGGGAAGTCGATGCCGTCGGCGAGCATGAACTCGAACAGCACCGCAACCGCAGCGCTGCCGGCCACGAACGCGGTGGTGGCCCGGCTGGGCTCGGACAGGAACCCCCGCAGCATCGCGAACGCCGCGACCGCGGGCACCGCGACGAGCAGGCCGACGCGCAGGACCAGCGGCCCGATGCTGACCGGCAGGTTCAGCGTGTGGTCGTGCTGCGCGGCCCAGGCGACTCCGGGGGACAGCAAGAACTGGGTGCCGGCGAGGCCGGCACCCAGTGACACCATCGTTCCCAGCCTCAGGCGGCGGCCGGCGCGATGGCGCACGAGCACGTCATCTGCGCCCGCTCGGTCGCGTTGGGTCGGAGGTGGTAGACCATGGCGATCACCATGGGGACGAACACCACCGCGTTGTAGAACAGGTGCAGCTCGACGCGCGGGAAGACGAGCTGGAGGATGCTCGTCGGCGCCTTCTGGCCGAAGAAGTAGGAGCCGGTCAGCGCCTGGATCAGCAGCAGCAGGTGCTCGAGGTGATGCCACACCTGGATCACCAGGGCCACGTTCCACCAGGTCCTGGACCGGCCGGTGAAGCCGGGGCGCAGCAGGATCAGGCCGACGAGCATGACGAAGGCGAAGCCGTAGTGCAGCCATTCCGACGTCACCAGCCAGGGAAACGCCAACCCCAACGCGCCCTTCGCCTTGGGCCGGGCCCACCCCAGGGCGTAAATCTGGACAGCCTGCGTGATGTGCTCCACCCAGTGGGCAATCACGACGAACATGAACGCATAAAGTGCGGCCTTGTGGCCACGGGTGTTGAGCACGGTGAGTAAGCTTTCCGCGCGCCGCGCCGGAACACTAGCCGTAGTCACTGTCTGCCCTCCTTGGGTACCTGACCGGGTTTCCACCAGTATCGCGGAGATCCGGCGTAAAACCAGGGTTCTCGCGCAGACTCCAGCGTCTCCCAGGCACCGGTTTCCCGGCACCTTCAGCCGTGCGCATTTTCAGGATGCGACCCGGGCGAGCTCCGAAACCTCGTCGTGGAGGGCCATCAGCACCGGCGGATCCAGGTTGCTGACCGGGCGCAGATGAATGTCCGCGATCCGGGCGGCGACCTGCGGGTGAACGGTGAGCGTGCCGTAGACACCGACGTGCGGCACCGGATCGGTGGGCGCGTGCGCCATCAGGTACCAGGTGCCCGGCGGAACGTCGGTGAGCGCGTACGGTCCGGGCGCGCGGATCAGGGTGCTTCGGACGGCTGGGGCTTCGAGGATTCGTCCGGGAAACAAGCCCACGAAGATCAGCTTTGGTGCGCTGGCCGGTGGAGCCACGACGTTCCCCCGAACCACCCCCTTCGTCTCGGTCTCGGGCGACTGGTCGGCGGGCAGCTTCGCGGGGTTGCCGCCGAGCTGCCGGTAGGTGGTGGGGGACACGCCGACGCTGTGCCGGAAACGCGAGCTGAACGTGCCGACGCTGTTGTAGCCGACGCGGTGGCTGATGTCGGCCACGGTCAGCGACGTGGTCAGCAGCAGGCGCTTGGCCTCCTCCAGCCGCAGGGCTGACAGGAACCGGCCCGGCGACACACCGGTCACCCGCTGGAACACGCGGGTGAAATGAAATTTGCTGAACATCGCGGAGCGGGCCAGATCGTCGATGGTCAGGCTGTCCCCGAGATTGGTTCGCATGGTGTCGATGGCGCGCTGTACCGCACGCACGACGATCTCATCCATGGGACCGGTCCATTCAGGTTTCGTTAAGCGGCGTGCGCGGTCGGCGTGCTGGGGTTCCGGAACAGCTCGGTGAACTTGCCGAGCAACTTCGGATCTCCGGTGACGCGAACCGCACCGTCGGCGATGGCCGCGGCCGCGGACAGCTCGCCGGTCATCAGGTCTTTGATGGCGTACCCGGTCTCAATGACCAGATCGGCGTTCGGTAACGGCCCGACGCCGGTGGCAAGGGCACCGTTGTCGACCCGCGCGTACCCGACGAAATCGAGGACACGCAGTTCGAACCCGACGTGCAACCGGCGGGCCAGCTCCGGCCGGAACGTCGAGCGCAGCGACATGATCAGGGCGGACTCGGTGAAGATGTCCTCGGGCAGCGGCCTGCCCAGCAGCCGCGCGCCCCACCGGCCCAGCCGCACCAGGATCTCCTCGAGTTCGAGGCCGTAGTCAGTGAGTTCGTACACGTCTGTGGCGTCCCCGTCAGGAGCGTGCACGGCGCGGATCACGCCGGTGTGCTCCAGCTCCCGCAACCGCGCGGAGAGCACGTCCACCGGAATCCTGGGCAGACCGCGGCGCAGGTCACTGAAACCCTTCGGCGACACCAGCAAGTCCCGGACAATCAGCGGTGCCCAGCGCTCGCCGAGCACCTCCATGGACCGGGCAATGCCACAGTACTGCCCGTACGTGCGGCGGGTCATCGCGTCCAACTCAGCTACAATCGCTTCCATCTCCGCCGACTCGGTCACCCCGTAAACCGCGTCGTCCACATCGAACTCACGCGGTGCTGTCGTCAACTGAAAGCGATCGCCCGCAATGGTTACACCGTCCTGGTCGACTACCAGCCTCCACCGCGCGTCTGTCATCGGCCACATCCCCTCACGTTTCACCAGGACACGGCCCAACGGTCTCAAAAACCGGTGACGGCGGGCAGTGACCCGGGCACCGGACCGCAATGAGTTGGCCACGCGTGCGGACACAGCGACTCATGGGACGGCCATGAACAACTCATATCCAAACGGGACAGAACCTGCCCGCCGGGGTGGACCGCGGATATCCGATCGGGGCGGACTTGATGGTCAACATCCGCGCGCTCGTGGAGGGCACTGCGGGCCCGGTCAACACCGACATCGTCGCAGGTCAGGCCGGAGCGCCGAGGTAGACCAGGCCGAACGAGTCGAACGAGTGCACGCGGATCTTGACCATCAGGTCGGCGTACACCAGCACGGCGAACTCGCTGAGCCGGTGCGGGTCGTCGACGAACTCGTAGTCACGCTCGACGGTGCCGTCGGCGACGGCGAACAGGACCGCGTAGACCGCCTGCAGGTCGGCGTCGGTGGCGGTCTCGCTCCAGGCGTCGAGGACGTCGAACTGGTCGTCCATGCGGAAGCTGACGGTGCGGCGGGTGCTGATGTTCTCGTTCATGTCTGCCCTCCCTAGGCTCCCCATAAGCATAACAGCGTTGTGCCTCTTAGCACAACACTGTTGTGGAAAAAGGTGCCGCCGGCGGGAGACCTACCCGCCGGTGTTATGCAACGCTGGTCCGGTGAGCCCGCGAAAAGCCGACCCCACAGCCCGTGCCACGCTGATCGAGATCGGTGCGCGGCTGCTCCACGAGGAGGGTCCGCAGACGCTGTCCACCCGCCGCATCGCCGCCGAGGCCGGTAGCTCGACCATGGCGGTGTACACGCACTTCGGCGGCATGGACGGCCTGGTCCGCGAGATCGTCCACGAAGGCTTCGCCCGGCTCGAGAAGTTCCTCACCCAGGTACGGGAAAGCGACGACCCGGTCGCCGACATGGCCGTCCTCGGCCGGGCCTACCGCGCCAACGCGCTGGCCAACCCGCACCTGTACACCGTGATGTTCGGCGGCGAATCGCTGGGCGGCTTCGAGCTCACCGACGAGGACCGCCAGTACGGCCGCTACACCCTCACCACGGTCATCAACTGCGCCACCCGCTGCGTGGCGTCCGGCCGGTTCCGCGCGGGCGACCCGGTCCTGGTCTCCCACCACATGTGGCTGGCCACCCATGGCCTGATCAACCTCGAACTCGGCGACTACCTCATCGACCCGTGGAACGCCGACACCTGCTACGAAACCCAGCTGGTGACCCTCATGGTCGGCGAGGGCGACTCCCTCGAAGCGGCCACCCGCTCGGTGGAACTGTCCGCCGAACGCTTCCGCACCGAGGTCGAGCACGGCCCGCACCGGCGCGCCGGCAAGCAGCAGACGTAGTGCTGTGCGCACGTTGACGTCCAAGAGGCCGCCGCGCGTTCGCGGCGGCCTCTTGGACGTGGTGGTGGTTGGTGTTATGCGGCTTCGGCGTCGGGTGCGGTGTCGGTTTGGGGTGCTGCTGGTTGTTCGACCACGGGTGGCTTGAGGTAGCTGGTGGCCCAGGCGATGAGGCCGCTGATGACGGCGATGGTGAAGCCGGTGATGATGGTGGCTTTGGCGTTGCCGCCGCCGATGGCCACACCGCCGATGAAGGATCCGAAGGCGATGCCGATGTTGGCCGCGGAGGCGGGCAGGGACTGGGCCACGGCGCCACCCGGGCCGGCCAGGGTGATGACCCGGTACTGCAGGGAGGGGACCATGCCCATGGCGAACAGTCCCCACGCCAGGATGCCGATGGCGACCAGGAAGGCCACGGTGCCGCCGAGGTAGAGGACCAGCAGGGCCGCCGCGGTACCGAAGGTGGCCACGATGAGGGTGGCCTTGGCGTTCTTGTCGGCGAACCGGCCACCAGCACCGGAACCGATGACCGTGGACACCCCGTAGACCAGCAGGAAGATGCTGATGGCCGCCCCGGAGATACCGGTGACGTCCTGCAGGAACGGCACGATGTAGGTCAACGCCGCATACAACGAGGCGAACACCGCGAAATTCAGCGCCAGCACAGCCAGCACCCGAGGAGCAAAAGCGTACTTGGCCTGGTTACCCGCACTACCCCCGGCAGGAGCCACCGACGGGGCAAAAGCGATAGTGGCCAGCAATACCACCACCGAAAGGATGATGATGGCCACGAACGCACCCCGCCAGCCCAGAGCCTGGCCGATCAACGTGCTCAACGGGACACCCAGCGCAGCCGAGACAGCCACCCCGGAGAACACCGCGGAGATAGCCCGACCCATCTTCTCCGGCGGCACCACCGAGATACCGGTGACGAACCCGGTCGCGATGAACAGACCCTGCAGGGCGCCGGTGATGATACGCGCGGTCAGGAACCAGCCATAGCTGTCGGTCAACACCGGGACCAGGTTGCCCAGGATGAACAACACCAACGCGCCGATCAGAATCGTCCGCTTGTTCAACCGCAAGGTCAACACGGTCAGGATCGGACCGCCAAACGCCAACCCCAAGGCAGCCGCGGTGACCAGAGTACCCGCGGCGGGGATGGAGACCCGCAGATCACCCGCGATCAGATCCAGCACACCGACCACGATCAGTTCAGCGGTCCCCAGCACAAACATGCCTAAAAACAGCGTGGCCAAGACGAGATTCGCCCTACCCTGGCTCACCGCCGTCTGCTGGGTACTCATGTCCAAGCCTTCCTATGATGCAGAGCATGCCGCCAGCCCAGCGGGGCGGGCCGACCGTACCTGACATGTGCCTAACCCGAGCCGACAAAACGGCCCCAAGGCGCCAAACATAAAACTACGGAACCACCCCAACCAAGGCAATATGAATTCCTCACGATCTGCACATGAACGCCTGTGTCACCCCACCATGACTGACTCCCGGCACCGGGCACAAACACCACCTTTCACCGAAAAGAACAGCGGGTGGGTTAACCCGTGGACAAGAATATGGAGGAAGTGGGCAAGGAGGAAGTGGTGTCAAAGACGGCCCGGGAGGGAGGATCTTCCCGGCAACAGACAAGGAGGTGCACCATGAGCGACCAGCAATCAGCACCGAGCCAGGGCGCGACGAACGAGGTCAGTCACCGGTTCGTGGAGACCAACGGCATCAAGATGTACTTTGCCGAGCAGGGCAAAGGGCCGCTGGTTGTGCTGCTGCACGGCTTCCCGGAGTCGTGGTACTCCTGGCGCCACCAACTCCCCGCCCTGGCGGCGGCCGGCTACCATGCCGTTGCCCCCGATCTGCGCGGCTACGGCCAGACCGACCGCCCGGAAGCGGTAGGACAGTACTCGCAACTCCACCTGGTCGGCGACCTTTTCGGCCTGCTCGACGCGCTCGGCGAGGAGCACGCGGTGGTGGTCGGCCACGACTTCGGCACGCAGGTCGCCTGGAACGCCGCGCTGATGCGGCCCGAGCGCATCCACGGTGTCGTCGCGCTGAGTGTGCCCTACCTTCCACGCGGCCCGGTCAGCGCCCTGACCGGGCTGGGCCAGGCGCTCGGCCCCGGCTTCTACATGCAGTACCTGCAGGAGCCCGGTGTGGCCGAGGCTGAGCTGGAGCGCGACGTGCGGGCCAGCCTCACCCGCATCTTCCACTGGGGCTTCGGCGACTCGCCGCAGGCGCAAGCACCCACCGGGCCGGTGGTGCCCGCGGGAGGCAGCCTCTTCGACCTCATGTCGGAGCCGGCCGCGTTGCCCGGCTGGCTCACCGAGGCCGACCTCGAGTTCTACACGGCCGAGTTCACCCGGACCGGTTTCGCCGGCGGCATCAACTGGTTCAGGACGATCGACCTGAGCTGGGAGTTGATGGCGCCGTGGCAGGGCGCGCCGATGACACCCCCGGCGCTGTACATCCACGGCGACCGGGACGGCAGTGTCCGGCTCCCGGGCATGGACCAGTTGATCCCCAACCTGCCGTACTTGGTGCCAAACCTGACGCGCACGGTGGCGCTGCCGGGGGTCGGGCACTGGACGCAGCAGGAAGGGCCGGAGGAGGTCAACGCGGAACTGCTGAGGTTCCTGGCCGGACTCTAGTACGGCGCACTTCGCCCTGAAGGGCCCTTGAGGACGCTGACCGTCCTGAAGGGACCCTTCAGGGCACCGTCAATGCCCTTTTCTCACGGAGGTGCACCCATGGACTACCCGGAGATCGTGGACCTGGTGAACACCGATCCGTTCGTGCAGACCCTGCTGGAAGCGCCGATTCCGATGCGGCTGGGATATGTGGGGCTGGACGGCCATCCGCGCACGGTGCCGGTCTCCTACCTCTGGAACGGCAAGGCGTTCGTCCTCGCGACGCCGACGTCCGCGTACAAGGTCCGGGCGATCGAAGCGCATCCTGAGGTGTCATTCACCGTCGACACCACCGATTTCCCGCCGCTGATCATGCTGGGGCGGGGAACCGCCGCGGTGGAGATCCGGCAGGGGCTCCCCCAGGAGCACATCGACGCGTCCCGCCGGGCCGTGGGCCCGGAAAGAATGCCGGAGTGGGAGCGCACCAAGCGCGAGAACACGACCGAGATGGCGGTTATCACGATCACTCCGACTCATCTCACCGTCTGCGATTTCGTCACGCGTTTTCCCCCACCGGCCGCCGTCAACGCTTCCACGCACGGGGCGGACCAGGGTTCCACGGATACTGTTGACTGAGGCCTGCTTCGTTCGGCGTGAGACGCCAACACCGGTCGAACCGCACTCTGAAAGTGGATCCTTTTGCATCCTGGTCCATAGCGTGTTACCGGCGCGCCGCGTGGTCGCCGTAGCCGGATTCTCGCGGCGGTTCACTGGTTGATTACGTCGGCTCGGTATCACCGGAGGAAGACAGCGATGGCGCAGCAGAACCAAGGTATGGCACGGCGGAGATTCCTTGCCGGAGCCGCAGCAGGTGTAGGTGGGGCAGCCGTCGCAGGCCCCTTGTTCCCAGCCGGCTTGGCGGACGCCGCCGGCACCAGCGCGTCGGCGTTGCAGGGCCAGGCCGCCGTGGTCAATCCCGGCGACCAGCAGTATCCGGACCTGGTACAGGCGCTGAACCCGCGGTGGGTCGCGGCCCCTGATTCCGTCTATGTGGTGGACGACCCGGCACAGATAGCCCCGATCGTCAGCAGTGCCGTCCGCAGTGGAAGCAGGCTGACCGTGAGGAGCGGCGGGCACTGTTTCGAGGACTTCGTCTACAACTCCGAAGTCAAGAAGATCATCGACCTGACCAACATGAACAGGATCTACTACGAGCCGAGGCTCAACGCGATCGCCGTCGAGTCCGGGGCGATTCTGCTGGATCTCTACGAGAAGCTCTACCAGACCTGGGGCGTGACCGCACCCGGCGGTGTCATCTACTCCGTGGGCGTCGGCGGCCATGTCGCCGGCGGCGGTTGGGGCTGGCTGGTTCGCCGCAATGGTCTGATCGTCGATCACCTGTACGCGGTGGAGGTGGTGGTCGTGAGTGCGTCGGGCAACGTCAGCACGGTCGTCGCCACCCGGGAGGCCTCTGATCCCAACCGCGAGCTGTGGTGGGCACACACCGGAGGCGGCGGAGGAAACTTCGGCGTCGTCACGCGGTACTTCTTCCGCTCGCCGGGCGTCACCGGCACGGACCCCCGCGGTCTGCTGCCCAGGCCGCCTGCCCAGGCGTTGTTCAATGTCACGGTGTGGGACTGGAATCAGGTGGGCGAGGCCGATTTCGCCCGGCTCAGCCAGAACTACGCCGACTGGCACATCGCGAACAAGTCTGCGAGCAGCTCCAACCGCTTCCTGTGTAGCGTGATACAGGCATATCACAAGTCGAACGGCCAGATCCTCATGCTCAGTATGGTGGATGCCGGTGCGCGAGATGCCCAGCGGATAATGGACGACTACCTCGCCTACATGTACAACGGCGTGGTCGCACCGGTGGTCACCTCTCAGCGCACACTCCCATGGCTACAATTCGTCAAGTTGACCGGCACCACCAACCCGCTGCTCACCGACCCGACGCTGCGCGCCGATTACAAGTCCGCCTTCATGATCGGCGCTTTCACGCGGACGCACCTCGCGGCGATGTACAAACACCTGATCCGTACGGACATCAGCAACCCGAACATCAACATCATGCTCAGCCCGTACGGGGGCTTGACGAACGCCGTCGCCCAGTCAGCCACCGCCATACCGCATCGCGACGCGGCATACAAGGTGGAATGGTCGGCTCAGTGGCTCAATCCCGCCGACGACGCCCAGAACATCGCGTGGGGCAGGGAAGCTTACCAGGAAACGTTTGCGGAAACCGGTGGTGTGCCGGTGCCGAACACCGTGACAGACGGGTGCTACGTCAACTATCCGGACGCCGATCTCAACGATCCCACGTTCAACAGGTCCTCGTCGAGCTGGCACGACCTGTACTACAAGGACAACTATCCTCGGCTCCAAGCGGTGAAGAAGACCTACGACCCGCGCAACTTCTTCCGGCACCGCCAGTCGGTGCAACTTCCGTCCTGACTGACCACCCGGCCGACCCAGGCGGCACAGCAAACACGCCCGATTCCGCTGGCGGCGGAATCGGGCGTGGCTTGTGTGGACGGTCAGATCTCGTGCAGCCCGGTGCCGTTGAGCAGGTAGGCGGGGGCGACGGCGGCGGCGTTCGCCTGGGCCAGTTCGACCAGGGCCTTGCCGGCGATCTCGGGCGTGACCAGCGGGCCCTGTGGCCGGAGGAACTCCTCCTCCGACAGGCCGGACGCGGCCGCGTACACCGGGATGGCCGCCCGGCCGACGCCGGTCGTCGGAGCGAACTTGGGGAATATCGTGCTGAAGGTGATGTCCAGGCCGGCGCGGTCGGAGTCGAACTGGGCGTAGCCGGTGATGAAGCGCTGGGTGGCCTTGGCGCCGACGTAGCCTCCGCTGAGCGGTGAGCCGCCGGCGCCGAGCGCGGCGCCGCTGCTGACCGTGATGACCTTGCTGCCCGGCGCCAGCGGCTTGAGCAAAGCCTCGCGCAGCCAGTGGAACGCGATACGGACGTCGCTCTCCCAGTGGATCGAGAACGTCTCCCAGGTCTGCTCGTGCAGCGGGCGCATCTGCGGGGTCGCGCCACCCACCAGGATGATGGTCCGCGGGTCGTAGCGGTCGATGAGGCGGGCCGGCACGGCGGCCTCGCCCCCGTCGGCGAGCTCGGACCGGATGGAGCCGGAACCGCCGGGAAAGTCGGGGAACTCCGCCGCGGTGCGGGACACAGCGACCACGGGGGCGCCAGCCTGGGCGAAGGCGATGGCGATCCCGTGGCCCAGGCCGCGGCTGGCGCCGACGACGATGGTGGTCCCGCCGGACAGGTCGCTCATGATTTTGTCCTCCAAGTCATGGATTTCTTCGGGTCGAACTCGCCAGACAGCTCCGGCTCTGGCGCGAGGCGCGCCAGAGGCCGGAGCCATTGGCTGTCGTGCTGCCGGGGCAGGCACGAGAGGAAAGTACTTCTGTTATGCAGCTTCGGCATCGGGCGTGACGTCGGTTTGGGGCTGAGGGACGTCCTTGATCACCGGTGGTTTGAGGTAGCTGGTGATCCAGGCGATGATGCCGCTGACGACGGCGATGATGAAGCCGGTGATCACGGTGGCCTTGGCATTGCCGCCACCGATGGCCACGCCGCCGATGAACGAGCCGAAGGCGATGCCGATGTTGGCGGCCGAGGCGGGCAGGGACTGAGCCAGTGCGCCGCCGGGACCGGCCAGCATGATGACCCGGTACTGCAGAGACGGAACCATGCCCATGGCGAACAGTCCCCAGGCCAGGATGGCCACGGCGACCAGGAAGGCCAGGGCGCCGCCCAGATACAGCACCAACAGGGCTGCCGCGGTGCCGAAGGTGGCCACAATCAGGGTGGCCTTGGCGTTCTTGTCGGCAAAGCGGCCACCAGCACCCGAGCCGATGACCGTGGAGACACCGTAGACGAGCAGGAAGATGCTGATGGCCGCACCGGAAATACCGGTGACGTCCTGCAAGAACGGCACAATGTAGGTCAACGCGGCATACAACGAGGCGAACACCGCGAAGTTCAGCGCCAGCACCGCCAACACCCGGGGAGCGAAAGCGTACTTGGCCTGATTACCGGCGCTGCCCCCAGCGGGAGCCAGCGAGGGAGCAAAAGCGATAGTAGCCACCAACACGATCACCGACAGGATGATGACGGCCACGAACGCGCCACGCCACCCGACAGCCTGACCAAGCAGCGTGCCCAGGGGAACACCCAGGGCAGCCGAGACCGCGACACCGGAGAACACCGCAGAAATCGCGCGACCCATCTTCTCCGGAGGCACCACAGAGATACCGGTGACAAACCCGGTCGCGATGAACAACCCCTGCAAAGCGCCGGTAACGATACGAGCAGCCAGGAACAGGCCATAACTGTCAGTGAGCACCGGGACCAGGTTACCCAAGATGAACAACACCAACGCGCCGATCAGAATCGTCCGCTTGTTCAACCTCAACGTCAGCACGGTCAGGATCGGGCCACCCAAAGCCAAAGCCAGCGCAGCAGCAGTGACCAGAGTGCCAGCGGCGGGAATCGACACCCGCAGATCACCCGCGATCAGATCCAGCACGCCGACCACGAGCAGTTCGGCGGTTCCCAGCACAAACATTCCTAAGAACAGCGTGGCCAAGACAAGATTCGCCCTACCCTGACTCACCGCCGTCTGCTGGGTACTCATGTCCAAGCCTTCCTTTGTTGCATAGCGTGCTGCCAGCCCAGTTGGGTGGGCCGACCTGACGTATATGGCCCGAGCCGCTGAACGACCAAGGCGCCAAGCTAAAAGTACGGAACCGCCCCGGGCCGGGGCAATATGAGTTTTTCATGTTCTGCACATGAAACCCTGTACCACCCAACCTGGAAAACCTCATTGTTCCCCTGGAAAGATGATGGAAGCGTCCTTCCGCGCGCCCAGCGTGCGAAAAGGCGCTTCCATCACGTTCCGGCAGTTCCTAGATCAGATGCGTATTGGGCTCCAAGCCGCACAGCACGCGCCCGTAGAGCTCGAAGTTCGTGGCCGGGTGCAGGACCCCGTGCAGGCTGACCACCTGGATGTCCCGCTCGATCCGCTGCAGCGGCACGTGCGAGTAGATGGAGGAGCCGCCGCTGGCGTTGTTGAGAACATCCACGGCTTCCTTGGCCCGCAGGGTGGCCGCGCCCATGTCCATGCGCGCGAGAGCCCGCTCTTCCAGCGTCCACGGCTCGCCGGACGCGTTCTTGCCGTCCAGGCGCTCGGCCCCGCGCCGCACGTGGAACTCGGCCTCGTCGATCTTCACCGCGGCCTCGGCCACCTCGAGGTGGGTCAGCGGCGCCTCGACCTGCTTCTCGTAGTTGGTGTAGGTGATCTTCCGGTTCGGCAACCGCTCGAGGAAGCTGTCCCACGCGGCCCGGGCGAGGCCGAGCGACACCGCACTGGCCGGCGCGGCCGCGGACGGCGAGAAGGGGCCCTTCCACAGCACGGAGCCGGCGTTGCGCTCCGACTGGTGCTTGCCCTCCATGATCAGGGGAAGCATCGGCAGGACGCGCGCCTGGGGGACGAAGAGGTCCTTCGCCACGGTCGACACGCTGCCCGTGCCCCGCATGCCCACGGTGTGCCAGTCGTCGACGATGATCAGATCCGCCGCCGGAACGGCGATCAGAACCGGCACGAAGGTGTTCTCGTCCACGGCCTGCACGGCGGAGTGGGCGAACCACCCGCTCTGCTGGACGCCGGTGCTGAACGGCCACTTGCCGTTCAGGATCACACCGCCGTCGGTCGGAACGGCGACCCCGTTCGGGCTGATGCTGTTGCCGATCCGCGCGTCCTGGTCGGCGGAGATCTCGTCCTGCACCTCGTCCGGGAACAGCCCGACCATCCAGGAACCGAGCGTCCACGTGTTCGCGCACCAGGCGACGGAGCCGTCGCCGCGGGCCAGTTCGGCGATCACGCCGCACACCGTGGCGGTGTCCGACTCGTAGCCTCCGTAGTGCCTCGGCGCCCGCAACCGGAACAGACCGGCGTCGACAACTCCCTGGACGACCTCGTCGTGCAGGACCCGGTTCTCCTCCTGCCACGGGGCGTGCTTGCGGATCAGGTCGACCAGATCCGCCGCCCGCCCGACCAGCTCACCCCGCGTCGGTGTCTCGAATTTCGACATTTGTTTTTGCTCCTCGATAAGATCATTGACAGTTACGGCACCGGGCGGGGTATCAGAGGAACTGCGTGTTGGGCTCCAGGCCGACCAGCACGCGTCCGTAGAGTTCGAGGTTCGTGCTCGGGACCAGGGCCGCGTTCAGGCCGAGCGCATCGACGTCCCGCACGATGCGCTGGATCGGCACGTGGGAGTAGACCGAGGAGGCGCCGCTGGCGCCGTTGAGCACGCCCACGGCCTCCGTGACCAGCTGGGTGGCCGCCCCCGCGTCCATCCGGGCGACGACCCGCTCCTGCAGGTTCCACCACTCACCGGCGCCGGCCTTGCTGTCCAGGCAATCGGCCACGCGGTGTACGTGGAACTCGGCCTCGTCGATCTTCACGGCGGCCTCGGCGACCTGGAGGTGGGTCAGCGGCGCGTCGATCTGGCGCTCGTAACTGGTGTAGGTGATCCTCCGGTCGGGCAGCCGCTCGAAGAAGGCATCCTGCGCGGCCCGGGCCATACCCAGCAGGGGCGCCACGCCCACCGCGGAAGCCAGGGGCATGAACGGGGTCTTCCACACCTGGTGGTCGGCGTTCTGCGCCGACTGGTGCTGGCCTTCCAGCAGCACGGGGAGCATCGGCAGGACGCGCGCCGCGGGCACGAAGAGGTCCTTCACCGCGGTGCTCACGCTGCTCGTGGCGCGCATGCCCGAGGTGCGCCAGTCGTCGATGATCGTCACGTCCGACATCGGAACGGCGGCCGCGGCCGGCACGTAGTTGCCGTCCTCGGTGGCCAGCAGGACGGACTGGATGATCCACTTGGCATGCGGCGCGCCGGTGATGAACTGCCACTCGCCGTTGAGGATGTAACCGCCGTCGGTCGGTGTGAGGAACCCGGTCGGGCTGACGCTGCCGCAGAGCCGGACGTCGGGGTCGGCGAAGATCTCGTCCTGCACCTCGTCCGGGAACAGCCCGGCCCGCCAGGAACCCAGCGTCATCGTGGCGACGCTCCAGCCCGTGGAGCCATCGCCGCGCGCGAGCTCGGCGACCACGTCGACCACGGTGCGCACGTCCGCCTCACTGCCCCCGTACCGAGCCGGACGCCGCATCTTCAGCAGCTCGGCGTCGGCGATTCCCTGCAGGACTTCCTCGTGCAGGGTGCGGTTCTCCTCTTGCCATGCGGCGTGCTTCCGGATCAGGTCGACCAGATCCGTCGCCCGGCGGACAAGATCAGGCCGCGATGCCGCAGCGATGATCGTCATCTGTACTCCTCGATACGATCGCAGGACAGGTGATTATGGGTAGATCCGCTCGACTCTGGGGTCCTGTGCGAGCCGATTCTCCACCGGTTACGCCGACAACTCTGGCATGGAACACATTCATGCACGTCTCCCACGTTGCTCAGTGCACGTGTCCGGAAAGACGGTCAATGTGATGGGTAACAGGGTTCGCCCGCCGGCCAGGGCCCTGGCCGGCGGGCGTGGAATCGAATTCACGATGCGACGAAGGCGTCGTTGGTCACCGTGAGCGTGAAGAAGGACGCCTTCGCCACGGTCGGTCCACAGTGGACGTGTGCCGTGGTTGCGCAGCCAGAAGCCTTCTTTCGGCGTGCGCGATCACATCGGTGCGTTGCCGTGTTTGCGCTGCGGGGACAGCCGCCGTTTCTTGCCGAGCATCGCCAGCCCGCGGGCAATGGCCGAACGCGTCTTCGCTGGGTCGATGATGTCGTCGACCAGACCCCGTTCAGCGGCATAGAGCGGGTGCATGAGATTTTCCGAGTACGTATCGATCAGCTCGGCGCGCAGCCCCGCCGGGTCGGCCGCGGCCGCCAGATCCTTGCGGAACAGCACGTTGACCGCGCCCTCGGCGCCCATGACGGCGATCTCGTTGGTGGGCCAGGCCAGCGACAAGTCGCAGCCGACCGACCGGGAGTCCATCACGATGTACGCGCCGCCGTAGGCCTTGCGGATAATGATCTGGATGCGCGGCACGGTGGCTTCGCAGTAGGCGTACAGCAGTTTGGCACCGTGCCGGATGGCGCCGCCGTACTCCTGGCCGGTCCCGGGCAGGAAGCCCGGGACGTCGACCAGGGTCACCAGCGGGATGCTGAACGCGTCGCAGAACCGCACGAACCGGGCCGCCTTCTGGGAGGCGTCGATGTCGAGCACGCCGGCGAAGGCCAAGGGCTGGTTGCCGACGACGCCCACGACGCGGCCGTCGATGCGGCCCAGCGCGCAGATGATGTTGCGCGCCCACAGCGCGTGCACCTCGATGTAGTCGCCGTCGTCGACGATCTCGGCGATGACCGAGAGCATGTCGTAGGGCTGGTTGGGTTCGGCCGGCACCATTCCGGCGAGGTCCGGGCGCTCGTCGAACTCCGCGCCGCGCGAGGGAAAGCTCGGCGCGGGCTCGAGATTGTTCGACGGCAGCAGGGAAACCAGGTACCGCACGTCGGCGAAGCAACCCTCCTCGTCGTCGTGGACGAACGTGGCGACGCCGGAGCGGCTGCCGTGCACGTCGGCGCCGCCCAACTCGGCGTGGCTGACCTGCTCGCCGGTCACCGCGGCGACCACGTCCGGACCGGTGAGGTACATCTGCGCGATGTCCCGGACCATGAACGTGAAGTCGGTCAGCGCCGGGGAGTACGCCGCGCCGCCGGCACACGGGCCGAGCACGATGCTGATCTGCGGGATGACGCCGGAGGCGGCCACGTGCCGGCGGAAGATGCCGCCGTAGCCGTCCAGCGCCAGCACGCCCTCCTGGATTCGGGCGCCGCCGCTGTCGTTCAGCCCGATCAGCGGGGCGCCGGCCTCCAGCGCCAGGTCCATCACCTTGTGGATCTTGGCCGCGTGCGCCGCGCCCAGCGAGCCGCCGAAGATGGTGAAGTCCTGGGCGTAGACGAAGACCCGGCGCCCGTCGATCGTGCCGGAGCCGGCGATCACGCCGTCCGTGTACGGCTTGTTCTCGCCGATCTTGAGCCCGGACGCCTGGTGCCGGCGGTACATGTCGATCTCGATGAACGAGCCGTCGTCCAGCAGCATGGCGAGGCGCTCGCGCGCAATGTGCTTGCCGAGCGCGCGCTGCCGCTCCACGGCCTTGCGGTCGCCGGCAAGCACCTGCTCGCGCAACCCGTCCAGCTGCGCGCGCAGCATCCGCATGGACCGCTTGCGCGGCCCGGCGGGCTTCGGCGCCTCGTCCGGCAGCGGGCTGTCCACACTGGCCAGTGCCAGCCGGGGAACGCGCTCCTCCACCGGTTCCGGTGTGGTACTCACGACGCCGTGCCTTTCAGCTCGGTAATGGTGGCCTCCGTCTTGGGTCGCCTCGGGTGGTGGGTCGCCGCACCGCTCCTCGGGCAGACCTCACTGTCCAGCTCGGGAATGTTGACCATGGTCTTGGGTCGCCTCAGCAGGTGGGTCACCAGACCACTCCTCGGGCAGACCTCGTTCCTCGGCCTACCCTCGTCGCGGTGGGCCAACTCCCTCGCCCGGCATTCCGCAAGCTCCATGCCGACGTTCCTCGGCCTACCCTCGGTCGGCCAACTCCCTCGCCCGGCATTCGCAAGCTTCATGCCGACGTTCCTCGGCCGATCCTCGTCACGGTCGGCCAACTCCCTCGCGCCGGCATTCGCAAGCTTCATGCCGGCACCGCCTCGCGGATCGCCGTACCGGCCGCCCGCTCGGAGATCAGCTCCTCGGCGTGCAGCCAGCGCACGGTGTCGGTGACCGTCTCCGGCAGCGGCCGCGCCGGGATCCCGTTGGTGCTGGCGGTCTCGTCCACCCGGGTTCGGCATGCCGCGGTGTAGATCGCGCCGTATTCCGCGGGAATCTTCCACGGCCACACGTGCTGCACCAGGTTGGTGAACAGGCCGACGGGCACGACCGACCAGGCCGGGAGGTACACCGCGGGCAGCGCCCGCCCGGTCACCTGGCGCACCGCGCGTAAATAGTCCCTTGTGGACACATAGTGGCCGGGCCCGAAGTGCCGGCCCGGCGCGGAACTGTCCAGCAGCGACGCGTGCAGCGACGCCGTGTCGCGCACGTCGCCGAGCGGGAACCCGCCCAGCGGCCAGATCGGCATCAGGCCGCGCAGCGTGTTGCGCAGCCGGAGAGTCTGGTCGCCCAGCTTCGGGTCGTGCGGGCCAAGCAGCGCCGGCGGGTAGCTGATCACCACCGGCGCGCCCTCCTCCTGGTGCCGCCGGGCGACCGCTTCCGCGGCCGCCTTGCTGGCCAGGTACGTCTCCCGCGGCCGCCCCACCGGCGACGTCTCGTTGATCACCCGCGCCGGGAACAGGGCGCCGACCGTGGACACGTACACGATCGGCCCCGCGCCGGACCGCCGGGCGGCGGCCAGCACGACCTCGGTGCCGCGCTCGTTGGTCCGCCGCATGACCCGTTTCTGCCGGCTGTCGAAGGAGTACACCGACGCCAGGTGGATCGCGGCGTCGGCGCCGCGCATCAGACGGTCCACCCGTATCTCGTCGAGCACGTCGCCGCCTACCACGTCCACCGCGCCCGGCGACACGCCCAGCGGCGTAAGCGCACGCTCTACAGTGGACTCATCGCGGGCGAGCAGCCGAACCCGGTGCCCGGCCGCGATGATCGCGGCGACCGAGTGCCCGCCGACGAACCCGGTCCCACCCGTCACGCTTACCAGCACGAAAACCTCCGAAGGAAACCGCGACAAAGGGCGTCCCATGTCGCCTAGGCACTGCGAGCCGACGGGAACGACCGGTGGAAGCCGCTGCCGAAGAACAGCAGCGCCGGCCCGGAGCTCCAACCGGCGTCCAGCACCCGGCCGAGGTAGATCGAGTGGTCGCCGCCGTCGAACGCCCCGGCCAGCTCACATTCCAGCCACGCAAGCGAACCCGCCAGCAGCGGCGCACCGGTGTGCCGCCCGGCGAACCAGTCCACCTCGTCGAACTGGGCGGCTCCGCTCGGCCGCTTCTTGTTCGCGAAGTACCGCGCGACACCCTCCTGCTCAGCGCCCAAAATGGACACTCCGAAGTGCCCGGCGAGCGGGATGGTGTCGTGCAGCCGCGCGGTGCGCACCACGCAGCACAGCACCAGCGGCGGGTCCAGCGAGACCGAGCTGAACGCGTTCGCGGTCATGCCCGCAACCTGCTCACCACCGGTGGTGAGCACGGTGATCCCGGACGCGAACTGGGACATGACGTCCCGCAGCAAGTCCCCGCTGACCCCACGCGGCTCGCCGTCACCGGACACCAGGTGCACCGGCCGGTCAGACACCTGAACCTCCCATCCGCTGCGCCACCGACGCGGTGATCTGCTTGCTGTACGGCTCGAGTGCCCGCTTCAGGTCCTCCGGCACCCGGGACGGCACGGTGGCCGTGTTCGGCCCGCGCATGCACGCGATCCGCTGCCGCCCGCTGGCCACCAGCTGCTCGTAGCCGTCGGCGAGCTTGACGTAGTCGAACGTGAACTGAATCTGCGTCTGGGTCAGCTCCTCCAGGCGCATCCGCACCGAAAGGTCGTCGAACGCGGTGATCTCGGAGAAGAACTCGCACTCGGCCTTGAGCGTGAACAGCTTCAGATCGTCGCGCAGGTCCTCCAGGACCGAGGGTGCCTTCTCCCGCAGGAACATCTCGCGGCACCGGCCCTGCCAGCGCAGGTAGTTCACGTAGTAGACGTTGCCAACGAGGTTGGTCTCCTCGAAGCCCACCGTGTGACGGATCTCGTAGTATCCGGTCACCTCAGTACTCCTCTCCCGACAAGACGGCGAAGACCACCGGCTCGGGTACATCGTTCAGCGTGGTAACCCACGTGGCGATCTTGGCGTCGCCCGCGGAAAGCAGGACCCAGCCGTCCGGCTCGGACCGCTCGACGGTCAGTGCCTGGCTGGTGGCACCGGTCTTGCGCAGGCACTCCAGCGCGCTCCACACCCTGGTTCCCGCCACATCAAGGGAATCCCCGGTCTCGGTGGCGACCAGGTCGCGCACCGGCACCAGGTCGGCGCCGAGCAGACCGTCCCAGGTCTCCGTGTCGCGTGGCAGCACGGTTTCCACGTCGCAGCCCAGGCGCCCGGTGCCGACCACGGCCAGCGTGACGCCCGCGCCGTGCGAGGCGGACACCGAAGCGCCGTCGATCTCGGGCTTGCCGTCCGGCCGGTGCCGCACCGTGGTGGGCAGCCCGACCGCACGGCCGACCGCGACCTCGGTCTGTGTCCGGCGGTCCGCCGCCGAGTCACCGACCGGGTCGGGCTCGATCACGACCGCCCGGCTGCCGCCGAGCACCCGCTCCAGCGCCCGCTCGACGTAGCCGGACAGCATCGACGGCACCCACGGCCCGCCGACGTCCTTCTTGGCCACCGCCCGCAGGGTCAGGCCCTGCCACCGCTCCACCAGCTCGCCGGCCGGGGTCCGGACGTCGATGTCGTAGGTGTAGCTGTCGCCGTCCTGGAACCGCTCGCGGGCGTCCATGACCACGAACTCGGCGTCCAGCTCGGAAGCCTCGGTCAGGTACAGCTTCTCGACGCCGAGCGGCAGCAGCGTGGCGTCCGGGACGCAGCACTGGATGGAGTGCATGACCGCGTCGCGGGTGCCCGGGTTGGCCAGCAGCTGCTCCTGCGGCAGGTACGCGGCGAACCACTGGTGCGCCGAGCCGGTCGCCAGCTCCGCCACCGCGTGCCGGGCGCTCGCCCGGCGGTAGGCGGACAGCTGCTGGAACCGCTTGCCCTGGAACATGGTCCCGCCGTACAGCTCGCTGACCGGGTCGGTCGGAACCTGCGGCAGCGCCAGCAGGTCGCGGTCCGGCCCACTGTCCTCAAGAGACGGTCGGGGCAGACGCAGCGTGGCGCGGAAGTGGTCGGCGCTGAACCCGGTGTCCTCGGCGCGGATCACGACCGAGACCGAGTCGGCGTCCTTCACCTGCGCGGCCACCCGGATCGTGATGCTCTGGCCCGGCCGGGTCACGACCGGACGCAGGAACTCCGCGTCCTCCAGCGTCGGGGCACCGGTCCGGCCGGTCAGCGCGGACGCGACCTGGGTCATCGCCTCCATGCCGATCACCGCCGGGAACAGCAGGTCGCCCTGGTGCAGGTGGTCGGACAGGTACGGGTCGTTGCCCGCGGACAGTTCCGCCTCGGTGATCAGCTCGACACCCGGGTAGTGCACCAGCACGCGGTCCAGGAACCGGGTCAGCGGCAGCTCGGGCGCCGGCATGGTGATCGTCGGCAGGCCGCCGGAGCGCCCGCTGATCACCAGCACCGGTCCGGCCGACGGGTCGGCCAGCACCCGGCGCAGCACCGCGAGGCCGTTCTCCAGCGAGATCGCCGTGATGCCCTCCCGCTGCAGTGCCTCGACCACGCCGAGCTTCTCGCCCATGCCGGCGCCGGACCAGACCGACCACTCCATCGCGATCCCCCGTGCTCCGGGGTGCTCGCGCTCGAACTTCACGGTCAGTTCGGTCATCCAGTCGTTGGCGGTGGAGTAGTGCGCCTCACCGCGCAGCCCGGCCCGGCCGATGATGCTGCCGAACGTGATCAGCAGCTTGATCTTGTCCTCGTCCACCGCCTCCAGCACGGCTTTCAGGCCGGTGACCTTCGGCGCCAGGGTCTGCTCGAACTGTTCGGCGCCAAGGGAGACCAGCGCGCTCGGCTCGTTGCGCCCGGCGCCGTGCAGGATCGCGGTGACCGTGCCCAGCTCGGCCTGGATCGCCTCGACGGCCGTGGCGATCGCCGGGGCCGAGGTGACGTCCGCGCGTTCGTAGCGGAACCGCACGCCGGCCGCCGCGAACCGCTCCAGGTTCGCCGAGAGCTCCTCGTCCGCGGCCGGGTCGGCCCGGCCGATCAGGCCCAGGGCGGCGCCCGAGTCCTGCGCAATCGCCAGCGCGCACTCGGCGGTGATGCCCTTGCCGCCACCGGTGACCACGAGCACGTCCGCGGCGGTGAGCGGGGTCTGGCCCGGCTCCGGCGTGAACTCCGGCAGCACCTGCCACACCGGCACCGTGCGGGTGCCGTCGTTGGTGTAGCGGACCTCGGTGAACGCGGTGGTGGCCGCCGCCTCGGTGACCACCCGGCTGACCGCCGCCTTGACGGCCTCGGCGTCGGCCGGCGCCACGTCCGGCAGCTCCACCACGGTCACCGGCACGGTCGGATGCTCCAGGTGCAAGGTCCTGGCCAGACCCGAGGCACCCAATTCCCGTTGCACCGCAACGAACCGGGTGCCCGGCGCGCCGTCGGCCGCGGCCTTCGCCGCCGCCAGGAGCAACTCCACGTGCTCCTCACCGGACTCCGGCAGGCACAGCAGCACGCCGTCGCCGATCCCGGCCTCGGACAGCGCCACCTCCAGCAACTCGGCCAGCGGGTGCCCGGACGGGGCGAACAGCGACCAGGTGCCGGCCGGTCCGACGCCGGTGCTCACCCGCGGGGCGCGGGCCGGCACGTAGTCCACCGAGAACGGCCGGACCCACGGCGACACCCCGGGAACCTCGCGGGGCCCGCCGCCGTCCAGCGCGGTGTCGTCCAGGTCGTCGATCAGCGCGGCCAGCTCGCCCAGCGTCACGGTGGCGAAGTTGGTCGTGGCGGATAGCGCCGGGCGGCCCAGCTCGCGGGTGACGTCGTTGACGATCTGGCCGACCGTGATCGAGCTCAGGTGCAGGTCGTCCAGCGGGTGCGTCTCCGGCAGCACCGCCTCCAGCGGCAGCTCGACCCGCTCGGCGGCGAGCTTGCGCAGCAGGTCCAACGTGGACACACCGGACGACTCGCCGTCCGCGGCCGCGCTGTCCTGAGTGGACGATTCGGTCGCCGCGGTCTCCTCGCCCTCCACCGCGTGCCGGCCGGCCTCGATGTTCGGGGCCGCCTCACACGGGCTGGACAGGAACGTGAACGAGCCGTCCAGCGGGATCGGCTTCACCACGCGGTCGGCGAACAGCGCCGCGGCCTCCACGGACGCGCCCAGCGCGAACGCGGCGCCCAGGGCACCGAACAGCGAGCCGAGCGAGGAGTTGTCGGTGTCGACGGCCAGGATCCGCTTCTCCGGCGCGATCTGGGAGACCAGACCGGACAGCACCCGGCCGGGCCCGACCTCCAGCACCAGGTCGGCGTCCGCGACGGCCTTCTCCGCCGCCTCCTGGAAGCGCACCGGCTTCACGATCTGCTCGCGCAGCAGCTGCCGCAGGTCCGTCCCGGGGTCCAGCACGTCACCGGACACAGTGGACACGACGGTCCGGTCCGGCCGGGTGAACGTGAACTCGGCCAGCCGCTCGGCCATCGCGTCCGCGGCCGGCTTCACCAGCGGCGAGTGGAACGCGTGCGAGACGTTGATCCGGGTCGCCTGCAGGCCCTCGGCGCGGGCCTTGGCGATCACCCGGTCCACCGCGTCGACCGAGCCGGCGATCACGGTCTGCTCCGGGCCGTTGAACCCGGCGATCACCACGCCCATGCCGTCGGCCAGCTGCCGCACCCGGTCCGGGTCGGTGGCCAGGCCCGCCATCGCGCCACCGGCCTGGCTGGCCGTGGCCATCACCTGACCGCGGACCGCGGCCAGCCGCAGCAGCGCCTCGCCGCCCAGCGCGCCGGCCCAGGCCAGCGCCGACAGCTCGCCGAGGCTGTGCCCGACCGCCACGTCCGCGTCGACGCCGAGCAGGTGCAGCACCCGCAGCGCGGCGAGCGAGCCGGCGACGATCCGCGGCTGCGCCACCTCGGTGGCGACCTGGTCGCCGCCGGTCGGCACCGCGGCCGAGCGGAACACGTTCTCCGCGGCGGCGAACCGCTTGCGGATGGCGCCCACCGTGCCGCGCCCGGAACCCTGGCCGGGGAACAGGAACGCGATCCGCGGCCGGTCCGGGCTGTACTCGAGGAAAACCCCGTCGGCGGGCGCGAACAGGCTGGTGCTGCCGGCGTCCAGCTCGGTGAGCAGACGGGTGAACTTGCGCTCGGCGTCCTCCTGGCTGCCGGCGACCACGGCCGCGCGGAACGGCCGGCCGGTCAGGTCCTTGGCCAGCGCCCCGGCCACGTCCCCGAGCTCGGCGTAGGACACCTTCGGAATCAGCGCGAGCAGCTCGGTGATCCGCTCGCGGAGCTCGGCGACGCTGCGCGCGTCGAGCAGGAACAGCTCGACATCCTGCCGGCTGGACACCAGCGTCTCCACCCGCTTGCCCAGCTCGGTGCGGCGCCGCTGGCCGGGGGCCTGCTCCAGCGCGATGTGCGTGTTGATGCCGCCGAAGCCCATGGACGAGACACCGGAGCGGATCGGCAGGCGCTCGGGGAAGAGTCCGGCCTCCTTGGGCACGTACAGCTTGGCGTCGTCCTCGAGCAGCGTGGGGTGCGGGTCGTAGTGCCCGGTGCTCGGCGGGATCACCTGGTGGTGCACGGAAAGCGCGGCCTTGATCAACCCGGCGATGCCGGCGGCCGCCTTGCTGTGCCCGAAGTTCCCCTTGATGGTGGACAGCGCCGCCGGCTTCGCGGTCGGGTCGGCCATCCGGCGGGCCGAGTCCAGCGCCTCGAGCTCGGTGGCGTCGCCGACCGCGGTGCCGGTGCCGTGACCCTCGAAGTAGGACACGGTCTCCACGCCGTAGCCGGCCTTCCCGTACGCCTGGGCCAGCGCCTGCCGGTGGCCGGCGGCCTCCGGGCGGGTCAGGCCGCCCTTGCCGTCCGAGGAGATGCCCCAGCCGGTGATCGTGGCGTAGATGCGGCGGTCCCGCGCGATCGCGTCCTCCTCGCGCATCAGCACCACGATGCCGGAGCCCTCACCGGGCCAGAACCCGTTGGAGCCCTTGTCGTAGACCTTCATCTCGCCCTTGGCCAGCGCGCCGGTCTTGGCGAAGCCGATGACCTCGAACGGGTCGATGGACAGGTCCACGCCACCGGCCAGCGCCACGTCGATGTCGCCGTCCGACAACGCCTTGCAGGAGTTGGCGATGGACAGCAGCGACGACGAGCACGCACCGTCCACCGTGTACCCGCCGCCGTGCAGGTCGAAGTAGTTGCAGATCCGGCCGGCGATCGTGTTCGCCAGACCGCCGGCCAGCGTGTCCTCGTCGATCGGCGGGAACGCGGACTTGTACTGTGGCTCGAGGTCCCGCAGAAACGCGTTGAGCTCGGCCTCCGGCATACCCTTCGCGGTCAGCGCGGCGGCCACCGTGCGGCGCACGTACGGCCAGCGCAGGCGGATCACGTTGGCCCGGGAGAACTCACCGGTCAGGGTGTTGCCCAGGACCACGCCCGTGTTCTCCTTGGGCAGGCCCTCGCCGTCCGGGAAGCCGGCGTCGGCCAGCGCCTCCGAGGCCACCTGCAACGCTAGCCAGTGCGTCATGTCCGTGGACCGGAAGGTCCTGCCGGAGATCCGGTGCTTCACCCGGTCGAACTCGAAGTCGCGCAGCACCGCCGCCTTCTTCGAGTAGAAGCGGTCCGGTGCGTGGGGGTCCTCCGAGTAGTAGTCGGCCTGGTTCATCCGCTCGTCCGGAAGCCGCCGGAACGCACGGCGGCCGGCCAGCACGTTTTCCCATAGCTCTTCGGGAGAACCTGCGTCGGGGTAACGCAGCCCGATACCGACAATGGCTATCCGCTCCCTGCTCACACGCCCACACCCTCTAGGTCAGAATACACATGCCGAAATAAGGGGAAGTTGCCTCAGGCCAGGGTGCATCAGCCCGCAGCGGCCCGACCACTCTTGACGTGCGCTCCCCTGACCAGCGGCTCCGGTGTCGGCACGCCGGAAGATGCCTGGGTTCTCCGAAGGTGTCAGCATTCGAAGGAATTTGCCGATCTAACTCCACGGAGACCGCGTTGGGCACTGGCTGGCGCGCGTCGAAACGGCGCGTCTTGAAACCGAATGCTACCGCCGCAGCTCTCAACGCGGCGGCCATTGAATTGTATTGGGAGGTGTAAGCAATGACCGCGACATTAGGTTGGCTGCGCAGGCACCTGCCCGGGGTCGTCGCCGTCGTGCTGGTTGTGGGTGGTTACTTCGTCGTCAGCCTGCCCTCGGTCTCCGCCGAGGAACAGAACACGATGGCCAGCAAGTACAAGTTCACGCCACTGACCATCGCGCTCCCCGCGGCGAACAAGCAACAGCAGATCCGCCGGGTGAACAAGGACTACGAGCACATCAGCGCCTGGATCTCCTCGGTCGGAGCGGCCATCGCGATGAACGACTTCGACGGCGACGGTCTGTCCAACGACATCTGCCTGGTGGACACCCGCACCGACGAGGTCGCCATCACGCCGGCACCGGGCAAGGGGGGCGACCGGTACGCGCCGTTCAACCTCAACCCCGCACCGCTGCCGATGAACGACGTGATGGCGCCGATGGGCTGCGTGCCGGGCGACTTCAACGAGGACGGCCGGATCGACGTGCTGGAGTACCTGTGGGGCCGCACTCCGATCGTCTACCTGCAGAAGCAGAACGTCTCAAAGCTGAGCGCGGACGCGTTCATCCCGGTGGAGCTGGTGCCCGGCAACAACTCCACGAACGGCAAGTACACCGGCACGGTGTGGAACACCAACTCCGCCACGGTCGGCGACTTCGACGGTGACGGGCACCAGGACATCTTCATCGGCAACTACTTCCCCGACGGCAGCCCGGTGCTGGACGACAGCAAGACCGGCGGCGTCACGATGAACCACTCGATGTCGCACGCACTCAACAGCGGCAAGAAGTACATCCTGCTGTCTAAGGACTTCTCCGCCACGACCGCGAACTTCACGTTGCTGGACAACGCCCTTCCCGGCGACAGCAACTACGGCTGGACGCTCGGCTCCTCGGCCACCGACCTGGACGGCGACCTGCTGCCCGAGCTGTACATCGCCAACGACTTCGGCTACGACCGGTTGCTGTACAACCAGTCCACGCCGGGTCACGTCAAGTTCGCCGAGGTGGCCACCTCGCGCACGCCGGACGTGCCGAAGTCCCGGCGGGTCGGGCACGACTCGTTCAAGGGCATGGGCGTCGACTTCGGCGACCTGAACCACGACGGGCTGTACGACATGTTCGTCAGCAACATCACCGTGCCGTGGGGCATCCAGGAGAGCAACTTCCAGTTCATGTCGACCGCGAAGGACCAGGCCGACCTGCGGGCCCAGTTCAACGAGGGCGAGGCGCCGTACAAGGACGTCAGCGCCGAGGTCAGCACCGCGTGGTCCGGCTGGGGTTGGGACGTCAAGATCGACGACTTCAACAACAGCGGCGAGAACGTGATCGCGCAGGCGACCGGGTTCGTCAAGGGTGAGGTCAACCGCTGGCCGCAGCTGCAGGAGCTGGCCACGTCCAACGACGCGCTGGTGCCCAACCCGTACTTCTGGCCCAACGCCAAGGCCGGCGACGACATCGGTGGCAGCCAGACGCTGCACTTCTTCGCCAAGAGCCCGTCGGGTCGCTACGCCGACATCGCGCCGCAGCTGGGCCTGGCCATCCCGGTCCCGACCCGCGGCATCGCCCCCGCCGACGTCGACGGTGACGGCCTGCTCGACTTCGCGGTGGCCCGGCAGTACGCCGAGCCGGTGTTCTACCACAACGAAAGCCCGTCCCCCGGCTCGTCCCTCGACCTGCAGTTGATCACTGAAGGCTCGATGGCGCATGCCGCCGAGGGCTCGCTGGGTGCGCCCGGCTCGCCGGCGACCGGCACCGAGGTGACCGTGACCACGCCGGACGGCCGAAAGTTCGTCAACCGCGTCGACGGCGGCAGCGGCCACTCCGGCAAGCGCAGCCACGAGGTCCACGTCGGACTCGGAAACGTGTCCGGTCCGGTGTCGGTCCACCTGGCGTGGCGGGACAGCAAGGGCCAAACGCACCAGCAGGATCTGCAGCTCAGCGCCGGCCGGCACTGCGTCGAGCTCGGTGGCCAGGCCAAGGAGATGACCAAGTGACCACACCAGCAGTTGCCGCGGCTCCGCGGCACAACCCGAAAGTGATCATCGCGCTCCGCCGGTTCGCGATCTCGATCACCGTCTTCAACATCGTCGGGTTCACCGTGCTCGGCTTCGAGCAGCCGTGGATCTACCCGTTCATCGCGGTCGCCACCGGTTACACCACGGAGATCGTGCTGGAGCTGCTCGGGGCGTGGGCGCAGGGCCGGTCTCCCCGGTTCCTCGGCAACGGCGCCAAGGGCGTGATGGAGTTCCTGTACCCGGCGCACATCACGTCGCTGGCGTTCAACATGCTGATCTACGTCAGCGACCGGGTGTGGGTCATGGTCTTCGGCATCATGCTCGCGGTGAGCGCGAAGTGGGTGCTGCAGGCGCCGGTCAAGGGCAGGATGCGGCACTACATGAACCCGTCCAACCTGGGTCTGGCCGCCGTGCTGGTGCTGTTCCCGTCGTGGATCAGCATCGCGCCGCCGTACCACTTCAGTGAATACATCAACGACTTCTGGAGCTGGTTCATCGTCGGAATCATCGTGGTCTCCGGCACGGTGCTGAACGCCATGCTGACCGAGCGCATGTACCTGATCGCCGGCTGGCTGAGCTTCTTCGTGCTCCAGGCGTTCGTCCGCGGTTGGCTGTTCGACACCGCGATCCCCGGCGCCCTCGCCATGGGCACCGGCATCGCGTTCGTGCTCTACACCAACTACATGGTGACCGACCCGGGCACCAGCCCGTCCAAGCCGTGGCCGCAGTTCGCGTTCGGCGCCGGCGTCGCCACCGTCTACGGCTTCCTGATGGTGGCGCACATCGCCTACGGCCTGTTCTTCGCCACGGCCGCCGTCTGCGCGGTCCGCGGTGGCTTCCTCTGGGGCCTCCACTTCGTGGACAAGGCCCGCGCCAAGGCCGCCGCCGCTCCGGTCGCCCCGGTGGTGGTGGCCCAGCCGCCCACGGCAGCGCCCAGGGCAGCGTGACCCTCTCTTCACAACGGCGGCGCCCGGAACCCTCTTCGGGCGCCGCCTCCTTTTCGAAAGGCTCTGTCATGACAGCGCTACCCGAACCCCTCGCCGCCGGGCAGACACCCGGCATGCAGATCAATACGGAATTGCCGAACCTGGCCCGGATGTACGACTACTTCCTCGGCGGCTCGTTCAATTTCACCGCCGACCGCGCGCAGGCCGACAAGGTGTGCGGCGTGCTGCCCTGCATGACCATGCTGGCCCGGTCCAACCGCGGTTTCGTGCGCCGCGTGGTGCGGTTCATGGTTGAATCGGGCGTCTCGCAGTTCATCGACATCGGCTCGGGAATCCCCACCAACGAGAACACCCACGAGGTCGCGCAGTCGGCGAACCCCGCCGCCCGCGTGGTGTACATCGACAACGAGCCCATCGCGGTCGCCCACGGCCAGCGCATTCTCGCCGACACGCCCGGCACGGCCATCGTGCAGGCCGACGTGCGCAAGCCGGCAGCCATTTTCGGCGACCCGCGGGTCACCGAGCTGCTCGATCTCTCCCAACCGGTCGGCGTGCTCATGGGCGGCGTGCTGGTGTTCATCCCGGACGACGAGGACCCCGCCGGCCTGGTCGCCGCCTACCGCGACACCCTCGCGCCCGGCAGCTACCTCGCCGTCTCCCACCTCGCCCACGACCAGGCCGACCCGGTCACCCGCGGCCAGGTCGACACCATGGTCCAGATCTACCGCAGCACCGGCGAGCACCTCTACTCCCGCGACCACGCCACCCTCACCCGCTGGCTCGACGGCCTCGAACTGGTCTCACCCGGCGTCACACTGATGGACGAGTGGCGACCCGACCGCCAGCACACCGTCGAGTCCGACAGCCCCGCCCGCTGGCTCGGCTACGCCGGCGTCGGCCTCGTGGTATAGATCGACGAAGAGTGCCCTGAAGGTGACCTTCAGGACGCTCAACGACCCGAAGGTCACCTTCAAGGCATTTCACCCCGTAGTCGCGCACCAAGGCCGCCGCCCCTTTGTGCCCGCAACAATGTGGGTACCGTGACCGATCTACGGCACAAAGCGTTGCGGGGAGGACCTGGTGACCGGGCTGGAAGTCGTGGTGGGCATGCTGATCGGCTGGTTCGCCCGCCGCGCCAAGCACGTCGGAGAACAAGTTGACAAAAAGGTCGACGAGGCGCTGGATGCCGGGCTGGAGAAGGTGCACGACCTGGTGGCCGGCAAGCTGCACGACGAGCCCGCGCTGAAGGTCCTCGAAGGTGAGGTCGTCGACAACGGCGAAGCCAGCACCCGCACCCAGGCCCGGGTCCGCCTCGCCCTCGAAGAAGCCGTCGACACCGACAAGGCTTTCGCCACTCAACTGGACGCGGCGGTCCAGGCGGCGGGTGGTCCGACGGCCGGGCCGCAGGGTGTCGCCATCTCCGGCGGAGTGAACGCCACCGGCGGCGGCATCGCGATCGGCGGCGTCACCGGCGGCTCGGTCTCTATGACCCGCGAGGACCCTTCGTAGCCGGCGCGGCCGCAGGGCCACCCGCGTCCGGCACCACCATCGCCCAGGCCGGCTCGGTCTCGATCTACCAGGGAACCGCGCCGCCCGATCCCTCCGCGCGTGTCGTCTCCCCGCAGATCGCCGGTCTGTCCACAGTGGTCGGTCGCGAGGACGAGTTGGCCCGGCTGCGCGGCGAGCTGTGCGCGGGTAGCCCGCCGGTCGTGCGGGTGCTGTCCGGGATGGGTGGTGTCGGCAAAACCAGCCTGGCCCGCGCCTACGCCCAACGACACCGCGACGACTACCGGGTGATCTGGTGGGTGCGCGCCGAAGACCCCGCCGCCGTCGACGCGGAGTTCCGCGACCTGCTGCCGTTCCTGCTCCCGCCCGGCCAGCAGGCCCGCGACATCCCCGACGCCCGCTCCGCGGCGTTGTCGCTGCTGTCCCGCCGGACCGATCCCTGGTTACTGGTGTTGGACAACGTCCCCGACGCCACCGCCGCCAGTGGACTGATCCCCGCCTCTGGCCACGGCCACGTGCTGATCACCAGCCAGGCCGGTCACTGGCCCTCCCTCGACGGAGTCATGCCGATCACGCCGCTGAGCCTCTCCGCGGCAGTCGACCTCCTCACCCGCCTCTCCGCCGACCCGGACCGGGACACCGCCGACACATTGGCGCGCGAACTCGGCCGCCTGCCGCTGGCGCTGGCCCAAGCCGCGTCGTTCGTCCGCGCCAAGGGCATCGACCTCGCCACCTACCTGCGCCTCTACCGGGACCGAGCCGCCGAGCTGCACCAGGAAGAACCCCCCACCGACTACCCGCACACCGTGGCCACAACCTGGCAGCTGGCCATGGACCGGCTCCCACCCACCGCCGCCGCGCTGCTGAACGTGTTCGCCTTTCTCGCCCCCGATGCCATTCCCGTCAGCCTGCTCCTGTCCGCCAACCCCGACACGATCACCCTGCCCGACGGTCTCGCACCGCTGTTGCACCCACTGCTCACCGACGAACTCACCCGCCTGCGCGCTCTCGGCGAACTCCGTGCATTCAGCCTCATCACCTCCCCCGCAACCGGACGGGTCTCCGTGCACCGCCTCATCCAAGCCGTCACCCGCACGCGTCTCGCCG
>NZ_DASYTH010000466.1:0-33783 GCF_036002505.1 Actinophytocola sp. | reverse complement strand
CTGGGCGTGAGAAAGGACGCCTTCCTCGCATCCACTCCACAATGGACACTGAGGTGCCGCACGGCTCAGCACCACCGGCACGCCACCGGCCTCGGGTAGCACCGCCTGAGGCGCTACCCAAACGATCTTGAAACGGCCCTGCTCGTAGCGTTCGTCACGGAATACAAGGACCGGTTCGGAGTCGAGCCGATCTGTGCCGTACCGACCGAATTCGGTGTCAAGATCACTCCGTCCACATACTACGCCGCCCGCTCGCGCCCGAAATCACGGCTCGAGATCGAAGATGAGGAGCTGATGAAGGAAATCAGCGAGTGTATGACGAAAATTACCGAGTGTACGGTGCCCGGAAGATGTGGCGTCGGCTGCAGCGCGAAGCGTCGGGGCGGGCGCGGCCGGACCGAACGGCTCATGCGCCGGCTGGGCGTCGCCGGCGTGGTGCGCGGTAAGACCGTGCGCACCACAATCCAGGACAAGGATGGCGTCCGGCTGCGGAGCTGGTGAAACGCCAGTTCACGGCCGGCGCACCGAACCGGCTCCGGGTGGCGGACTTTACCTACGTCGCCATCTGGGCCGGCACCGCCTGCGTCGCCTTCGCCGTCGACGTCTTCTCCCGCGGGATCGTCGGCTGGCGGGCGAGTATGCCGAAGGAAACCGACCTGGTCCCCGACTCCATCGACATGGGGCTGCAACACCGTGACTACCGGCCAGGTGACGACGCAGAAAGCTGGACCTCGTCACGGTGGCGGCGCCGATCAACACCGACAACCCACCCCAGCCGACCGCAACAAGATCGGCGCGGCGCCGCCGAATTAGGCGTCGGAGTCGGCCGGCAGGTACGGATGGAACTACTCGACGACACCGGCCGGCTCCTAGACTGGCGAACCTACCCCGCCACAGAGACCGGCGGGCAGTTCCCCACCCCGCTGACCCCACTCCCGGCATAGTCCGACAGACACGCCAAGCCGGCCGGGCGTCGGGCAAGCGAGACCGGTGGCCGACGCGGGATGGTTGCTCGACGACGACCCCGACAAGGTCGGTTCAGGTGCCACACCGGTGGTGGGATTCGGAGTCGTGGTCAGTGCCCGGCTGATGGTTCCCGAGGAAAGGGGCTTTCTGCCGGTCGGGCGCGTAGAGTGAAAGCCAGTGCCCCAGCCCCCGGCGTGTCGCTTATCGACCGAGGGGGTTCTTGATGGCATCCGTTGATGTTGCGGGGAGCACCAGACTCCAGCAGATTACGGTGGCGGCCATCGCGCGCGCTGCCGGGCGGGGCCTGTTCACCGCGGCCGAAGCCGGGATGCTGATCGATCGAATCCACGCCCAGTCAGCCATACCGCCACCGTCCATTCAGGACAGTCAACGGCCCGGAGTCGGCGAGCACCCGCGCAGCCAAGCACCGATCGATCCTGACGGGACAGTTCAATGACCGCGGTCCTCTCACCCCCAGGACCCGCCCCGGATCCCAAGCCTCTGGTCCTGCCCGGCCGGTCCGTGGACGGGCAGATCCTGGTGAGGTTCGGCTGGGCGGGCGACGTGCATTGGACCAATCCCGACCAACTCGCCCGCCTCAGTCGGGACATGACCGTCGCGGACGACGAGTTGCCCGGCCGAAGAGAAACGTCGTGATCGCAGTCCGGCGCAGTGCGTGGTCGGACCGTCCCCTGGGAGCGGCCGTCGCCGCACCAGACCCCCGCCCGGAAACCGCACCCATCACCGCTCCGGCCACCTACACGTCGCGGTCGTCACCGTGTCCGGGCCGGCGGGGATGACCCCCGTGAGCAGTCCCCGGGTGAGTGAGATCCTGTCGCGCGTCACCGCCGGGCGAGCCTCGGATACCTCGCTGCCGGCCCGGTTGTGCGCCGAGTGCCTGTCGGCGCTCCCGGTCAGTGGGGTCGCGCTGGCGTTGATGACCGACGACGGGCCCAGCGGTGTGGTGCTCGCGGCCACCGACGCGCGGGCCCGGCAGTTGGAGGAGTTGCAGTTCGCCCTCGATGAGGGTCCCTGTGTGGAGGCGTCCCGCGGGGATCATCCGGTGCTGCACCCCGAGCTCACGGCGACCGGGTCGGTGCGCTGGCCGCGCTACGGTGCGGCCGCGTTCGACGCCGGCGTGTACGCCATCTTCGCCTTCCCGCTGCGGGTCGGCGCCGTTCGCATCGGTGTCCTGGACCTCTACCGCGACACCCCCGGACAACTGACTGCCGCCGAGTTGGCCGACGGATTGGCCTTCGCCGACGCGGCCATCGTCCTGTTGCTCTATCTGCAGGATCATCCCGGCCCGGATGGCGAGCGCGCGGCGTTGACCGGGCCGATCGACAGCCGGGCCGAGGTCCACCAGGCCACCGGAATGATCACCATTCAACTCGGCATCAGCCTCCCCGAGGCGCTTCTGCGGCTGCGCGCCCACGCCTACGATTCCGGGCAGACGGTCACCGAGGTCGCCGCGGATGTGGTCGCCCGCCGACTGCACTTCGACGACAGCGAGCCCCCAAGCGAGTCCGGCGGTTCGACAACGGATCAGTGACCCCCAGTGAGACCAAAGGCAGCGGGATACATGGCCAGCAGGGAACAACTCATCGCCACCACGTTCGTCGAACTGGCCGACACGCTGGTCGCCGACTTCGACGTCATCGACTTCCTGCACACCCTGGCCACCCGCAGCGTCGAGCTGCTCGGCGCCAGCGCGGCCGGGATCATGCTCGCCGACCAGCGCGGCGAGTTGAAGGTGATGGCCTCCTCCACCGAGGAAGCCCGCCTGCTGGAACTCTACGAACTGCAGAACAACGAAGGCCCGTGCCTGGACTGCTACCGCACCGGACAACCGGTGGCCCGCGCCGGCCTACCCGCCATGCACACGGCGTGGCCGGCATTCACCCCGCGGCTGCAGCAACTCGGGTTCCACTGCGCCCAAGCACTCCCCATGCGCCTGCGCAGCGAAACCATCGGCGCGCTGAACCTGTTCCGCACCGAACCCGGCCCGCTGAGCGAGGCGGATCTCGGCATCGGTCAGGCGATGGCCGACGTAGCCACCGTCGGCCTGCTGCAGGAACGCGCCATCGCCGCCCGTGAGCTGCTCGCAACCCAACTCCAGGCCGCGCTCACCAGCCGGGTCGTGCTCGAACAGGCCAAAGGCATGCTCGCGCAACGCACCAGCCTGTCCCTGGACCAAGCCTTCCAACTCATGCGCGGCTACGCCCGCAGCAACAACCGCCGCCTCAGCGACGTCGCCGCGCACATCATCAACGGAACCATCGACAACGACCTTCTCCGCACCGACCGGCGCCCCAAGCCCACCACCCCGCCCGGGCCATGACCACCCCGACCGGTGATCCCTCGACCTGGCCCCGGGGTGAACAGGGCGCCCGGGCCTACTACCACCAGCCTGCGCCAGCCGACCTGTCGGCACCCGGCACAGCTGTCGACCGTGATCTCATGGCTCGGGCGGTTGCCAGGTGGTCCGTCGTTTCAGCCCATCGACAAGCACGTCGAGGCCGGCTGCGAATCGTTCGTCGCGGTTGTCGAGCCACACGTGGGGGCCGAGCGTGACCAGGGTCGGGAAGCGGTCGTTGGGCAGTGCGCGGAAGAACTGATGGAGTTGCTCTCTGGTGGTCGGGTCGTGGACGCGTTGCTGGTTTGCGGAGGTGCGGGTGTTGCCGACCTCGAAGCCGAGGGTGTAGCCGACGATCAGGAAGAAGGCATGGCCGGCCTGGTGGTGGGGAAACCCGGCGGCGTGGAGTGGTCGCAGGAAGGCTTCGGCGAGGGCAAGAGAGTGCGGCCCGAGGGGGTCGCGAGCGGTCAGCAGGGCGGCGACCCCGGGGTGGTCGGCCAGGACGGTGCGTAGCCGATGCGCCAACACGGTGATCTGCTCGGTCCAGGGTTGTGCGGGATCGAGGTCACAGTCGATTTCGGCGAGCACACCGTCCAGGACGAGGTCCTGAAGCCGTTCCTTGTTGGGCACGTGGCGGTAGAGCGCGCCGGGGACCACGTCGAGACGAGCGGCGAGGGCGCGCATGGTCAGCCCTGGAACGCCGTCTTGAGCGATCAGGGTGAGTGCTTCGGTCACCACCCGCTGCCGGGTGAGTGTGGGGCGCCGCTGGTCGGCGGTCTCCGGGGCGCTGAACCACAGCGTCGCGTCGGCATCCACCGGGTTCTCTCCCGTTCAGAATTGACTGTGAACTTCGTTCACGATACAGTGAACATGGTAGCTCGACAAGTGAACAGTGTTTCTCTCGTTTGGGACATTCATCCCGAGCCGCCGATGAAATAAAGCAAGGAAGTTGTGCGATGGAAGTCATGACGCGCTGGGATGCTTTTCAGGATCTGCGCGCCGCGCAGGATCAGGCGATCTACTACCTGACCAGGATGTTGGGTCAGACCCGCGGGCAGGAACTCCAACAATCCGGCTACGCAGCCGCCAGCACGCCCACATGGGCCCCGGCGGCCGATATCTCCGAGCGCAAAGACGCCTACATCATTCTGATCGAACTCCCCGGAGTGAAGCTCGACGACCTGGACATCGCCTACCAGGACGGCCTGCTCACCATCCAGGGCGAGCGGGGTCTGGACCCGACCTCAGCAGAGGAGCAGACCCACCTGATCGAGCGCCGCTACGGCCAGTTCCGTCGCTCAATCACGCTGCCCCTCCACGTGGCCGCGGACAGAATCGACGCGTCGTTCGAAAACGGTGTGCTGCGCCTGCTGGTGCCCAAGGCCGAGGAGGCCAAGTCCAGGCGCATCGAGGTTCACGCCGTTCGGCCGCAGCCCCCCGCGCTCACCGGTACACCAAACGGCACCAACTGAGGCCACTGTCGTCCCCGCTCAGCGCGAGCGGGGACGGCGGGTTGCCCAATTCAGTCCCCTCCGGCCTGAACGAGGATTCCGCGCGGAGATGTCCGAGCTGGCCGGGGAGTAGGCCCTGATGGGAGGTGATCGTGTGGGAGTTGTGCCAGTGGCCAGCCACTACTCGCCGAGCGCCCCGGCGAACCTGCTCACAGAACACGCCCCGGCCGCTACAAACGTCCATGACCTGCTGAGCGCCTACACCCCCGCGGAACTCGTCCGCACCACCGACTCCAACCAGCAAATGCCGCGCCGCCACCAACCGGATCCTCGACCACTACCTACACCCGGCACATCCGCCTACCTGCCGCTGCGCCCGCTCGACACGCGACGAACGTCAAGCCGGGCGGCCGGGCGGCTGAGGTGGTGCCTCGGCCAGACGGGTGTGCAGCCGGACGCGGATCTCCTCGGGGGTGTAGGCGCGGCGGCGACGCTCGTCCCGAGCGATCACCACGCCGGTGGCGGCCACCCCGATGAACGCCGCAAGGCCGAGCATCTTCCACCAGCGCACCGACCTAGGCTAGCTCCCGTGCCGGGCACCCAACTCAATCTCGACGAGGCCGTCGCTCTGACGCGCACGGGGGACGTGTGGCTGTTTCGGGGCCGCTCCGCCGCCGACCGGACGATTCAAGTCACCACGAACAGCCCCGTCAACCACGTCGGCATGGCGGTGGTCATCGAGGACATGCCGGCTCTGATGTGGCACGCGGAACTGGGGCGATCGCTTCCGGACCTGTGGGCGGGCATCCACCAACGTGGAGCGCAACTGCACGATCTGCGCAGCGCGGTCGTGGTCTGGACCACCCGGTACCGGCAGCGGGTCTGGTTGCGCCAGCTGCAGTGCCCGCGCACCCACGAACTGGACGACGCCGTGCTGCGCACCATCGCCCGCCTGGACGGCACCCCATTCCCCAGCACTGCCCAACTCGCCGCGCGGTGGCTCAGTGGACGGGTGCGCCGCAGAACGCGCGACACCCACGACATCGGCCTTGACACCGCTTACTGCGCGGAGATCCTCGCTCTCACCTACCAGGCGATGGGCCTCCTACCTCCGGAGCGCCGGCCGAACTGGTACGACGCCGGTCGGTTCTGGAGCGGCGACCGCCTCGACCTGGCCGGCGGAGCCGAACTCGGCATGGAGATCGCTGTCCACTTACCTGCCTCCGACGCCTGACCACCGGAAATCGAAGGGCGCAAAGTCGATTCGGCCCGCGGACGTCACCGGAGATTGGCGGTCGTCTTGGCTAGCCGGTCGAGGATGTGCGGCGGTGAGGTCGGGCACCTCCCAACTGCGGGGACGTGGCGGATCGATACCAGACGGTCCCGCTCGCCGCTGCGCGAGCAGGCACCAGCACCCGTCGAGCCCGGTTCGTCAACCGCGCCTCGGGTCAGCGCGTGCATACGCTGCTACTCGTCGGCGCGAGCTGTTCTAGGCTCTGGGCTGGTGAGCGCAACGCTGGTGGCTAAAGGGTTGGCAGCTGGGCACGGGGACCGGATGTTGTTCTCCGGTCTGAACCTGGTGGTGGCGCCGGGGGATGTCCTCGGGCTGGTCGGGGTGAACGGGGCGGGCAAGTCGACCCTGCTGGGGGTGCTCGCTGGGCTCGTCACTGCCGAGGCGGGCACGGTCCGGCTCAATCCGCCTTCGGCGACCGTGGGTCATCTGCCGCAGGAGCCGGATCGCCGGCCAGATGAGACGGTGCGCGCTTTCCTCGGTCGTCGCACCGGCGTGACGGCCGCGCAGGTCGAGTTGGACGCGGCGACCACAACCCTGGCCAACGGCGGGTCCGGCGCGGACGAGGGTTATGCGGTGGCGTTGGAGCGGTGGCTCGCGCTCGGCGGGGCCGATCTGGATGAGCGGATCGGCGACGTGGTGGCCGACCTCGGCCTCACGGTCGGCGTCGAGGCGCCGATGACGTCGCTTTCGGGTGGTCAGGCCGCCCGGGTGGGGATGGCGTCGCTGCTGCTCGCTCGCTACGACGTGTTCCTACTCGACGAGCCGACCAACGACCTGGACCTCGACGGCTTGGAGCGGCTGGAGGCGTTTGTCACCGCGTTGCGGGCCGCGACCGTGTTGGTCAGTCACGATCGGGAGTTTCTGGCCAGGACGGTGACCAGCGTCCTGGAGCTGGACCTCGCCCAGCAGCAGGTTCGCGAGTACGGCGGCGGCTACGAATCCTACCTGGCCGAACGGGAGGTCGCCCGCAGACACGCCCGCGAGCGTTACGAGGAATACGCCGACACCAAGGCCGGATTGGAGCTGCGGGCCCGCACCCAGCGCGCATGGATGGACAAGGGTGTACGCAACGCACGCCGCAAAGCCACCGACAACGACAAGATCGGCCGCAACAAACGGGTCGAAACCACCGAAAAGCAGGCCGCCAAAGCCCGCCAGACCGAAAGGCTCATCCAACGTCTCGACGAGGTGGAAGAACCCCGCAAGGAATGGGAACTGCGGATGGAGATCGCCGCCGCACCCCGAGCCGGCGCCATCGTCGCCGCGCTGCGCGGTGCGATCGTCCGCCGCGGCGGGTTCACCCTCGGACCCGTCGATCTGCAGATCGCCTGGGCCGACAAAGTCGCCATCACCGGCGCCAACGGCGCCGGCAAATCCACCCTGCTCGCCGCCCTCCTCCGTCGCCTCGCACTGGCCGAGGGACACGCCACACTCGGCCCGGGCGTGCGCGTCGGCGAGGTCGACCAGGCCCGCGCCCACTTCACCGACGACCGAGCCCTGCTGACCACCTTCGAAACCCAGCTCCCCGACTGGGCACCCGCCGACGTCCGCACCCTGCTGGCCAAGTTCGGACTCACCGCCGCCCACGTCCTCCGGCCGGCCGGCAGCCTCTCCCCCGGCGAACGCACCCGCGCCGCACTCGCCCTCCTCCAGGCCCGCGGCGTGAACCTGCTCGTGCTCGACGAACCCACCAACCACCTCGACCTGCCCGCCATCGAACAACTCGAATCCGCGCTGACCACCTACCCCGGCACCCTGCTCCTCGTCACCCACGACCGACGCATGCTCGACACCGTCCACACCAACCGACACATCCACCTCACCAACGGCACCCTCACCGAGCAACCTCCCAGATGAATCAGCTGCACTCAGGTGGTGAACGTGCATAGTGGACAGTCTCGGCAGGTCACGCCGAACACGACGCGCGGATCAAACCGTCATTTGTCGTCAGGACTTCCCGATAGGCAGATGGTGCCGCCCTGGATCGGCCGGCGACAGGTCGGGCGTCCGATCCGCTATGGACAGTAGCTCGGCGTACCGGCCGAGCATGCGGTCGCCGACGCGCCGGTAGAACTCGGGCAGGGTGGCGGTCCGTCCCTCGTGGAATGCCAGAAACCTCCGATCGGACCGCAGCATTCCCAAGATTTGACGGAAGCTGGCGATGTCGGCCCGGAAGCTCGCGGTGCGAGCCCGGTGCACGTAGCCGATGGCGCGGTGCGAGCTGGTCTGCAACCGGCGGCGCAGCATCTGCGGCGACGCGGCGTACGCGTAGAGCTCGATGAGCTTCTCGTAATAGGTCACCGGATCGTAGTGCTTGAGCGTGGTCACCAGGTACGGCGCGTAATAGAAGATGAACGGCATGCCAGCCAGGATGCGTCCGGCGGCGGCGAGCTCCTCGTGCAGCGGGGTGCCGCCGAACGGCACCGGGATGTTGATCGTCGGATAGACGAACGGGGTGCGGTCCATGAACCGTTTGGTCAGCTCGACCGGCTCGTCACCCTGGTCGGTGTCCAGGCCGAAGATGAAGTTTGCCTGCAGGTAGGGCACATTCTCGGCGAGCACCGCGAAGTGATCGGCCACCCGGTCGACCTTCGCCACGCCACCGGCACGGCCGACGCCCGCCTTGTTCGAGTAGTCGGTCCACGACTCGACACCCGGCGCGACCATCGCGCAGTTGGTCTCCTTCAGCCGGCGCGGCCGGTCCCCGCGCAACACCGTGAGCGAACTCTCGATGATGTAGGGCGGCCGGCGGCCGGGTGGCTGGGCCTCCAGCACGTCGAAGACCTGGTCGAACGTCACGGCGAAGTTCGGGTCGTGGAAGACGATGAGCGCACCCGGCAGATGCCGCGACACGTAGCGCAGGTCGGCATCGAGCCGGTCCGTCGAGAGTGGACGGTAGGTGCTGTTCCAGTCGATGCAGAAGTCACACCGGTACGGGCAACCCATGCTCGCAAGCATCGGAACGGCCGACAGCCGTAGCCGCCTGCGACCCCAGAAGAAAGCCGAGGAACGAATCTCGGGCATCCGCTCCTCGACGGCCGGCACGTCGTCGAACGGCTTCGCGGCCGAGACGATCGAGCCCGGGTCGAACTGCCCGGCCAGGATGTCGGCGACCAGCTCGGCGTCGCACTCCTGCACCACCAGGTCGAAGAAACGAAGGCAATCAACCGGAAACGCCTTGGCGTGCGGGCCACCGACCACCGTGCGAACCCCGGCTCGGCGGTAGAGCGTCGCCAGCGCGTAGGCAAGGTGACTGACCTGTGTGTAACAGGCGATGAACACCACGTCCAAGTCGGCCGGAAGCTGCCGGTCCGGACGGCCGACACCGTAGTAGGTGGCATAGAACGTCTGATGCCCCAACCGCCGGCACCACACCGAGACGGCCTGCGGCGTGATGCTGGCGAACTGCTTGGTGATCAGCAGCCGGTAGCCGAACTCCGCCGGCCGCCGGGCCGGTAGACCCAGAATGTCAAGGATGCCCACCTTCATCGCGTGCCCGTCCCGGTGTCGAGGGAACGCCGCCGGGGTCTCGGGCGAACGCGGAGTCGACGCGAGTCTACCCCGGAGCGCGGGATGGGCGCTCCGCCTGCTTGAGCTCGGTGCCAAGCCGGCTACGCGCTGTCCGGGCCAGCACCGTGAACCTGCTGCTATGTCAACCCGATGGTGTAGTCCATGTTCTCGACTCACTCGCCCACGACGGACGCCTCAACATCATCGCAACAAGCGGCAGGCCGGCGACCAAGCCGAATACGACGCCAAAGAAGCCGAGCAGCGCGGGATGAACCCGCTCCCCCGCGCCGCCGATGTCCGCTTCCTGGAAACGACGTGGTCGACCCTCCGCGTTCAGCAACGTGCTGAAGGTACGTGGGGTGCAGGTCGCCGGGCACCGCATCCTGCTCGCCGACCGCCCAGCCACCCCAACGCCATCGCCGCGATCCTGCTCGCCGTCCGCGACACCACCGGCGTCCGTTCGCACTGCCACTTCGAATGGAGCGAAGGTAACCCACTCGGACACCTGTTCCGCTACCTCATCCTCGGCCAGCCCCCCGGTCGTCCACGAAATCCTCCGAACAAGCGGAACCGACCCCACTCACCGACCCGGCATCCACGTCGGAGGCTGCTCGCTGCCGGTGGACCGGTTCATGTCACCCGTAGGGTGTGGTTGGTGTGGTGGGGCCTGGTGTGCACAGTGGTCGCCGCCGCCGCGTTCGGGGCGGCGTCGGTGCTGCAGGCTATCGCCAGCCAGGCGACGGTGCATGGTTCGCGGGCGGTCGATCCCTGGTTGCTGGTGCGGGTTCTGCGGCAGTGGCGGTTCGTCGCGGGGGTGGGGCTCGACGTGCTGGGTGCTGTGGCGCAACTGATCGCCCTGCGGGTGCTGCCACTGTTCGTGGTGCAGGCCGCGCTGGCCGCGAGCCTGGCGGTGACCGCGATCCTGGCCCGGCTGCTCGGCACCGTCCTCGGTCGCCAACAATGGGCCGCGGTCGGTGCGGTGTGCGTCGGCCTTGCCCTGGTCGCGACCTCCGCCAAGGCCCAGGGCTCCGCGACGGTCGGCACCGGATTCCGGGTTGGGCTGGTGATCGCGGTCGCGTTGCTCGCCGGGCTCGGCGCCGCCGTGGCACGGCTGCCGGCCGCCCAGCGGGCACCCGCACTCGGCCTGATCGCCGGGCTGGGCTTCGGCGTAACGGCGATGGCCGGACGGGTCATCACTGGATTCGCACCACGAGACCTGCTCACCGACCCTGCCAGCTACGCCATCATCAGTGCCGGACTGCTAGCCATGCTGTTCCTCGCCTCGGCGTTGCAACAGGGCCAGGTCACCACAACGACCGCCCTGATGGTCCTCGGCGAAACCGTCATACCAGCGCTCGTCGGAGTGCTCGTCCTGGGCGATCAGACCCGCCCTGGATTCACCGCCGTCGCCATCACCGGATTCCTCATCGCGGTCCTCGCCGCACTAACCCTCGCCCGATTCGGCGAACCACCAGTCACCCCTACCCGCCCGACCCCAGCCACCTCCCACCCCCACACACCCCACTGATCCAGGCTCGCCGGCCGGCACCACCCACGGTCCAACCGCACACGTCGGCATCCTCCCGACGCCGGGTGCCGTACCCGCTTGGTCGGGAGGCTGACACTGTCCACGCCGTCGAAACAGGAACTCCCCCGGCGGGTGCACCGAAACCTTCCCAACCCGGCCGCCGACCGCGTCGAACAGTGAACCTACGTGGTCGGGTGCCGGGCCAGTCGACCTTATCGCCAAGGGGCCTTATTTCCGGCGAGCGCGGAAGTGGCTGAATCGGCGACTTCCAGTCGTTCGATGGTGGATATTCCGTAGATTCAGATCATGGTCGCTTCCGGACAGTCTACTCCGGATTTGCGACGCACACAGGAAGCTGGTTACCAGAGATGGGCCACGTCTACCACGACCCGATCGGGAAGGGTGAGGACCCGGAACGGCAACCGCGCCCGGACCCCGAGCCCGACTGATGTCGTTCCCTCGAAGGACCCGGCCCAGGCGACCTGCCGGAAGGTCTGGAACCCGGTCACGTTCACCAACTCCGCCGGGTTCGGATACACATACGTCGGCGTCCCCGACTCGTCGTAGGCGGGCGCTTGGACCGTCACCTGTAGCTTCGCTCCACCTCGCAGTGGCACCGGGTTGCCTGTCGGGTCATGGGTCACCTCATCGACATAGGACACCCAGTACCCGTCCACGGGCCCTCGCAGGTCGAACACCAACCGGTCGTAGCAGTCGTGGCGGCCGGCGCGCAGCCCGACCAGTTCCGCGCTCGTCGTCGGCGAGGCCGACTTCGCCGTGGACCCCCACGCGATCCCGCAGTACCCGGACGTCGCCGACACGGTCGCCGGCGCCACGCCGACCAGAACCGTCAGCGCGACCGCGACCAACCCTGCTCTACCTAACATCACTCGACTCCCCTCGAAAGAAACCGCAGACACGGCTCACTACAAGAGACGCACGGCACATCCGATGGTTGAGTCTCCCTTCCCGCGAAATTGCGTCAGAATTTGATCAAGACGACGAGAGTTTTCGTCGCCGCGGTGGACGCACCTATTACGGTTACGGGTGCTTCACGCGGGGTGATGGCGTTCCTGGCCCCTAACGGCTGACCGCCGAAAAACGACAGAACTTCTGGAGAGGATACCTATCTCAGTGACTGTCTCAGAATTGGGCGTGACCGCGGAACGATATGACGACGCGTATCTGCCCGGCCGGTTCGTGCCATCTGTTCGGCCCTTTCTCGACGAGTACGCGCGGCGCTCGGCGTGGGCGCGCCGCGAGCTCGTGTGGCGGCCGGTGTGCTACGGGCCCGATCCGGGCGAGCGGCTGCACGTGTTTCCCGCGCCGGCACCGGGTGCGCCGCTCGTGGTGTTCGTGCATGGCGGGTACTGGCAGGAGCTCAGCGAGCTGGAGTCGTCGTTCGCCGCGCGCGACGTGCTCGCGGCTGGTGCGGCGTACGCGGCGGTGGGGTATGGCCTCGCGCCCCGGCTGCGGCTCGGCGAGATTGTCACGCAGGTGCGTCGGGCAGTGTTGTCGTTGTGCCGCGATGCGTCCACGTTGAACGCCGACCCGGAGCGGGTCGTACTCGTCGGTCATTCGGCCGGTGCGCAGCTGGTGTGCATGTCGTTGGTTGGTCCCTTGCCCGACCATCTGACGCCACGGGACCTCGCCTGTGCTGTGGTGCTGATCAGCGGGTTGTATGAGCTGGCGCCGCTGCGCCGCTCGTCGATTGGTGCCGCGATCGAACTCACGGCCGCGGACGTGGCGGCGTACAGCCCGGTGCGGCACCTGCACGGCGGGTTGCCGCCGCTGCTGCTCGCGCGGGCCGCGGACGAGCCCGCAGGATTCGGCTACCAGCAGCGCCGGCTGGCCGAGGCCGCGGTCCGGGTCGGCGTGCCGGTCACCGAGCTGGTCGTCGGCGGGCACAACCACTTCGATCTCCCGCTCGGCCTGGCCGACCCGACCGACCCCCTCGGCCGCGCGGTGCTCGAGCTGGTCAGGCCGCTCGTTCCGTTGTCTGAGAAAGGAATCGCGTGATGCGCAACGTTCTGGTCACCGGAGGGTCGAGCGGGATCGGCCGGGCGTGCGTCGCCAGGTTCGCCACCGGCGGGGACCGGGTGTGGTTCACCTACCGGTCCGGCCGCGAGCGGGCCGAACGGATCGTCGCCGAGCTGGCCGACAGCGGGGCCGAGGTCGAGGCGTTCGAGTTCGACCAGGGTGACCTGGCCAGCCACCGGCAGCTGGTCGCCCGATTGCCCGCACCGGTGGACGTCCTGGTGAACAACGCCGCAGTCGGCTCGAGCACGGTCGAGCGGTACATCGACGGCGGGGACATGGCGTGCACGGCGGCGTTCCTGCAGATCAACAGCGTCGGCCCGCTGTGGCTGACCAGCCAGGTGCTGCCGGACATGCTCGACCGCGGCTACGGCAAGATCATCAATGTGGCGAGCGTCGGCGGCGGGATCGCCGTATTCCCCGGTTTCCACGTCGCCGACGGCATGAGCAAGGCGGCGCTGGCGTATCTCACCCGGCATCTCGCGGCGGAGCTCGTCCACGAGCCGGTGGACGTGTTCGCGGTGTGTCCCGGCGCGGTGCAGACCGCGATGCTCGAGGCCAGCACGCTCGACGGGCTTTCCCCGCCGCAGCGCCATGATCTCGAGTCGCGACTGCCCGGTGGGCGGCTGCTGCAGCCGCACGAGGTGGCCGCGGTGGTGTACTGGCTCGCCAGCCCCGACGCCGCACTACTGCACGGTGCGGTGATCGACGCGTCCATGGGGCTGGGGGTGCATCCGGGACTACTCACCCAGCGCGAGCGGGTGACACCGTCGGCGGTCGGGAGCGCAGCCTGATGGTCTCGCGGACCGCCGCGCGGCTGACCGCGAACACCCCGGCGATCGCCACCGCCCACTTCCGCGCCGAGGCCGACCCGTACGACCCGGCCACCAATCCCGGCGGCTACGTCAACCTCGGCACCGCCGAGAGCCGGCTCACCTGGGACCTGCTCGCGCCCCGGTTGACCCACGCGCTCTCGTCCAGCGATGTCCACTATGGACCTCTGCACGGGACGGACGGGTTGCGGACCGCGATCGCCGCGTTGCTCGCCGGGACCTGGCGGCGGCCGGTCGACCCGGACGACCTGGTCGTGGTCAGCGGCGCCACCGCCGCACTGGACATCGCGGCCACGGCGCTGTGCGATCCGGGCGAAGTGATCGTGGTGCCGGCGCCCTACTACTCGGCATTCGAGGTCGACCTGGCCGGACGGTCCGGGGCGCGCCTGGTTCCCGCGCCAATGTCCGACACGCTCGATCCGTCCGTTGTGGACGATGTGCTGACCCGGCTGCGCCGCGACGGAGCCACCGTCCGGGCGGTCGCGATCACGTCGCCATCCAACCCGCAGGGCCACGTGTACGGCGCTCCGGTCCTGCGCGAGCTGTTGCGGGTGGCACGCAGGCACGACGTCGACGTGATCGCCGACGAGATCTACACGCACTCGGTGTTCAGCCCATCCCCGTTCGTCAGCGTGCGCGACCCAATGCTCGGCGGCGCCGACCGGGCACACGTGATCTGGGGCTTCGCCAAGGACTTCGGCCTGTCCGGGCTCAAGGTCGGCGTGCTGCACACCACCGACCCACAGGTGCGCGCCGCAGCCCGAGCGCTCGCGTACTTCGCACCCACCTCCACCGACACCCAGGCGCTGCTGCGCGACCTACTCGCCGACACCGCGTGGGTGCGCGGATTTCTCGCCGAAAGCGCCGCGCGGCTGGCCGCCTCGCACCGCGCCACCGCCGGTCTGCTCGACTCCAGCGGCATCCGGTACCAGGCACCCGCCGCGGGCTTCTCGTTCTGGATCGACCTGCGAGACCGGCTCACCCGCACGGACTTCGCCGCCGAGCACGAGCTGTACGAACGGATCCTCGACCGCGCGAGGGTCAACATCCTGCCCGGCGGCGCGTTCGCCGCACCCGAACCCGGCTGGTTCCGGCTCTGCCACGCCGTCGACGCGGCGCTGGTACACGAAGGGATCACGCGGCTGGCGGCCGTGCTCACACCCGCCGGGAGGCACGGATGAGCCCGTTCGGCCGCTGGTACGACAACGCCGGCGTGCGATCCGGCCCGCGCCGGCGCTTCCACGACGAAACCGACGACGGGAAGGTGTTCTTCCCCGAGCGGCTGGTGCCCTACCTTGACCACGAGGCGCTCACGTCGCTCTCACCGCAGCGGCGCCGTGAGCTGACCGTGCGCCACCTCTACCAGTTCCTGCTGTCCACCGCACACCTGGAAACCCGAATCGTCAACCGGGCAGCCGAGCTGATCGCCAACGGCCGGTCCGGGCTCGACCTACCCATATCGTCCAAAGTGGACGCGTTCAAGGTGTACTGCGACGAAGGCTATCACTCGCTGTACAGCCTCGATCTCGCCGACCAGATCGCCAGACAGACCGGCATCGCCGTACCGGACTGGAACTACGGCGGATTCGTCGACGCACTGGCCGAAGCCGGCACACGGCTGCTGCCGCACAGTCCGAACCTGGTACCACTGCTGCAGGTCGTCGTATTCGAGACCCTGATCACCGCCGTGCTCAACGAAATCCCCATCGACCCCACCGTGCTCACCGTGGTGCGCGACATCACCCGCGACCACGCCAAGGACGAAGGCCGCCACCACCGCTACTTCGCCAAGCTGTTCCACCAGCTGTGGCACCAGCTCGACCCGTCACTGCGCGGCCCGGTCGCGCACACGCTGCCCGAACTGATCACCGCATGCCTCACCTGGGACATCGAACCCGTGCACGAATCCCTTGTCCTCGCCGGCATCGACACCAGCGTCGCCCGCGACGTGGTGCACGACAGCTACAGCGGCAGCGCCGGCCGCGAGCGCCTGTCGGACATCTGCCGCGCGACCATGCGGGTGTACCAGTCGGCCGGCGTGTTCGACGTGCCCGGCGCAACCGAAGCGTTCACCAACCGCGGCCTGCCACCGCAGGCATGACGTCCCCGGCCGGCCCGAACTCGCCCTGGAATACCTGCGCCGCGTGGCCGACACCCTCTCCGGCCACGAGGGCTGGCCGTCACACACGTGAGTGACGAGCCGAGAGTGGTTTCGGCGGTCAACTGAGAGCGACCGAGCGGTGGCTGGGATCGCGCAGCGACGCGGATCTGTCTCCACGGCTGTTTCAAGATCGTTAGGCGGTTTTGCTGTTGATGATGGGACTGTAGGGACGCCAGGTACTCCAGCGGCTCCGAAGTCGTGCGACGAAGGACGCCTTTGTCACGCTGAGCGTGACGAAGGACGCCTTCGCCGCACTTACTCCACAGTAGACACTTGGTTGTCGCAGGGGTTCCAGCACCACCGGCACGCCATCGGCCTTGGGTAACACCGCCTGACCCGCCGCTCAAGCGATCTTGAAACGGCCCTGGGTCTGTCTCCACCGCACTCTCAAAATCAGGCACGCGGTCCCTGTTGGCAGGTTTCCCAACCCCGTGGTAGCCACGCAACACGAGTCCGCGAGGTACGCATCCGACGCCCGCACCGCTGGAGTCCAGCGTGGTCGACGACGCGGTGTACCGGGATGGGCGCCGGGTGAGTCACCGGGCACGCTCGCCGACGCGTTCCAGCACTTCGCGTGCGTGGAACGGCATGCCATTTGACGAGCAGACGCTGCGCCTCGACAGGTGTTGGGTCCGGCGACCCATCCCGCCAGCTTCCGACCCTTCTCAGCCCTTACCGTCCACGTCTACCCACCGAGCAACGGATCGGAAACCGCCCGTTGGCGAGGAAGTCGGCGCATTCTGCCGGCCGAGCATGTAGGTTGAAGAGGTCAAGTGCCCCGGCCCCCGGCGTGACATCAGCCGATTGAGGGGCTCGCTATGGCATGTTGATGTTACCGGGATCGCGGAACACGATCAGATGACGCTTGACGCAGTTGTGCACGCTGCCCGGCGGGTTGTTACCGCAGCGAAAGGCGAGTTACCGATCGATCGGCTCCGCGTGCACGCGACATGGCGCCATTGTCTATTGAGGATCTTCACCTAACTGAAGACAACGACACGTGGGCACCTCTCCCACTTGGTCCTGATAGGACGGCTCGATGACCGTTGGCGGTGGCGGGCGGATTCGCCGCGCAGGGGACTCAGATCGGCCCGTCCCACAAAGTGCCGCGGGCGAGGACTCCTTCGCCGTAGAGCTGGAAAAGTGCTGCGCGGGTCGGAGAGGCCTTCGATGAGGGCATCGTGGTCGTACGTTCGAGATCTCGACGAGTACCCGGAAGGTCTGCGCCGGATGTGGATTCTGGCCATGGCGGTGTTGGCCGTCCTGGTCGGGTCGTACGAGGCGCAGATCGCACCGGTTGTCCCGCTGCTGCTCGCCGACCTTGATATCGACCTGACGACCTACGGCTCGGTGTCGGCCGTTGCCGCGGTCTCGGGTGCGATCGCTGCCGCGATCGGCGGCCGGCTCACCGATCACCTGGGCCGGGTGCGGCTGCTGGTGCCGCTGATGCTGCTCACCGCACTGTGCTGCCTGGCCATGACGCTGGTTCACTCCGCACGCGACTTGCTGATCGTCCGGGTGGTGCTGGCTTTCGTTGACGGCATGGCCTTGGCGAGCACCGCCCCGCTAGTCCGGGACTTCTCTCCCCGGCTGGGCCGGGCTCAGGCATTCGGGTTCTGGACCTGGGGGCCGGTCGGGGCCAGCCTGCTCGCAGCCGGGCTGGCCGCCGCGACTTTGCCGGCCTTCCACGATTCGTGGCGATCGCAGTTCGTCATCATGGCCGTGGTCTCGCTGGTCCTGTCGGTCGTGATCGCCACCAACATCGCCGACCTGTCGCCACAACTGCGGGCGCGGATCCGCCAGACCGAGCGGACGGTGGTGGGGACGGTCGACGCGACCCGACGGGCGCGCGGACGTGACCTCCTGTCGCAGCCGCGACTGTGGGCGCACGCGGTGGGGATCTCGCTGTGGCTGGTCTTGTATCTGACGCTCGCGATGTATGGACCGGCGATGCTGGTGGACAGCTTCGGGGTAAGCACTGCCAAGGCATCGGCGATCATGTCCGCGTTTTGGGTATTCGATCTGGTCGTGCTGATCGCCGCCGGTCGTGTCTCCGACCGGTTGCAGCTGCGCAAGCCCTTCGCGCTCGGCGGCACGCTCGCCGCGGGTCTCGTGGCCGGCTACCTCGCCGTCCTCATGGGACGTTCGTCGGTGTCCGCCGGATTGCTGATGCTGACCGGGGCGTTGCTCGGCGCCGCACTCGCAGTGGCGTTCGGCCCGTGGATGGCGAACTACTCGGAGGATGCCGAGGATGTGGACCCGCGGCTGCAGGGCACCGCCTGGGGGATTTTCGGTTTCGCCAGCAGAGCCATGGCCGTGCTCGTGCTGCTGGTGGTACCGCCGGCGGTGGCGGCCACCAGCTGGCAGACCTGGTTATTGATCTCGCTGGTGTGCCTGCTGCTGTTCGTGCCGGCCGTGTTCCTGTTCGGCGGACGCTGGCGACGTGGCCCTGGCTAACGCCGTGCTTGCCGGAGCAGGATCGCAGTGGCCGGGTCGGGAGGGGCCGCGAGGTGTCGCAGCGATGCCAGGACGCGGCGCCGCGCCGCCGCGATGTGCCCCGGGTCGCGGCCCCTGAGCGCGGCGGCGAGCGCGAGCCGGTGCGCGCGGGTGTCGAAGGGTTCCAGCGCCAGGGCGCGGTCGGCCAGCCGCCCGGCCTCCGCCGCGGCATCCGCCACGAGGCGCAGCTCGCCGAGACTCAGCAGGTTGTCGACGTGTCGCGTGTGGACCTTGCCGATCTCGATCGCCAGGTTCGGATCGGACAGGTTCCGCAGGTCGGGCAGTGGATCGCCGTGCCACAGGGCGATCGCGTCGGCGAGCAGGTCCGCGGCGCGGTCGATGTCACCTTCGCCGCGTGCCAGGTCGACGCGGGCCGCCAGCTCGTTGAAGGTCCACAGGTCCACGGACAGCGAGTCGGAGGCGACGAGCCGGATCGTGTCGCCATCGGTGCGCAGGTGAAAGCTCGCGTCGCCGCCGCAGCGGTGGGGTTCGAGCAACCGGCGAAGGTAAGTCAGCGTGACCCGCATGTTCCTGGCCGCCTTCGCCGGATCCAGCCCTGGCCAGAGCAGCTCGATCGCCTGATCCCGGACCAGCACCGGGCGCAGCGCCAGCGCGCTCAGCAACTGACGCACCCGTCCCCGCCGAAGCTCCGGCGCGGCGACCGGGACGCCGTCGCGGGTCAACCGCATGGCTCCCATGACCTCGACGCGGGTCCGGTGCGCGGGAGGCGCCGGGAGCACGGCCAGCAGCTGCGCCGCCCCCGCCGCCACGGCAGGCTCGGCCGCCCGCGCCGCCTCGCGGAACTGCCGGTGAACCGCCGGCCCGACCGTGTCGGCCAGCCACCGCCCAAGCTCAAGCCCGCCAGGGTGATCGGTGGCCGCGAGCCGGGCCGCCAGCTCCACCGACCACGGCAGCGGCAGGAAGCACAGTGCATGCGGGGGGACCACGGCCATCGCGGCCGTCGGATCGCCCGCGCGCGCCCGGAGCAGGGCACGTGCGACCGCCCGGGCCGCGAGGTGAGAGGGGCCCAGGTCTACACCGTCCCAGTGCGCGCGTAGCCGATCGCTCAGGACATAACCGAGAGCGAGAGCCCGCCGCAGGTGCCGTTCGGCCAACCGGACCTCGACCGGCCACCTGACCAGGTGGCGGGCGTAGGCCTCCCGGGCGGCGGGCTCGTCGCCGCGGGCCACGGCGACCGCGGCCTGAGCGGCGCAGGCCAGGAAAGCGTCCCGAGGGTTGTCGTGGCCGGCCGGGTCGCCGCAGGGCAGCAAAGGAAACGACAGTGCCTCACCGGACGAGGACGCGATCATCGCCGCCAATGCCGTATCCACGAAGGCGTCGCGCGCCGTCGCCGCGGCCGGGCCGGCCTTCGGCGGTGGTTGCCCGACCAATGCCGCCACACGTTCCGACCCACGCATTCGACTCAGGCCCGATGGGTCACCGTCGAACCAGCGCGCCACGGCGCCGGCGAGCCGGACGAGCTCGTCGCCGGCCTCGCCAAGGGCCTGGTCGGCCAACTCCGCCGCCTCCCGGCTCCGTCCGCACATGTTGAGACAGTGGAAGTGAAACCGCCACGTGGACAAGGCCAGCGCAGGAGATACCTCGAGCACGGGGGCCTGGACAAGGTGGGCAAGCGCGGCCTCCGGGTCGCCGCCCATCTCGGCGAGCATCGCGGCGGCGTTGTGCCGCAGCAGCCTGAGCATGGGTGACGTCGGGGCGTCGAGCCGGTCGCACCAGTCAGCCACCGCGGCCAGCCGGACAAGGTCGGCCCGGCAGTGCGCCGTGATCATCGCCTGCCCCAGGGCGGCGGTGGCGCCGGCCTCGTGGTGGCGGGCGAGCATGCCGTACCACGCCTTGTCGAGCAGGGGGTCGATACGCGGATCGGTGAAGTCGTTGGCCTGCATCACGGTGGCCCGCAACAGCACGAACGCCGGTTCGTCGGTCAACGGCGGCGGGATGGCGCCGAGCCACCGCTCGGCGATGGCGCGGGGCAGCGCCGTCAGCGAGGTGTGGACGAGGTCGACGGCGAGATCAGCGAGCAGGCGCCAGTCCTGCGCCTGGAAGGCCAAGCGTCCGGCCCGCGCCAGGTCTCCGCGTGCCGCCAGGGTGGCGACGGCGCGTTCCCGCAGGACCTGCATCTCCTCCGCCGTCATCGTCTGCGAGACCGCGTCCGTCCACAGATCGTGCGCGCGGAACCGGCCGTCGTCCAGCACACCGACCAGGGGGATCCGGCGGGCGAGGTCGTCGAGCGCGACGGGCCCGCCGGTGACCGCCGAGACCTCGGCGGCGGTGGCGCTGCCCAGCGCGGCCAGCGCGGCGAGAGCTCGCCGCTGCGGACACCGCAACCGGCCGAGGATCTCCTCACGGGCGTACTGCCACGGCGCCGACGGCCCGGCCGCGAACGCCAACCGGACCAGCGCCGGCCAACCCTGCAGGGCCGCGGCCGCCGAGGCGTCCCGCCCGAGCCGGCGGGCCAAGGCCGTCACCTCGACATCGGTGAAGGCCAGATCCTCACCGCTGATTCTGATCACCTCGCCGGCCGCCTCGCGGCGGGCGAGCGGCAACTCCGGTGCCTCCCGCCCGGACAGCACGAGATGCGCGGTCGCCGGCAGCGCCATCGCGATCTCACCGAGAAGCGCGGCCCCGGCCGAGCCCACCGGGATCTCGTGCACATCGTCGAGCAGCAGGCACACTTCCAGCGGCGCCCGGCGGATCAACGCGTCGACGACGTCACGCGCCCCTGGCTCGGCCCGGCACCCGCGCCCGCGGGACGGGCCGCACCCCGCCAACACGGCAGCGAGCAGCGTCCGCGCGAGATGGATCGGATCCTCGTGGCCCGCCTCGCAGGTCACCCAGGCGTCGATCCCGCGAGGCGCCAGCAGATGCGCCCGCACCGCCTGGGCAAGCACCGTCGTCTTGCCGAATCCCGGGCCGGCGACCACCAGCGTGACCGGCCGCTCCCAGCGTTTCTCCAGGCGCGCAACGAGCCTCGGTCGCGGCACCTCGACGTCGAGCGGACGCGGCAAACCTGCCGACCCAGCCAGGAAAGTGAACGCGGCGCCTGACTCAGCCGTGGCCACCCGGCCGGGCGCGCGGGGTTCCAGCGCCAGGCCAATCGCCGTCGTCGCGTCCACACGTACAGGAGCAGTGGCCAACGACCCAGATACACGGCGCGCGCACCTTCTATCCACAGTGGACTGCGTAGTTCCACGTACCGACAACGGAAGCACGTCCGGCGCGCGGCCGATCCCCGCGGACCACCTCAGGCGGCCGCGGGGATCGCGATGGTCGATCAGCAGTTGATCAGAATCTCTACGTGCAGTTGACCAGGACCTCTATGGTCGCCGTGCAGAAATCGTTGCCGGCCGGAGGTCCGCCGTTGCCGACGTCCCACCCTGGCCCGCCGTCATGAACGTCGTTGCCGTCGTTGCCGCGCACCACGTCGTCGTCGGCGCCACCGGCCAGGGTGTCGTTGCCGAATCCGCCGTTGAGCGTGTCGTTTCCACCCTCGCCGTCGGCCCAGTCGTTGTCCTCGTTGCCCTCGATGTTGTCCTCGCCATCGCCGCCGTACAGCTGGTCCACGCCGGTGCCACCGGCCAGGCTGTCGGCGCCGGCGCCACCGGTCAGCACGTCGTCATCTTCGTTTCCGTCGACGGTGTCGGCGCCGGCGCCGCCGTCCACGTCGTCCCCGCAGAGGTTGCCGGACAGGGTGTCGTCACCGGCCTCACCGTCGATAGTGTCGGCACCGGGGCCACCGAAGACGACGTCGTTGCCGTCACCACCCACGATGACGTCGTTGCCGCCAAGGCCGAAGATGGTGTCGTTGTCGCCAAGACCGACGATGAGGTCATTGTCCGGCGTCCCGACGAGGAAGTTGGCGAACTGGTCGCCGACGATGACCGCTCCATTTACTGCCCAATCGCACGGGTCGACGTCGGCCTGGGCCACTGACCCGCTGAAAGCCGCCAGTCCGATGGCGGCCAGTCCGGCGGCTGCCGCCATCGCGATGGTTCTCGATGCACTCAATGTGTTCCCTTTCGGGTTGTTGTCGGGCTCCGCGTAACGCGATTCCCTGCCGCCGAGCGGCGACACACACAGACTCCGGAACTGGCGTTGCCCGAACGCTAACCAGACTCGACCAGCCGGCCGGCGAGACCGGTCGCGCATCAGCCCTGTTCGGCGACCGGGCCGGGGTCTACGCTGACGGGCACCGCCCCGGACCTTGGCGACGCACGCGTCGCGTCGGCGACGCGCCAAGGAGGTGCCGCAGACCTGGCATTGTCGGTTCAGCGCAGACGACTCCCGTATCAATCTGGAGTGGACTGTCCACAAGGGATTTGCGTCGCGCTGCCTAGCCGGAACCGGCTCCTCTCAGCAGCAAGGAGAGAGCTCATGAAGGCGATCGTCCAGGACAGCTACGGTTCGACGGATGTTCTCCAGCTCCGGGACATCGACACGCCGGAGATAGCCGACAACGAGGTGCTGGTACGCGTGCACGCGGCTGGCGTGGACCGGGGCGTGTGGCATCTCATGACCGGGCTGGCCTACCCCATCCGCCTCGCGGGCTACGGACTCCGCGCGCCCAAGACCCCCGTTCCCGGCATGGACCTGGCCGGGGTCGTGGCGGCGGTCGGCAAGGATGTGACCAGGTTCGAACCGGGTGACGAGGTGTTCGGCATCGGCAAGGGCACCTACGCCCAGTACGCCCGCGCCCTTGAGAGCAAGCTGGCACCCAAGCCGGCGAACCTCACCTTCGACCAGGCGGCAGTGGTCGCCATCTCCGGCCTGACCGCCCTGCAGGGCCTGCGCGACAGCGGGTCGGTCCGGCCCGGCCAGCACGTGTTGATCATCGGCGCCTCCGGAGGTGTGGGAACCTACGCGGTGCAGCTGGCCAAGGCTTTCGGCGCTCAGGTCACCGCCGTGTGCAGCACCACCAAGGTCGACCTGGTCCGGTCCCTGGGTGCCGACCATGTCATCGACTACACCCAGGAAGACTTCGCCACCGGGCAGCGACGCTACGACGTGATCCTCGACATCGGCGGAAACGCGTCGTTGTCACGCCTGCGGCGGACCCTCACTCCCAAGGGGACGCTCGTCATCGCCGGCGGCGAAACCGGCGGCCGGTGGGTCGGCGGCTACGACCGCCAACTCCGGGCGCTGCTGCTGTCCCCCTTCGTCGGTCAGAAGCTGCGCTCCCTGCTCAGCTCGGAGAACCACCAGGACCTGCTCATCCTCACCGAGCTGATCGAATCCGGGAAGGTCACCCCGGTCATCGACAGGAGCTACCCGCTTGCCGACGCCCCGCAGGCCATCCAGTACCTGACGGAAGGACATGCCCGCGGAAAGATCCTCATCACCGTCTGACCCGCCCTGGGAGCGTGGGGTCGGTGAACCGGTTGTGGTTGACCCGACCGAGGCTTCATCACCTCAAGATCGAAGCCGAAGCCCGGGCGGGCACGTCGGCTTCCTGACCGGCGGTTGCCGCACCATCCATATTGGAACGCTTGTTCAGTCCAAGCGAAATGCTGCGGGTCCGGCGGGGTAGCCTGGGCAGGTCTCCGCCGTTCCGGACCTCGACGGCTCGCCATCCCAGTGCACCCAGTTAGGCAATATTGCCGTCGATACCGGCTCGATTACCCGCTGACACGTCTGGAGACGTGCCGGGCTCAGCGACATCGGCTCGGGCGACCGCTGATCTGCCCCCTGGCGTGGTCCTTGCGGCCCTGACCGGTGATCCGGTCGCGGTGAGCAGGCTGTTCGGCTGGATCCGGCCGGTGGTGGTCCGCTACTGCCGGGCCCGCATCACCCCGCGGTCCGGGCACGGTGGCGCCGACGATGTCGCGCAGGACATCTGTCTCGCGGTCCTGCACGGCCTGCCGACCTTTGTCGGCGAACCGCACGAGGTTCTGCGTTGGGTGTACGGCATCGCCGCGCACAAGGTCATCGACTACTACCGGCGCGGCGGCCGCGACAAGTCCGACCCGACCGAGGACGCACCCAGCCGGGCGGACCCGAACGCGGGTCCCGAGGAGTTGGCGATGCGGGGTGAGCAGCGCGCCCAGGTGCAGGCGCTGCTGGCCATCCTCACCCCGGCCCAGCGGGAGGTCCTGACGCTGCGCATCGTCGTCGGGCTGTCGTCCATCGACACCGCCGCCATCACCGGCATGAGCGCGAGCGCGGTCCGGGTGACCCAACACCGGGCGTTGAACCGTCTCCGCCGCCACCTCCAGTCATCCGGCGTGGTAGATCCGGAAGTCCAGCAGGTGGCCGCCATCGTCAAGCAGCTCCACCCGCACCCGCCTGCCGGAGGAGACGCCTAACTCCGCGGCGCCGCGCTCACATCCAGGGGTCAGGCGGAAGGCGAGGGTGTGCTCCTCCAGCAGGAGGCTGCTGTCGTCCGCTGCCCGGATGCACAACCTGCGCCGCACTAGCTGGCCGTTCCCTGCTGGGGCTTGATGTGTCGGGCCTGCTGTGCTGTGTGGTGCAGGATGGCGTCGAGGTCGGCGGTGCCCTCGGCGACCGTTCGGGCCAGGTCGGACAGGCGCAGGTTGCGTGCGCGGGCATGGCTGCGCAGCGCGGTGAAGGAATGGTGCATGTCCGTGCCGCTGTGGGCTGACAGCACACCCTTCGCCTGCTCTATCACCACGCGGGAATTCAACGCGGTATGGAGCTGCTCGGCCAGGATCACGCCATCGTGGATGGCGCGTTGCTGCAGCATGCCGATGGTGGCCACGTCGGCCAGCGCCTGGCCCAGGTGCACGCTTGCCTCGCCGACCCCGTCGGCGTGGGTGTCGAGCAGGTTCACCGCTCCGATCACGGTACCGCGCAGCCGCATCGGTACCGCGTGCGTTGCCTGGAAGCCGGCCGCGCGGGCGGCCGGGGCGAACCGGGGCCACCGCGCGTCCTCGGTGGCCAGGTCAGCACTGGATACCGGTTGGCCGGTGCGCACACAGTCCGGGCATGGCCCGTCATCGGCCTGGATGGCGAACAACTCCACCAGCCGAGCCTGTTCGGAGGAGGCGGCGGCCATCCGCAGCCCGCCCTTCTGATCGGAGAGCACCACTCCGGCCGCGGCGACGTCCAGCAGCTCCACACACCGTTCGACGAGCATGCTCAGAAAATCCAGCACGTCGAAGTCATCGACCAGCGTGTCCGCCAACTCGACGAACACCTGCGCCAGCCGCTGCTCGTGTTGGCCGTTCATCCGTGTTCACTTCCCACTCTGCTGCCCCGTCCCGGCGCCGTGCGTGGCTGACTCATTGTCCCGCGTCCAGCGACAGCTGGCGGTTCACAATCTGCGCGGCCACCACACCGATCGGCAGATCGTGGGCGTAGGCGTGGGCGCGTATCCGCAACAACGCCGCCTCCATGGTGATCTTCAGCTGGTACATGACCATTCCGCACGCCTGGTGCACCTCGGCATGGACATCGCTGATCCAGCCCAGGTCGTCCGGGGCGTGGCCGGCCACCGCGGCGAGTACCGCGGCGAACGCCGCCTCGGCCAGCACGAGCGCGTCGCTGACCTGGTCGGGACTCAGTTGGCCGGGCGTGGTGCGGTAGCAATCCAGCGATCCCAGCCGGATCGCACCCAGGACCAGCGGGAAGGCGAACATCGCCGCCGCTCCCACGGCCAACGCGCCGGCGGTGAACGCCGGCCACCGTGCCTGAGCGGCAGCCAGCGCCGGCACCAGCACCGGGGCGTCAGAGGTGGCCGCGGCCAGGCCCGGGCCCTCGCCCACGGTCAGCTGCAGGTCCTCCAACCGGGTAGCCACCGGGTCACTGGCCCACGCCAACAGCTGCCCACCGGCACCGTCGGGCCGCCGGATCAGCGTCACCCCGGCGCCGGTGACCGCCAGCTCCGACACGGCCAGCGCACAGATCCTGGCCAGTGCCGATGATCCAGAGTCCCCGTCAACCGTCAGCAGCGACCGCAACCGCTGCCGTCGGTCCTCCATCGCGAACCCACCATCCTGAGCACGAAATGCGGAACTATAACCGGCCGCCCGACAGATGGTCAGTCGTGGCTCAGATTTGGTGGATGGTGGCCTTCGGGTGCTGCCAGGTCGAGGTCGGCCATGCGGAGGCGGAACACCTGCAGGTCGATGTCGAAGTATTTCGTGGTCTCGCCGACCCAGTGCATGCCGTTGTGCCGGACGGTGGTCGCGGCGCGGGCGTTGCCGGGCCGCACCACCGCGAAGATCTCCTGGACGTCCTGACTGAACGCCCAGGTGGCCAGGGCGTAGGTGGCCTCGCTCGCATAGCCGTTGCCCCAGCAGTCCGGATGCAGCTGCCAGCCGATCTCCAGATCCTCGTTGCCGGGCGGCAGAGGCAGCAGGAGCGCGCCGCCGACCACCCGACCGTCGGCGTTGCGCTCGATCGCCCACCGGCCGGCTGGAGCCGCCAGCCGAGCGTCCTCAGCGATCCACTGCTGCAGCAGCAGGCGCATCGCTGCCAGGTCCGGAACCCGGTCCATGTCGGGGCTCAACCAGCGAGTCACCTCGGCGTGCCCGAAGACGTCCACTGCGGACTGCGCGTCGTCGACCCGCCAAGGGCGCAGGGTCAGCCGCTCCGTGGCCAGAGCCGGGGTCGTAGAAATCATCGAGGTCACGTGAGTGCTCCGGTCTCCGGTCCGGAAGCGACCGGCAATTATTGTCGAGGATGCAGCCGGCTCTACCGCCGGCATGCGAAATGCCTTCGACAACACCGATTATAGCCTACCGCCGGAACGACGCACGGCTGACTCCGAGTCCAAATCGGAGCCAGCCGTGACGGTGGTTAGTCGATTTTCTTACTCACACCTCCCGGTGAACGAGCATCTCGGATGATTGATCTCGATATTGCCCGCGTGTGGTCAGGGCGATGGTGTCGGTTGGCCGGTCGCCGTCCGCGGTCGGTCTCCGCTGAGGGCGTTGGTGAGGAACTGGATGGCTTGGGCGGTGGCGCCTTTGGCGGCGTCGCTGCCGGCCATGGCGTCGACCATCACGAAGTCATGGATCGTAGCTCGATAGCGCCGCGACGTGACGGGGACACCGGCGGTGCGCAACTTGTTGGCATAGGCCTCACCCTCGTCGCGCAGGACATCCGCCTCGGCGGTGATAACCAGCGCCGGGGGTAGTCCGGCGAGCTGCTCGGTGGTCGCTCGGAGCGGGGAGGCGGTGATCTCACCACGCTGGGATTCGGTGCTGTACTGGTCCCAGAACCAGATCATCGCGTCCCGACGCAAGTGGTAGCCCTCGGCGAACTGGCGGTAGGAGCCGGTGTCGAAGGCCGCGTTGGTGACCGGGTAGAACAGCACCTGCGCGGCAAAGGTCGGGCCGGAACGCTGCTTGGCCAGCAGGGTGAGCGCGATGGCGATGTTGCCACCGACCGAGTCACCCGCCACGGCCAGGTGCGCCGCGTCCAGACCGTGCTCGGCGCCGCTGCGCGCTATCCACGAGGCGACGGCGTAGCACTCCTCGAGGGCCGAGGGGTACCGGGCCTCCGGGGATCGCCGGTAGCCGGGGAAGACCACCGCGGCGCCGACACCGGTGGCCAGCTCACGGATCAGCCGGTCGTGGGTGATGGTGTCGCCGAACACCCAGCCGGCGCCGTGGATGAACAGCACCACCGGCAGCGGACGGTTCGTACCGACCGGCTTGACGATGCGGACCGCAACGTCACCGTGGGGTCCGCCCTGGACAGTCAGGTCGGTGATCTCCGCATCAGGCCTGCTGACCGAGCCCGACTGCACCTCGTCGAGGGCCGCCCGACCCTGCACGGGGCCGAGCTCGAACAGGTACGGCGGGGAGCCGTTGGCATCGGCGAACGCCTGAGCGGACGGCTCGAGAACGACGGATCTGCTGAATGGTGACGCCATGGAGATTCCTTTCGCTGGAATAGGTGGGTGGATGCGAGTCGACAGCTCACGACGAGCCGATCGCGGTAATGGGATCACGCCGGAACCGAACCTGTGCAAATAGGTAATGCGGTCATGATAATTCGTCCTCAGCCTTAACGGCGGGCGCGTTTGTATGAGTGTCGCCGCAGCGATTACGGCTTTTCAGTAGCGAGGTACGTCCACACGAGATGACGTCAGATAATGATCACGGCACTCTGCCGGGCGTACTAGCCACGCTTGTAGCTGCGACCGTCACCGGCGATATCGGAAAAGATGTGCGGGCCCGACAACATGGCCGGTGCTCCTGTCCCCGGTCGCCTGGCGACCGATGTGGGGTGCTCCGAGGACGGCGCCAACTCGACTGCCAACGCACGATCTGCTCTCGGTACCACGTACCGTACACCCTCGGTCTCGCCGCCAGCACTCGGGTGCGAAACCGCCGCTGGGCCACCTGTTCGAGACTGATGCCTTCGTCGTGGCGCTGAGCGCGTCGTCGGCGAGTAGGCTGAGAAGCATCCGGACACGATGACATTCCCGTTTTCGAGGTGCCAGCCACGCCGGCAAAATCCAAAGAAAACGGGGCCTCTCATGTCCTTCCGTCACCCGCACACCGCTCCGAATACGGAGCACTCACCAGAATCCACCTCGCCCGCACCATCGGACACCGGCACACCGGCAGCCGCCACACGGGCCGTACTCCGGACCCGCACCGGCATGGCCTGGGTCAGTGTCTGCGCTGCCGCCCTCGTCGCCGTCGCACTGGTCATCGTCGCGGTGCAGAACACCCGCAGCGTGGAGGTCTCCTTCCTGTGGATGACCACTGGCACCCCACTCGCCCTGGCACTGCTGATCGGCACGATCGGCGGGATCCTGCTGACGCTGGTGCTCGGTACAGCGCGCATCACCCAACTCCGCCGCCAGGTCCGCGGACCCAAAAGGTGACCTCATCCCGTTCATGTACACATAGGACAAGCAGAGATCGGATCCGTTGTCCCGGCAACCGAGGTGACCCCGGACGTCTCCGGCCACGCCGCGGGCGGTGCGGCCACCGCGAAGTGTGTGGTGTGCCCCAACCCAGACAAGGACACCCGATGACCAACGACAGCAAGTACGTCTCGCTGTACGACCCCCGAGGGGTCACGATGGTCCAGAGCGGGTCGGCGACATGAGCATCCGGGTGATCGTCGCCGACGACCAGGAAATCGTCCGCACCGGCCTCACGATGATCCTTAACGCCCAACCCGACGTCCACGTCATCGGCGAGGCGGCCAACGGGCAGCGAGCCGTCGAACTCGCCCGGCGACTACGCCCCGACGTGTGTCTGTTCGACATCCGCATGCCCGGCATCGACGGCATCGAAGCCACCCGTCGTCTTGCTGGACCGACCGTCGACGACCCCCTCGCCATCGTCGTCATCACCACCTTCGACCTCGACGATTACGTCTACGCCGCCCTCCGCGCCGGCGCCCGGGGTTTCCTGCTCAAAGACGCCGGCCCAGACCTTCTCTCCCAGGCCGTCCACGCCGCCGCCAACGGCGACGCACTCATCGCCCCGAGCATCACCGCACGACTGCTCGACGCCTTCGCAGACGCCGGGCCCACCGCACCACCCAAGCAACCCATCGAGGCGCTCACGGATCGAGAAGAGCAGATCCTCGCCGCCGTGGCAGGCGGGCGTGCCAACAGCGAGATCGCCGGCGAATTCTATATCACGCTCAGCACCGTTAAGACCCACATCGCCAGCCTGATGGCCAAGCTCGGCGCCCGTAACCGCGTCGAGATCGCCATGTGGGCCTACGAGACCAACCGCGTCAAAAAAGGATTCAGGCGCGGTAATTCTCCCAAACGGTAACCGAACCCCGCACGGCGATGCGTCGGATGAGGCTCGGCTCTCAAGTAATGGTCGGGTTCCGCCGCCGCCGGATGTTTCGGCGGCGGCACGAACTCGACCGCAGCAGCCCCCACTCGAAGACCCACACGACGCCTCACCGCCAAAAGTACGATCCTGTCCTGGACTATCGGCCAACTCAGCTCAGGCCCATGTTCCGATGAGCTGCCACCACCCGGTCGTCACGATCGTGTCATGACAACTATCGGCGAGTCACAGCGCACGGCGGCAAGAGTCGCAGGATTCGTGTTCCTCCTCCTGATGGCGGCCGCATTCTTTTCCCAGGCTTATGTCCCCTCCCGCCTCATCGTTGACGGCGATGCCGCGGCGACGGCACGCAACATCATGGCGTCAGCCCAACTGTTCCGTATCAGCATCGCCAGCGACATCCTTATCTTCGCGTGCGACATAGTATTGGCCGTAGCCCTCTACGTGCTGCTCAGACAGGTGAGTCCGGGCCTTGCCCTGCTCGCGATGCTCTGGCGGGCGGCGCAGGCCACCATCATGGTTATGAACACGCTCAATTTTCTCGCGGCATCATTGATCTTGAATGGTCCCGGCGACCTGCGGGCACTCAGCACAGACCAAAACCAGGCTCTGGCGAGCACATATATCGGCGCGCACACCGCGGGTTTCAATATCGGGCTCATATTCCTTGGACTCGGATCCGCCGTCTTCAGCTATGTGTTGTTGAAGTCGAACTATGTTCCCAAGGCACTGGCCGCCTGGGGCGTATTCGCGAATCTTGTGCTGGCGACGCTCACCCTTGCGATCATCATTTTCCCCGGCGCCGAAAATATCGCGGTGGTTGCATTGGGTCGTTACGTTCCCGTTTTCTTCTTCGAAGTGATCACGGGCCTGTGGCTTCTGATCAAGGGAGTAAGGGTGCCCGCCACGGCCGAGCCCGCCAACGCACATGGTTGAGCCCGCCCACCGGGCCGCTGACCTGCGCAATGGGAACCTGACACCGTCGAAACGAGGCAGCGCGTATGGATCGACCTCCCGTACGATCAGGGCCGTTTCAAGATCGTTTTGAGTAGCGGCTCAGGCGGCGGTACCAGGGCTGATGGCGTGCCGGTGGTGCTGGAACCCCCGCAGCAACCGAGTGTCCACTGTGGAGTGAGTGCGACGAATGCGTCCTTCCTCACGCTCAGCGTGAGGAAGGCGTCATTCGCCGCACGACTTCGGAGCCACTGGAGTACCTGGCGTCACCACAGTCCCATCAGCAACAGGGCGTTCCCCTGGTTCGCGGTCCTCTACCGCTTCCGTCCTTGATCTCCGCCGCTACGCCGCCAGCGACACGGGGCAGCACAGCGGGCACAACCGCGCTGATGACGGATGCGGTCACCGCGACCACCCCCGGCATGCAGGGAGGTGATTATGAGGGTTCGAACACGAGTGCGTCAGATGAGTCAGGTATGCCACATGGGGGTGTCCGAGGACGGACTTGCACACTAACCACACGCGTCAGCTTGAGGTAGACCATGGGATCTGCAGCGTCTGTAATTTCTGGGCGAAGCCTGACGGCGCGATAGTGCGGCGGCGATGCGGCCCGGTCGTGACATCGGTCAGAACAGGGTCGCGGGCTCGACCGGTTCCGGGTCGGGCAGCGCGTCGAGGCCGGGTACCAGCGCTCGCACGTGGTCGTGGAACCGGCGGGCGAGCGCCGGCGTGTCGTCGTTGTCGGGGGTGTGCACGAAGACCGTTGGCGATCGGCCCTCGCGCAGCCAGCCGGCGACCACCGCTGTCCACGGCCGCCATCCCTCGACCGTCTCCTCGACCGAGTCCCGGCCCAGGTAGCGGACGATCGGCTGGTCGGTCAGCGCCCGCGTCCGCCGCGGCAGCCGCGGTTTCTTGGCCCAGGCGTCCTGCGCGGCCTGGCTGGTCGGCGGGCTCTGGAAGAAGACCGTGGTGTCGAACGGCACCCATTCGGCGTCCGCGCCGGTGAGCGTGCCCTCCAGCAGCGAGGTCGAGCGGGCGTCGGTGAAGAACCCGGGGTGGCGCACCTCCACGGCGCGTCGGCGGTCGGCGGGGAGCCGGCGCAGGAAGCGGCCGAGGGCGTCGACGTCCGAAGGGCCGAACGAGCCGGGCAACTGGGTCCACAGGACCGCCCGTTGGCCGAGGGGTTCGATCGCGTCCAGGAACGCCCGCATCTCGGCCTCGACACCGGCGAACCGGCGCTCGTGCGTGACAACCTTGGGCAGCTTGACCACGAACCGGAAGCCGGGGTCGGTCTGCTGCGCCCAGGTCGCGACGGTGTTTCGGGCGGGGATCGCGTAGAAGGTGGTGTTGCCCTCGACCGCGTTGCACCAGCCGGCGTAGGCCCGCAGGCGTTCCTTGGCCGGCAGCGACTGCGGCAGGAACCGCCCGGGCCACGCCTGATGGGTCCACATCGCGCAGCCGACATGAAGACGTGCCATTCCGCCCAGCTCCCGTCGGTCGTGAGTGAAAATTACTACCCGGGCAGCAGTTTCCACTCACGACCCCAAGAGCCGCACCGCCGGCAGCAGCGCCGCGGGCACGCAGTCGAGAGCGAGGACCACCGCCCAGATCCACGATCGAGAAAGACCCGGATACCGTGGCTGCTGCATATGGACGGGCACTTCGGCAACATGCGCACCGACGGGGAGCGGACCGATCTCAGCGACTTTGGGCTGGCGATACCGCACTTCGACCTGTCGGCCGCCGAGCTCGACTTCGCCGAACGCAACGTCGTGCACGCTAACCACACGCTTCAGCATCTAAGGGAATTCCGGTTCATCAACCGGACCAGGAAACTTCCTGGATATGCGCGTCAAAAGGGGGACTCGAACACGTGTTCCACGGAATTTCCTGGAATCCAGGAAATTTCATGGTCATGAGCCCTATCGGTGGGGTTCTGGGGTGTCAGGTCCGCCATGGGTCGCGCCACGCCGGGGGAGTGTGCCGGTGGAATGGTGATCGGGTCGGCTTGATGCGTTGGCGGTGGGTGGCGGGGTGAGGGAGCATGGCAGGGTGAGCGGCGGTGCTGGTCGGGTGGCGCGTCCTGGCTGGGTGCGGGACGTGCAGGTGCCGCGCGACCTCGACGAGCTGCAGGGCGCGTTGGAGGGCGCCGTGGGTCTGCCAGCGCGGCTGTTCTGGTCGGGTCCCAACCCACGGGCGGTGCGCTGGGACCTGTCCGACCCGTCTCGTCGACGGGATCTGTACGAGATCGTGCTGGTGGAAGGCACGTTGGACGACGTGCGTGGGCTGGTGAACGGGCCGGAGTTGGTCCGGCTGTGGGATGAGATGTTCCTACCGCCGTGGGTACGCGCGGCGTGGCGCGCATTGATCGACTCGGCGCGGCCGGCAGCATAGGCGGCATGCCGCTGGATCCGCTGCAGGACCGGATCGCCCGCATCGCCGGG
>NZ_DASYTH010000465.1:0-29943 GCF_036002505.1 Actinophytocola sp. | reverse complement strand
CGGAACATGCCTACGCCAAGCCGGAACATGCCTACGCCAAGCCGGGACACGGCTACGCAAAGGCGGGACACGCGCCAACGGTGCCGACCTACCGGGTGTGTCCCGCCTTCAGGTAGCCATGTCCCGGCCTCCGGTAGCCAGCGTCAGCGATCTTGAAACGGCCGTGGGGTAGGGACTTTGCGGTCGAGGTCCAGACGCATCATGCTGCGCATGGTGTTGAAGGCGTTCGGAGAACTGGAGCCGGCGCCCTACCAGTCCTGGATAGCGCTCACGAACTGCCGGAGGTTGACGCGAAGGGTTGGTCCCTCGGGGTTCTTGGAGTCCCGGACGGCAGCAAGATCGTGGGACACCTCGATGCATGCCTCGCCGTTGCTGCTGAAACTCGATCGGCGCCACTGGTGGGGACGCGGTGCCGTACCCATGGGTCGTTCCTTCCACGGTCAGCCGAGTGTTGCCAGCCGCGCCTTGATCGCCTTGACCGATTGCGGCTGGGACAACGCTACGGAGCGCAAGAGTTCCGCGCTGCCAGTGTACTTGTCGACCTGCTGCTGATCTTGAATGTAGACGGCGTCATCAGGGATTTCCACGTAACCGATGGATTGTGCCTGCTTGCGACCCTCCGCATCGATGAAGTGCAGAACGGTGAACCGGCCCTCCAGGCCGTCGTGCCGGCCGACGGCGGTCGGCAGGACCAGGATTTCCACGTTGTCCCGTCCGGACAGGTCGATGAGGTGGCGAAGTTGCTCGCGCATGACGAGCGGGGCGTTCTCGCCACCGATCGGCCGGTCGAGGATCGACTCTTCGATCATGGCCGTCAGGTGGAGCGGCCGGTCCTCGGCGAACAGGCGGTCCTTGCGTTCCATGCGCAGGGGGAGGGAGCGGCGATCCACTTCGGTCGCAGCGGCCCGGACGTGATCATGGACTTCGCCGACGTGGACAGCCTGGAGCGGTTGGCGGCCGTGGCGGCGGCTGGGGCGCGGCAGCTTCGGGACTGGATCAGTCGGGCAGCCGAGTGAGCTTGTCCGGGTTGACGATGTCGTAGACGGTGACCACCTTGCCGTCGCGGATGGCGAACGTGGTGGCGCGCCGGGAGAGGTCGCGGTGCTCGTCGCCGCCCGGGATGTCGGGGATGGTGAACCCGGCGTCGCCGTTGACCAGGACCGGCCGCGCGGCGGAGAGCGCCTCGGCGCCGTACATCTCGAGCAGCCCGAGCATGAAGCGGGCAAGCTTGTCGGCGCCGACCATGATCCGGCGCGCGGTGCGGGCCTTGCCGTTGCTGTCGCCGATCAGCACCGCGTCCGGGTGCAGCAGCTCGACCACGCCCGGCAGGTCGCCGGCGGCCAGCGCCTTCATGAACCGTTCGATCAACGCCTGCTGCTCACCGAGCGGGGCCCGCGGGGGCGGATCGGCCTCGGCGGCGGCGCGGCGGCCGCGGGAGGCGTGCTGGCGGGCGGCGGCCTCGGAGACGCCGAGGGTCTCGGCGATCTCGGCGAACGGCACGCCGAACGCGTCGTGCAGCACGAAGGCGACGCGCTGCTCCGGGGTGAGCTGGTCGAGCAGCACCATGGCCGCCATCCGGACGCCCTCGTCGCGCACGACCGTCTCGAGTGGATCTTCGCTGGGCGGCGCGCCGAGCGGGGTGACCACCGGCTCGGGAAGCCAAGGGCCGACGTAGCTCTCCCGGCGGAACGCGGCCGAGCGCAGCCGGTCCAGGCAGATCCGGCCGACCACCGTGGTCAGCCAGCCGCGCAGCTCGCGGATCGCGGCGCGGCGCTCACTGTCCAAACCAGACAGTCGAAGCCAGGTCTCCTGCACGGCGTCCTCGGCGTCGGACACCGTGCCGGTCAGCCGGTAGGCGACGCCGACGAGATGTGCCCGGTGCGCGGCGAACTGCTCGGCCAGGATGTCGTCGCTGACGGTCACGCCACCCAGCCTAGACTTGGACACCGTGGCGGGCAGAATCCGGGAGAGCGACATCGCGCAGGTCCGTGAGCGCAACCGGATCGACGAGGTGATCGGCGAGTACGTGGCGCTGCAGCGGGCCGGCGGCGCCGCGCTGAAGGGACTCTGTCCGTTCCACGACGAGAAGTCGCCCTCGCTCAACGTGCGGCCCAGCAACGGCACGTTCCACTGTTTCGGCTGTGGCGTGGGCGGCGACGTGATCGCGTTCGTGATGCAGCTCGACCACCTGAGCTTCGTGGAGGCGGTCGAGCGGCTGGCCGACCGGGTCGGCGTCGCGCTGACCTACGAGGGCGGTGGCCCGACCGTCCAGCGCGACCGCGGCACCCGGGCCCGGCTGGTGGAGGCGCACAAGGCGGCCGCCGAGTTCTACGCCGAACAGCTGCGCGGCCCGGAGGCGGCCAAGGCGCGTGAGTACCTGACCGAGCGCGGGTTCGACGCCGCGGCCGCGGCCACGTTCGGCTGCGGGTTCGCGCCGTCCGGGTGGGACAAGCTCACGAAACACCTGCTGGGCCGGGGTTTCGAGCTGACCGAGCTGTACAAGGCGCAGCTGTCCCGGGAGGGCCGGCAGGGTCCGATCGACCGGTTCCACCGCCGGCTGCTCTGGGCGATCAAGGACCTCACCGGTGACGTGGTCGGCTTCGGCGCGCGGCGGATCTTCGACGACGACCCGATCGCGGCCAAGTACCTCAACACCAGCGAGAGCCCGGTCTACAAGAAGTCCCAGATGCTGTTCGGGCTGGACCTGGCCAAGCGGGAGATCGCCAAGCGGCACCAGGTGGTCGTGGTCGAGGGCTACACCGACGTGATGTCCATGCACCTGGCCGGCGTGCCGACCGCGGTGGCCACCTGCGGCACGGCGTTCGGCACCGAGCACATCTCGGTGCTGCGCCGGCTGCTGATGGACGACCAGTTCTTCCGCGGCGAGGTGATCTTCACCTTCGACGGCGACGAGGCCGGCAAGAAGGCCGCGATGAAGGCGTTCGAGGAGGACCAGCGGTTCGCCGCGCAGACGTTCATCGCGGTCGCGCCGGGCGGCATGGACCCGTGCGAGCTGCGCCAGGCCAAGGGCGACCAGGCGGTGCGGGATCTGATCGCGCGCCGGCAGCGGTCGATCGAGTTCTGGGTTCGGGCGGAGCTCGGCGAGCACGACCTGGACACCGCCGAGGGCCGGGTGGAGGCGCTGCGCCGGGCGGTGCCGGTGGTGGCCCGGATCAAGGAGGAGGCGCTGCGCGACGAGTACGCGCGGCAACTGGCCGGCTGGGTCGGCTGGGAGGACATCCAGACCGTGGTGCGCCGGGTGCGCGAGACCGCGGGGGGCGGCGCGCCGGCTCCGGCGCGGCGGAGCCGTCCGGCCAACCCGAACCAGGCCGCGCTCGCCGTCGACGTGGACGGTCCGCCGCGGCCGCCGCGCAACGACCCGCGGCTGTGGCTGCAGCGCGAGGCGCTCAAGGCGGCGCTGCAACTGCCCGAGTTCGCCGGGCCGTACTTCGACAACGAGGTGCCCGGAGAGGCGTTCACCCACCCCGCTTATGTGGAGGTCTACCAGGGTTTGCTGGCCGCCGGCGGCACCTCCTCCGGTCTGTCCGGCGCGGCCCTGGTCGAGGCCACCGGGCAGAACTGTCCACATCAGACGGTTCGGTCGCTGGTCACCGAGCTGGCGGTGGAAGCGTTGCACCACAAGGAACCTGACGCCCGGTACGTGGGCAGCCTGGTGGCCCGGATGATCGAGGGTGTGGTCGGCGCCCGGATCGCGGAGCTGAAGTCCAAGCTGCAGCGACTGAATCCGATCGACGAGGCGGACGAGTACCGGGCGCGGTTCGGTGAGCTGGTGGCCCTCGAGGAGCACCGCAAGGGGCTGAAAAAGCAGGCGGCTGGTGAGACGGTGTGACCAGCTGGGCGCGCAGGCTGGTCGAGCTGGTCGCCGGACGCGGTGTCCCGCAAGGGTTTCCGGGCTCGCTGGAGTCCGATGAGCACGTGCTCGCGGTGGCCGAGCTGGACGGTGGCGGGCACCTGGTGGCCACCTCGCTCGGCCTGTGGCTGCCGGTCGCCGAGGGGGTCCGCCGGGTCGGCTGGCATCTGGTCAGCAAGGCGACCTGGAGTGGCGGCGCGCTGACCGTGACCGAGGCGGAGGAGCGGGGGAGCGCGGGTTCGGCCGTGCTGCTGGCCGACCTGCCGGCGCGGCGGTTCGTGCTGGCGCGGCCGGGGCTGGTGCCGCGGGTGGTGCAGGCGCGGGTCACCGGCTCCATCCGGTCCCGGCACCACCGCGAGCTGCCCGGCGGCGGTGCGTGGTTCGTGCAGCGGCGGGTGCCCGGCGCGGACGGCGCGGTGCTGCAGGTCCGGCCCGATCCGGGTACCGACGAGGACGCGGTGCGGCGGATCGCCACCGAGGTCGCCGCGCGCCTGGAGGAGGTCCGCCGCTCCCCGTAGAGTAAACCGTACGTACGGTTTGCTACGGAGGTGCGCGATGTGGGACCCCGGCAAGTACCTGATGTTCGACGACCACCGGTCGCGGCCGTTCGAGGAGCTGGTGGCGCGCATCCGCGCCGAGTCGCCGCGGCGCGTGGTGGACCTCGGCTGCGGGCCCGGCCACCTCACCGAGACACTGGCCAAGCGCTGGCCCGCCGCGGCGATCGAGGCGTTCGACTCCTCGCCGGAGATGGTCGCCGCCGCCCGCGAGCGCGGCATCGACGCGGAGGCCGGCGACGTCCGCGACTGGCGCCCACGCCCGGACACCGACGTCGCCGTGTGCAACGCCGTCCTGCAGTGGGTGCCCCGCCACGAGGAACTGCTCCGCCGCTGGGCGGTCGAGCTGCCGCCCGGCGCCTGGCTCGCCATGCAGGTCCCCGGCAACTTCGCCGCGCCGTCGCACGTCAGCACCCGCGCGCTCGCCGCGTCGCCGAAGTGGGCGCCCCGGCTGGCCGCCGCCGGCCTGCGCGACGAGGACTCGGTGCTCGACCCGACCGGTTACGCCACGATCCTGGCCGAGGCCGGCTGCGCGGTGGACGCCTGGGAGACGACCTACCTGCACCGGCTTACCGGCTCTGACCCCGTGTTGGACTGGCTCACCGGCACCGGCCTGCGCCCCGTCCGCTCCGTGCTCGACGACGCCGCGTGGCAGGAGTACCGCGCCGACCTCGCCCCCCGGCTGCGCGCCGCCTACCCGCCGCGCGCCGACGGCACCACCTGGCTGCCGTTCCGCCGCGTCTTCGTGGTCGCCCAGACCCCCTACGCTCGCTGATACCCCGCTTCGCTGGTGCTGCGGTACCCGTTGTGCTCGCCCTTCGCCGACCGCCCGAACCCGGTCTTCTCCCCGATCTTCGCCCGCGCGATGCCGGCCGCCCCTTGCACCGCCGGATGGTCGGCCAACCTCCGGTACACCCGCACGATCTGCTCGTACCGCTCCCGCCCAGCCTTCGCCCCCAGCACGTACCCCACCGCCGCCCCCATCAGGAACGCCTTCATCCCGACCTCCAACCATCCACGACGTGCTCCCACCCCATCCTCCCCCACCACCCCCTAACCCGCTGGCCGCGTACGCTAGGCTTGCGGAGTCGGGCCGCGTGGCCCGCGGAGCAACGCCCCCTTCCTCCGTAGCTCAATTGGCAGAGCATTCGGCTGTTAACCGAAGGGTTGCTGGTTCGAGTCCAGCCGGGGGAGCAAACATACTGGTAGACGGGTTGTGGATCTACCAGGACCGGGCGCAAGCTGCTGCTCCCGGTGCCGCTCGTACAGGCTCCGCCCGTCCTCGGTGCGCAGGTACGGCAGCATCACCTGGTCCAGCGTCACCATCTGGGTGGCGACGATTCCCGCCATGCCACGCGGGGCAGTGACTGGCCTGGTTCCGCTCAATCACCACGTAGCCGATGCGGTCACTCACCATCCACGGTCCCCTCCCAGTGCATCCAACGCCGCCAAGTTCCCTGCCTTCGGCGCCGCATAGCGGAGAGCGCGAGCCAGGTCGTTTCGGGTGTCTCGTGGGGGGTGCAACCCCACACTCCGCCCGGGGCAAGCCCCGGCTCACCGAGAGGCGCGTTCCTGGGCACAAGATCAGAGCCGACCGCGGGTCAGCCCTTCTCAGGTAGCTATGTAGAGTTCGATCCTATAGACTTCAACCATGCAACGCCTCCGCATGACCTTGCAGACCCAGGCGGTGATCGGGGCACTTCTCGACCAGGGTCCCGATGAGGAGTTGTACGGGCTTGAGATCGTCAAGGCGAGCGGACTTCCTCCTGGGACGATTTATCCCATCCTCGTGCGGCTTCGAGCGGCCGGCTGGATTCACGATCGCTGGGAATCTTCCGAAGAGGCTCAGCAGCGAGGTCGGCCGCCCCGGCATTACTACCATTTAACGACCGAAGGCCGCGCTCAGGCGTCTCACGCGGTCGATTCAGTTGGCGGAGATCGGAGCACATTCACAGGGTTCCTGGCCAGGCACTTTCCTACGCGCGCGACAGAAAACCCCGAGGTGCAGGAATGAGCCGAAACAGTCGCCGGGCGATCAGAGACGCTGCTCGCGCGCTGGCTATCGCAGATCAGCGAATGATGTTCGTCCGCGGGAGATCGGGCGGTGGACATATCTACATGGACGTCAGCAGGGCCGCGCGCTTGTCCGACACCGAGATGCTCGACCCGAGCATTGCTGTGATAGGGCTGGAACAGGCGCAGATGCTTGCTGAGACGATCAAGATTCGAAACGCCGTTACTGGCAGCTATAGCAATGGTGCCGCGACGGTGCGCAAGGCGACGAAGGCGGTTGAGTTGGCGGCCGAACACCTTCAAAAAACGACGGAATTTGGCAAGGCTGGTCCCATGATCCGCGCCGAACAGGCGCGCATCTCAAAAATTGTAGAAGATCATCTCAAGAGCACCGATGAAAAGCGGGATTTCGCCAAGTACACCGATGTTCAGATCAGGAACCTCCTACACCAGGTGACGCTGCTCGACAAGGAGTATGCGGCCGCGCGGGCGGTGGTCAGGAAGTCTTCAATCGCCGCCACAATCGCCCTGGAAAGCGCCCGGCAGGCATCGTCGGTCGACGCCGATCAGTTCCTGGCCGCTGCGATCGAGGAATCTCGTCGAAATGTCCGGCGGGCAGCAGAGATCCTGGTGCTGGCGGCCGAGTGCGGGCTACGGGTCAAGCAGGGAAGGGAACCGACTGATGAGTGGGCGACCGCGCGGGCCGCCCGGTCCATTCTGATCGCGGCGATGGCGATGGCCACCGCAGAGGTTCGGGTGGAGGAGGTCAACCGCCTGCTCGCCGAGAACGCCCTTGACATGCCGACACCTATCAGGAGGCGCCAGCACAGTTTCCTGATGCGCAAGCTGGTCCGGATCCGGGCCGAAGCTGAGGTCGCCGACTACGTCTTCGGCCGGGCTTTGGTCGCGGCCTCCGTTCCCACACTTGCGATCAATCAGAACACCCGGGGTGTTTTCGGGCTGCTGGCGCTGGCCGTTCGCCGGCTGTTGCCCGACCGTGATGGGTTGGAATGGTGGGGCGACCTCAACTCCACACTGGGCGAGGCAGATCCGTCCGACCGGCAACGGTACATCAAGAGCTACCTCAGGAGTGCGCCAGCCGTCCTGCTGTCCAGTTGGGCGCGGAGGCTGACCGGCGGCAGCGGGGATTTCGGCCGTAACCAGGCCGAAAGCGCCCTGTTGGCCAGGCCGGACGACCCGCCGGGATGGCGTCTCGCCTTCTCCATCTTGCACGGTCAGCCGCGCGTATGGCGACGCGCAGCTGGGCTGCTCCTCCTGATCGTGGGCGGACTGACGGCGGTTGCCGTGATCTCCGGAGGCTCCACCGCTGCCATTATGGTCGGCGCAATCGTCTCGGCGATAACGGCCGGAGCGACGGTCGGCTTGCGCAGAAAGAGAGGGAGCGAGCATCGCGACGGCACTTAGCGCATTCCTCACGTGCAATCGGTGACAAGGTGGTGAACCCCGCGTCGGCATTCACCGTGTTGCCATACCAGCACACCGGTGCCGCTCGGGGATGAGCGGCACATTCAGTGAGTTCTCAACGGGACGGCCTGGTTGTGCGTTGACAGGCGTCTGAGGGAGTTCTACGTTCGAAGGCGGTGATCCGAACACTGTTCGATATTTCGAACGTGAGGAGCCGTCATGAGCCAGGTGTCCCGGCGGACCGCGCTTCGAGTGGGTGCACTGGCGGCCGGCGTGCCGTCGGCGTTGGGTGCGGCCGGTACGGCGCGGGCCGTCGCGTCCCCGCCGGCGGACCCGGCGAGCTGGGTGGTCAGGCCGTTCGCCAACGAGCAGGTGACGTTGCGGTCCAGCCTGTTCACCGCCAACCGGGACCGGATCCAGGAGTTCCTGCGCGGCTATCCGGCCGACCGGATGCTGGCGGTGTTCCGCGCCAACGCCGGCCTGGACACCAGGGGTGCGCAGCCGCCGGGCGGCTGGGAGACCGCCACCGGGAACCTCCGCGGACATTACGCCGGTCATTTCCTGAGCGCGCTCGCCTTGGCGTACGCGGGTTCCGGGGATGCCGCCGTCAAGGACAAGGTCGACTACCTGGTCGGTGCGCTCGGCGAGTGCCAGGACGCGCTGAACGAGCAGGTCGGCCAGCCGGCGCCGCCCACCCCGCCGGTCGGGCGCGCGCCGGGCCGGCTGGGCAACGCGGTGCGGCTGAACGGCAATGGGCAGTACGTGTCCCTGCCGGCGGGGATCGTGAGCGGGCTGGCCGACTTCACCGTCGCGGTGTGGGTGAACCCGGCGGCGGTGACCACCTGGTCCAGGATCTTCGACTTCGGCACCGGCACCACCCGCTACATGTTCCTGGCGGCGAGCGCGGGCTCCGCGCCGCGGTTCGCGATCACCGTCAACGGCGCGGGCGGCGAGCAGCGGATCAACGGCACGGCGGCGCTGCCGACCAACCGGTGGACCCATGTGGCGGTCACGCTGGCCGGGAGCACCGGCACGCTCTACGTCGATGGCGAGCCGGTCGGCACCAACGGTGGCATGACCGTGACGCCGTCGGGTCTCGGCGCCACCGACCGGAACTGGATCGGCCGGTCCCAGTTCGGCGACCCGCTGCTGAACGCGGCGGTCGACGACTTCCAGATCTACGACCGGGCACTGCCGGCGGCCGAGGTGCGGGCCCTGGCCGGCGGGCAGCCGGGCGCCGGAAACGTGGCGTCGTACCCGTTCGACGAGAGCGGTGGGGACAAGGCCGGCGACACGTCGGGCCACGGGCGGGACGGCACACTGGTCGCCGAGCAGGCCGGCGCGCCGGGCCCGAGCCACCGCGGATATCTGGCCGCGTATCCGGAGACCCAGTTCATCCTGCTCGAGCAGTTCGCCACGTACCCCACGATCTGGGCGCCCTGGTACACCAACCACATGATCATGAGGGGCCTGCTGGACGCGCACCGGTTCGCCGGGAACGAGCAGGCCCTGCGGATCGTCACCGGCATGGCCGAGTGGGCGCACAGCCGGCTGGCGCACCTGCCGCGCGAGCAGCTGGACCGGATGTGGCGGATCTACATCGCCGGCGAGTACAACGCGATGGCCGCGGCGCTGGCCGACCTGCACGCGCTGACCGGCGACCCGGATCACCTGGTCACCGCCAAGGCCTTCATCAACACCTACCTGTTCGACGCTGCCGTGCGCAACGAGGACATCCTCGACGGCCTGCACGCCAACCAGCACATCCCGCAGTTCCTCGGCTACCTGCGCATCTTCGAGGAGACCGGCGAGCGGGACTTCCACACCGCGGCCGCGAACTTCTGGAACATGGTCGTTCCGCACCGGACCTACACCGACGGCGGCATGGCCGGCTCCGGGGAGATCTTCGGGGCGCGGGACGTGATCGCCCGGACCATCCAGCAGGCCAACGCCGAGACCTGCCCCTGCTACAACATGCTGAAGCTGAGCCGGAACCTGTTCTTCCACGATCCGGATCCGAAGTACATGCAGTATTACGAGCGGGCGCTGTACGGCCAGATCCTCGCCTCGCGGCGGAACACCAGCAGTACCACCAACCGCTGCTGACCTACTTCGTCCCGATGAACCCGGGCGCCACCAGGAGCTACGGCAACCTGGGCACCTGCTGCGGCGGCACCGGCCTGGAGAGCCACGTCAAGTTCCAGGACTCGATCTACTTCCGATCCGCGGACGGTTCGACGCTGTACGTCAACCTGTACCTGGCGTCCACATTGGACTGGCCGGAGAAGGGCTTCACGATCGCGCAGGAGACGAGCTACCCGACCGATTCCGCCGGCACCACCGTGATCACCGTCGGCGGCAACGGCCGGCTGGACGTCAAGCTGCGGGTGCCGTACTGGGTCGAGAACGGATTCACGGTACGGCTCAACGGGATCGTGCAGAAGGTCGACGCCAGCACCGGCGACTACGTCACGCTCAGCCGGGACTGGCGCTCCGGCGACCGCATCGAGATCAGCATGCCGTTCACCCTCCGGGTCGAGCGGGCCCTCGACGATCCGGCCAAGCAGAGCATCGCCTACGGCCCCGTTCCGCTGGTCACCCGCAGCGCGGAGACGACGTACCGGGAGTTCTCGTTCTACCGCGATTTCTCGCTGCGCGGCGACCTTTCCCGGTCCATCACCCCCGGGTCCGAGCCGATGACCTTCACCACGCACGGCTATTCCGTCGTGCCGTTCCACATCGGGGACACGGCGGCCTATCACGGGTATTTCACCCGGCACGAACCACAGGTCGTGTTCGGGCAGGTCGACAGCGGCGTGCCGAACATCCCGCGGGCGGACGGGATGACGTTCCTCGACCTGGTGTGGGCGCACGCGCCGTTCCCCACCCGGGGCCAGTTCCTGCAGACCGTCCAGCGCACGGCCGCGACCTGGGTGGACAGCGGGCTGTTCACCCAGCAGCAACGTCAGGACGTCATCACCGCCGCGGCCCGGGCCGACCTGCGCCCCTGAACCGGCGTCATGCGGTGATGACGAAGGTGGGGATGCCGATCATCCAGTACCAGAGCATCGTGTCGACGATGTCGGCGTAGTAGACGGTCTTGCCGCATTTGGACGAGAGTTCGCAGGGCCCCACGCTGTCGGCGCCGGCCGAGATCGTGCCCTTGGCGGTGGCGGACTGGTGGCCGTCCTTGTCCCAGAAGTCGAAGACCGGGCCGCCGCTGTCGCCCTTGCCGGAGGCGACGCCGCCGAACAGGTGCTTGGCTTTCACCATCGGCTCGAAAATACCGCTCTCGGTCTTGGTAGATACCTTGGTGGCCAGGACCACGATCGGGCAATGCGTGCCGGTCGCCGCACCCGAGGTGCAGACGACGTTGCCCACGTAGTTTGCCGACACTCCGCGCACCGGAATCGAGTCGCCGGAGAAAACGCCGTTGACGTAGACCCGGGCGGCCGATGTGGCCCTGATGAACAGGGTGTCCCGAATCGGGTTCTTGAGCGTGATCTTGCCCATGGTCTGACCGTTGCCATCCGCGACGGTCTGACCCTCGTTGGCGCAGTGGCCGGCGCTGAGCATTCGGGACTCGCCCTGCTGCTGCACGGCGAAACCGGTGCTGCACCCCACCGAGTACCGCGCGCCGCCGTAGTAAGGCGGGGTGTCGGCCTGCCGGTTGAACTGCGGCTCGATCGTGGTGAACGGCTCGATGGTGACCGGCACCTTGGCGGCCCGGATCTCGGGGATCTGCCGGCCGTCACTCGCCGAGCCGGTGACCGACACCGTCAGGCCGGTACCGTCGACGACCGGGGACACGTCGCTGACGCCGCGTCCGGGGACGATCCGTGCCGCCTCGTCGAGCAGCTCGCGTTCGGAGTAGCGCGCCGGCGCGAGCGTGACTGGCACGTCGCGTCGGGCGTCGGTGATCGCCTGGGCGACCTTGGGCGGTACCGGGCCGTGCCAGAACACGTCGAGCCGGCGGTTCTGCGGGGCGGCGGTGATCCCGGCGTAGCCGTCGTCCGGGCCGGTGGCCCTGGCCGAGGTGATCAGGCCGGCCGCGGTGTTGAGCTTGTTCTGCAGCGTGAACAACTCGTCCCAAGAGCCGAAACCACCGGGTACCGGGTCGGTGATCGTGATGTGCCCCTCCGGGGCGGCCTTGTCGTCCGCGCCGCTCGCCGGGCTCGCAGCCAGGGTGACCGTCAGGGCGGCCGTGCCGCATACCGCGATCAGTTTGATGAGCATGGCAATCCTTTCTCGATGGCGATTGCCGGCTCACCCTCGATGGGTCGTGTTGTGGCGGCGTTGTCGTCGGCACAACCCCTGGTCCGCGACTCGCCTCAGGCGACGGGTTCGGCCGGGGCGACGGGCTGGACCTCGGGGCGGAGGAAGCGGGCGCCGGGTTGCCGGACCACGGACTCCAGCGCGGCGCCGCGGACGGCGACGGGCAGGGCGTAGGGCTCGGCGGCGTCGAGGTCGACCTGGTAGCCGAGGTCGATGAGGCTCGCGACGGTGAGCCGGCTGATCGGGTTGTCGACCCCGCCGATGGCGCTGGACATCAACTCGTTGCCGAACACCGACTCGCGCCAGTGGCTGCCGCGGGAGCCTTCGCCGCCGCGGTTCTCCACCGGCACGGTCTCCGGGTCGCCGCCGCGGAGGTGGCCGTACTCGACCATGGCGACCCGCCCGGTGTAGCGCGGATCGTCGGTGTCGAGGTCCTGCACCAGGCCTTCCCAGAGGGTGCCGTAGCCGAGGACGTGCCCCATCTCGTGGGTGATCACGTCGACGAGGATGCCCTCCTGCTCCATCTGCTCGAGGTCGGCGGTGTCGAACTGCATGATTCCCTTGCACGGCGCCCCGCCGATCCGGACGTGGGTCGGCCCGGCCTGGCCGAGCACGTTGCCCACGCCGTCGATGGGCGCGCCTTCGGCGAGGATCAGCACGTCGTCGATGACCTCGCCGTCAACCTCCACGTCGGGCAGGTCGCCGACGATGACCCGGGCCCACCGGTCGGCCGCGCGGGCGAACGCGTCCTGCTGGGTCTGGGTGAGCCCGCCGACGAACCGCACCGTGATGACGAACGGCGACGTGGTCGCCGCGATCGCCAGCGCCCGTGCCGCATCGGCGCGCGCATGGTAAACCTCGTACTCAGCCATGATCATTCCTTAACGCTCGGTAATCCGGTACGTCGTCCACACCGGACAGACGTGTCGTTCGGAGGTCCGATTCGCCTTGTTGATACCGGCCGAGCTAGGACTGTGCCCTGACGGGCGATCCGCGTTGCCCTCCCGGGCAGGTCTCAGCCCAGGCCCGCCTCGGCCAGTGCGCGGTAGGTGATCCGGGTCGCGGTCTCGTCCAGCTCGCTGATGTGCTGCTTCGCCTCGGCTGCCGGGACGATGCGCCGGTGCCGGATCTCGAACCTCGGCTCCCAGTCCCGCACCTCGACCTCGGCGCGCCAGAACGACCGCACGAGAACGACGCCGCGCTGCCGCCCGGCAACGCACTCGCCGCGGGCGAACCCGAGCAGCCGGGCGCTGATCACGGTGGCACAGGCCTCCTCCCGGACCTCCCGGCGCAGGGTGTCCTCGGCGGACTCACCGCTTTCCGGGCGCCCACCGGGAAATCCCCAGTGCCGGCCATCCTCGCTGATCAGCACGAGCTGCCCGGCCCCGGAGACGCACACACCGGCCGCCCCGTGTGGGGTGCCGGCGGGCTCGTCGGCTCCGGGATGCCAGGAAACCAGCCAGTCCTGCCCGTTCGAGTGCGACCGCATCTGTTCCCGGTCCACGGCGGCGGAGTGCGACACGGGAACATTCTCGCAACGGCGCGGTGACGCGCGCGACGGCACGCTGGCCGGGTTGGCCGATCACGAAGGGGTCGCGGGTGAACTGTGCCGGCATGTGTGGAGGTGCCCGGCGGGCACCCGCGCCGCTACCCTGGCGATGATCACGGCTATGAGTTCGTCCGTACGAACCGTGGGGTGCTGGGGTGACTTTCGGATACGCGGCTTTCGACCTGGACGGCACTCTGCTCGGCGAGGACGGCACCGTTGACCCGGTGACCTTGGACGGCCTGCGCCGGCTGCGTGAGCACGGGCTGTCGCTGCTCGTCGCCACGGGGCGGTCTCCGTACCGCCTGCAGCAGTTGGGACTCCGCACCGAGGTGCTCGACCTGTTCGAGCCGCTCATGCTGCTCCGCGACGGCGACATCCAGTGGAACTGGCGGACCGACGCGATCGAGTCGATGCGCACCGTCCCGGACACCGTGGTGCCGGCGCTGCTCGCGTGGGGCTTCCCGGACATCGTCGTCGACACCGGACGCGGCATCGTCGCGACCTCGGAGTCGGCGGCCGCCCGGTATGCGCGCCTGTACCGGTGCCCCCGGTCGTCGATCGCCGTTTCCGGGCGGCTGCCGCACTCGCCGGCACTGAAGGTCACGGTCTTCGGCGACCGCCGCGACGTGGTGGACGCGCTCACCGGGATCGACGGGTGTTCCATCGGCCCCCGCAAGGCCGGGCGCTGCAACGTGGTTCCGCACGGCTCGTGCAAGACGGCGGGCCTGGCCCGGCTGATGGCGGAGCGCTACGCCGAGCCGACGCTCGGCCGGGTCGTCGCGTTCGGCGACGGCGACAACGACGTGTGCCTCCTCGGATCGGTGGGCGCCGGTGTCGCGATGGCGGACTCGCATCCCGGTGCCGCGCGTGCCGCGAGCCTGCGCCTCAGAGGCACGCTCGCCGGCTACCTGAACGCCGGGTTCCCGCGTGGGCTGGAGAAGATCCGGCGCGCCGGGCGGCGCTGCCGCCACGCCACCTGACGTCAGAAACGGCCACCTCGGAAACGGTCGAGGATGCGGCGGTCCCGCTTGGTCGGGCGGCCGGTGCCCCGGTCGCGGCGGGCGACGGGCAGCCCGGCCTCCGGCGGCGGCGCCGGGGTCCGGTCGATGAAGCAGGTGGCGGCGTCGGTCGCGCCGACCCGTTTCTGGATCACCCGGACCACCTCGACGACGCGGACCTGGTCGCCCACCCGGGCGCGCACCTCGTCTCCGGGCGCGACGGCGGTCGCGGGCTTGGCCGGCCGGTCGTTGACCCGAACGTGCCCGGCCCGGCACGCCGCCGCGGCATCCGGCCGGGTCTTGGTCAACCGGACCGCCCACAGCCAGCGGTCGACTCGGGTGGACTCCACCGTTTCATGATGGCCCATGCCGCCGGCGCACGAGGACCGGCGCCGGGCTGGGCTTCAACCCGGTGCCCACCACCCGGCGAACGTCGGCGCCCGGGGCGGGGTGCAGCCGCCAGGACTGGAGCAGCACGGCGATGAAGGGGGCCTTCCTCGCGCTGGGCGTGAGAAAGGCCCCCTTCATCGCACATGCGGACGACCTCACCGTAGCTCCGCAGCGACAGGAAGAACTCCAGCGGCGACCGCAGCATCCGCACTGTGTGGCCGAGCAGCGGCAGCCCGCCCGGCACGCGGCTCGGGGAGGGCATATGCCGGATTCCACGGCTGGTTATCCGGTTTGCAGTTCGGTGATCTGGAGGAAGCCATTTCGGGTGTTCGGGGCGCGGCTGGTGAGGTCGAACCGCAGGCGGGTGGTGCTGACCGGGTCGAAGGTGATCGTGGTGGGTTGGTTCGACGCGGTGGCCCAACTGATGTTCGGGTTGGTGACCGGGACGAAGGCCTGGCCGTTCCAGTACTTGACGTCGATGGCCGCGGGCAGCGCGCGGGCCGTGTCGATGGTGAAGAGGAGTGCTGCCGTGCCGAGGGATTGGGCGGTGGGCCAGGAGACCGAGACCCATTCCCGTTCGTGGGCGGCGCTGACCGCGGGGAGCAGTGCGGTGGCCGACTTGTTGTAGAAGTTCGACCAGCCGCCACTCTGGCTGTTGCCGTCGAGCATGGCCGCGGGCAGGGTGGTCGGTGCGCCGGAGAAGCTGGCGTCGGCGCTGGGCACCTGCAGAGCGGCCACGTCCGCGGTCACGGTGTCCACTGTGGCCGGTTCATCGGCGTTGGCGTGCCGGCCGTTTCCGGCGAACACGGTGGCGCGGGCCGGGCGGAGGCCCGGGGCGGTCGCGGTGATCGTGATCGGGCCGGGCCGGTCGCCGGACTGCACGATGGCCAGGGCCTTGCCGTTGAACGCGGATCTGGTGCTGGACTTGTAGTTCTCCGCGCTCTCCTGCCGGCCGTTGTCCAGGCCGACCAGTCGTCCATTATGGACACTGAAGGTGATCTGGTTGTCCGCGCTGGGAACCAGGGTGCCCGCCGCGTCCACCACGTCGACGGTGACAAACGACAGCGACGTGCCGTCCGCGGCGATCGTCCGCTTGTCCGGGGTGAGCCGCAGGGTGCGCGGCACGCCGGCGGTGCGTACCTCGTCGCGCGCCACCTCCGCACCACCGCGCCGGGCGACCGCGACCAGGGCGCCGGGCTCGTACGGCACGTCCCAGGTCAGGTGCAGCTTGCCGGCGCTGCCGTTCGGGCTGGTGTAGCTGCCCGGGAACGGGCCGGAGGTGACGGTCTTGTCGTCGAAGGTGGCCTCGGTGGTCTCCAGGTACGGCCGGCCGTAGCTGGTCGTCTTGTGGTCGAATGTGCGCACGCCGAGCGAGCGGCCGTTCAGGAACAGCTCGACGGTGTCCACAGTGGAGTAGGCCCAGACCGAGACCGGTTCGCCCGGCTGATGGTCGGTCCAGTTCATCGGCACCAGGTGCACCATCGGCTCGGTCGTCCACTGGCTCTGGAACGCGAAATAGGCGTCCTTGGCGAAACCGGCGGTGTCCACCGCGCCGAAGAACGACGCCTTCACCGGGAACACGTTGTACGGCGTGGGTTCGCCGATGTAGTCGATGCCGGACCAGAGGAACTGCCCGGCGAAGTACCCGCGGTCCCGGTCCTTCTTCAGGCCGTACTCGGCGCTCATCGTCCAGGACGCCAGGTTGTTGTCGTAGGACGAGGTGCCGCGCTTGCCGGGGGTGTAGTTCTCCCCGGTGTTGAGCAGGTGCGGATCCTGGTACACGCCGCGGGTCGAGGTCTCCGACGAGGACTCCGACTCGAAGAAGAACTTGGTGGGGTAGCGGGCATGCAGCCCGTCCACCGAGCCGGCGGTGTTGTAGTTCAGGCCCATGCCGTCCAGCAGCTGCAGGATCTGGTCCTGCGCCGAACCGGGCGCCGGCACCGACCGGTACTTGTCCGAGCCCATGACGATCGGCCGGGTGGTGTCGATCGCCTTCACGTCGGCGATCAGCCGCCGCGCGATCGGCACGCCGACCGTGGCGTTGGTGGAGTCCGGGATCTCGTTGCCGATGGACCAGAGCACGACCGCGGGGGAGTTCTTCGCCGCGTGCACCATCTCGGCCACGTCGGCGTCGCTGTTGGCGTCGAAGAACCGGCCGTAGTCGAACGGGACCTTCGGGGTGCGCCAGGTGTCGAACGCCTCCACCATCATCACGATGCCGAGCTCCTCGCAGACCTCGATCATCTCCGGCGACGGCGGGTTGTGCGAGGTGCGGAACGAGTTCACGCCCATGCTCTTCATGATCTGCATCTGCCGGACGATCGCGTCCTTGTTGACCGCCGCGCCGAGCGCGCCGAGATCGTGGTGCAGGTCGACGCCGTACAGCTTGGTCGGCACGCCGTTGAGGGCGAAGCCGCCGTTCGGGTCGAACACCGCCCAGCGGATGCCGAACCGGGTGGTGGTCGTGTCGACCGTGCGGCCGGCCACGATCACCTGGGTGCGCAGCGTGTACAGGTACGGGTTGGTGATCGACCACAGCGTCGGGTGGTCCACCCGGAGGTCGACCGTGGCGGTGCCGGGATCCGCGCCCAGGCTGAGTTCCGTGCGCCCCGATGCCATCCGTTTGCCGCGTGCATCCTCCACAGTGGACACGACGGTGGCCTGCGCGGTGCTGCCGCCGCCGTCGTTGCGCGCGGTGGTCTGGGCGCGCACGGTCGCGAAGCCGGACCCGATCGTGCTCGCGACGTCCGGCGTGGTCACGAACACGCCGTGCCGCGCCACGTGCACCGGCTCGGTCACGACCAGGTGGACGTTGCGGTAGATGCCGCTGCCCGAGTACCACCGGCTGCTCGGCAACTGGTTCTGCACCTTGACCGCGACCACGTTCGGCGTCCGCCCGTCGGTGTGCGCCAGCGCCGTCAGGTCGGCCGCGAACCCCGTGTAGCCGTAGGCGTGGCTCGCCACCTGCTGGCCGTTGAGGTAGACGGTGGAGTCCATGTAGATCCCGTCGAACTCGAGCGAGATCCGCTTGCCGGCAAGGCTCCGCGGCAGGGTGAACGTCTTGCGGTACCAGCCGAGGCCGCCCTGCAGGAACCCGGTGCCGCTGTTGGTGCCGCCGGTCTCCGTGGGGTCGAGCTCGATGCTCCAGTCGTGCGGCAGGTCGAGCGTCCGCCACGCCGAGTCGTCGAAGCCGGGCTCCTGGGCGCGCGCGTACGCCCCGGTCGGGTCGGTGATCCCGGCCGCGTTGACCAGCGCGAACTTCCACGCCCGGTCGAAGCCGGCGCTCCGCTCGGCGCCCCGTGCGCCCCGGTCGTCCGGCGCCGCCACGCTCACCCCCGCACCCATCGCCGCCATCAGAACCGCCGCCAACAGCACACCAGCCGGTCTCCGAGCCATGGCGCTCTCCCCAACATCGAACGCAACAGAGCAACAATGATCGTTGCCGCGCTGGATCGAACAGTCAACCACCGAGTGCCATTTCGACAGCCGTTCGATGCTCAAGGATCTTTTCACCAGGTGAAAACCGGTCTTGGCGCGGACACCGGGGCCGCCGATCGTCGACGGCATGATGACGACGTTCGTGCGGGACCAGTGGTACGTCGCCGCGTACGGGTACGAGGTCGGGCGGGAACTGCTCGCGCGGACGGTCCTCGGCGAGCCGCTGGTTCTCTACCGCACCGAGGCCGGCGAGGCGGTCGCGCTGGCCGACCGGTGCGTGCACCGCCGGTTCCCGCTCTCCGAGAGCCGGCTGGACGGCGACACGATCGTCTGCGGCTACCACGGTTTCACCTACGATCCCGGCGGAACCTGCGTGTCCGTCCCCGGGCAGACCCGGATTCCGCGCACCGCAAGGGTTGCGTCCTACCCGGTGGTGGAGCGGGACTCCTTCGTCTGGATCTGGATCGGCGAGCCCGACCGGGCCGACGAGTCGCTGCTGCCGCGGGCGCCATGGCTGGCCGATCCGCGCTACACCACGGTGTCCGGGATGGAGCCGCTCGCCGCGCGCTACGCGCTGCTGGTCGACAACCTGATGGACCTCTCGCACGAGACCTACCTGCACGGCGGCTCCATCGGCACGCCCGAGGTGGCCAGCACCCCGATCATCACCGAGGTGGACGAGGACAACGGGATCGTCCACGTCAGCCGGCGGATGGCCGACGCCGCGTGCCCGCCGTTCTACGCCACCTCCACCGGCATCGACGGCCGGATCACCCGCTGGCAGGACATCGAGTACCACCCGCCCTGCCTGTACCTGCTGCACAGCCGGATCTCCCCGGCCGGCCGGCTGCCCAAGGAGGACGGTACCGACCCGGACGGCTTCCACGTCGAGGTGGTCTACGCCATCACCCCGGAGACCGAGCACAGCACTCACGATTTCTGGGCCGTGGCAAGGGATTTCGCCCTCGACGACGCGGAGGTCTCGGACTTCGTCCGGGACAGCAACCGCGCCGTGGTCCTGCAGGACGTCGACGCGCTGAACATCCTGGAGCGGGTGATCGCCGCCGAGCCCGACTGCTACCAGGAGCTGTCGATCAACATCGACACCGGCGGGCTGGCCGCGCGCCGGATGCTCAGCCAGCTGATGGCCGGCAAGCCGGTGCTGGCGCAGCCATGAGGAGCGTCTACCGCATTCGCTGGAAGCCGGGCACGGACGTGCTCGTCGGGGAGTGCCACTGCGGGGCGGTGCGCGAGTCGGAGGACCCGGTGAGACTGTGGGCCTGGCTGCTCGGGCATCCCGAAGGCCATGGCTGACGAGCTCGAGGTTCTGGTGGCGCGCAAGGAGGTCCGCGCCGCCGGGGTGGCCGGGCTGACGCTGCGCCACCCTCGCGGCGCGGACCTGCCGGCGTGGGAGCCGGGGGCGCACGTGGATCTGGTGCTGCGCGACGATCTGGTGCGGCAGTACTCGCTGTGCGGCGACCCTGCTGACCGCTCGGTCTATGAGTTGGCCGTGCTGCTCGAGCCGAACGGCCGCGGCGGCTCCCGGCACGTGCACGACCGGTTGCGCGCCGGCGACCGGGTATGGATCCGTGGGCCACGCAACAACTTCCGTCTGGTAGCCGCCAGCCGGTACCTGTTCATCGCCGGCGGCATCGGCATCACGCCGATTCTGCCGATGCTCGCCGCGGCCGGTTCGGACTGGCGGCTGGTGTACGGCGGTCGCACACGGGCCTCGATGGCGTTCGTGCAAACGCTGCGGCGCAGCAGTCGGGTCAGCATCCTGCCGCAGGACGAGACCGGGCTGCTGCCGCTGGACACCCTGCTGGCCCGGCTGGAGCCGGGGACCGCGGTCTACTGCTGCGGACCGGAGCCGCTGCTGGCCGCCGTCGAACGGTGCTGCCCGCCGGAGATCCTGCACGTGGAGCGGTTCACCAGCCTCCCCGACGCCGGGCAGCGCACCGCGTTCACCGTCGAGCTGGCCCGCTCCGGCCAGACTTTCGTTGTGCCCCAAGACAAGTCGATCCTCGAGGTGCTCGAGGAGGCCGGCGCCGCCCCGCTGTCCTCCTGCCGGGAGGGCACCTGCGGCACCTGTGAGACGGGGGTGCTGGCCGGGACGCCCGACCATCGCGACTCGCTGCTCACCCCGGCCGAGCGGGACACTGGGGACGCCATGATGATCTGCGTGTCCCGGGCGGTGGGGGAGCGCCTGGTCCTGGACCTGTGAGGAGGCGCGGCGATGGGCGGCCACTCGGTGACCAGCAAGGTGCTCGCGCTGCTCGACGCGTTCACGCCGGAGGCCCCCGAGCTGACCCTCAGCGAGCTGGCCCGGCGTGCCGCGGTGTCGCTGCCGACCGCGCACCGGCGGGCACGTGAGCTGGTCGACTGGGGCGCGCTGGAACGCGGCACGGACGGCAGGTTCCACATCGGACTCCGGCTGTGGGAGGTCGCCTCCCTCGCCCCGCGCGGCCTCGGTCTGCGCGAGGCCGCGATGCCGTTCCTCGAGGACCTCTACGAGGTGAGCCACGAGAACGTCCAGCTCGCCGTCCGCGAAGGTGTCGAGGTGGTGTTCGTGGAGCGGATCGCCGGCCGGAGCGCGGTGCCCGTGCTGACCCGGGTCGGCGGCCGGTTCGCACTGCACGCCACCGGCGTCGGCCTGGTCCTGCTCGCCCACGCGCCGGTGGCCATCCAGGACGAGCTGCTCGCCGCCCCACTGCCCGGTTTCAGCCCCAAAACCATCACCGATCCCGTGCGGCTGCGCGAAGTTCTCGCCTGCGTCCGCCGCAACGGTTACGCCGTCAGCGACGGCCAGGTCACCACCGACGCCCTGTCCGTGGCTGCCCCCATCCTCGACGCCACCGGCGCCGTCACCGCCGCGGTCTCCCTCGTCGTCCGCGCCGACAACGCCCAACCCACCGCCCTCGCCCCGTTGGTGATGGCCGCCGCCCGCGGCATCACCCGGCAGTGCCGCCTCTCCGGCCCCACCCGCCGCCTGCCCGCAATGCCCTGAAGGCCGCCTTCAGGGCATTCAACGTCAATGGCAGGAACTTGAGAGCCACTGGGCGCTGGCCTGATCACGTCCGCACGGCACCGGGTCCTGGCGGGCTGGTGTTGCCGGCCGTGCACCGGCGTGGCGCTGCTGGGGGGAGTTACCGGTCGTTGGCCGGCCGGCGACGGCTCGACACCACTACGATGTGACTGGTGGTGCTGTTGTGACGAGAGATTCTCCAGTGGTAGAGCCTGGTGTCGTGAAGGGACCCTTCCTGTCATGGAACGTCCCGAAGGCGTCCTTCATGACACCGACCGATACCCCACCGGCCCCACCAACCCCGACCACCCGATCAAAACCCACAACCCCCTCCGAAAGAGCCCCCACCCAACAGCGACCATGGCCTGATCCCGTCCAACTCGGCACCAGCCCGGCACCGCGCCGACCGCACGACCGGTCGGACGATCAGCACAGATCACCGACACACAAACAGCCGACCAGCGCACCAAGACCCACGCCCACATCAAGCCTCAAGTCCCAGGCACTGACACTCAACGCCCCGAAGGCGGCCTTCAGGGCATGTCGCCCAGCAGGTTCTCGGCGGTGCGGTGGGCCAGCGCCATGCAGGTGAACATCGGGTTGCCGCCGGAGGCGGTCGGGAAGGCGCTGGTGTCGCCGATCCAGACGCCCGGGGCGTCGTGCAGCTCGCCGCGCGGGGTGGCGACCGAGGTGGCCGGGTCGGTGCCCATGCGGGCCGTGCCCATCTGGTGGGCGGAGCCGGCGGGCAGGCCACCCAGGCCGAACGGCAGCACACGCAGCCGGTCGGTCCAGCGCTCGATGTCCTGGCCGCGCTCCCACGGCTCGATTCCCATGATGGAGTAGTGGATCCGCTCCGCCCCGGCGGCCTCGTGCAGCCGGATGAGGCTCGCCAGGCCGTCCCGGAAGTGGCGCTTGTCCAGCTCGTCGGACAGGGGGTAGTAGTGCAGCGGCTCACCGGCCGGATCCAGGGCCACCGAGCCGCTGCCCCGGTCGCGGATGATGAACAGCCACAACGCCATCCGCGACATCCGGCTGACCAGCTCCTTGTGCGCCTGGCCGGAGTTCCAGCCGAGTTGCAGCGCCCAGGTGCCGGGGTAGAAGTGCGAGTTCTCGATGATCCAGCCGTTGCCGTCCCGCTCGCGGAACTCGTCGACGATCGCCGCCTGTGGCGGGCCCCACCAGCCGCGGAGCTCCTCGGCGTACTCGCCGAAGACCATCGTGGCCGGGTGCAGGTGCAGGTTCCGCCCGACCGCCGGGCCGCCGAGACCACTGCGCAGCAGCAGCGCGGGCGTCTCGAGCGCGCCGCCGGCCACGACGATGTCCTTGGCGTTGACGGTGATCTGCCCGAACGGCCCGGACGCGTGCACGGTGCCACCCCGGCCGGACGACCGTTCGATCCGGTCGGCGTGCGTGCGGACCAGGATCTTCGCGCCGGCCGCGGAGGCGTCGGCGAGGTAGGTCTTGAGCGTGCCCTGCTTCGCGCCGGTCAGGTCGCCGAAGTGCGCGTAGCCGGCGAGCGCTGGGTTGTGGCGGGCGGGGTCGCTGTTGCGCACGGCCGGGCGCCAGGACCAGCCGAGCTTGTCCGCGCCCTCGACGAGGCGCTGGTGCGGGCCGTTGCGGTCGGAGCAGTCGCCGTTCGCGCCGACCCGAGCCGAGACCGCCGCGAGGTGCCGGTCGAACTCGGTGGTGGCGAGGTCGGTGAGGCCGTGCTCGGCCCACTCCGCGCGCACGTTCGCCGACGGCGCCACCCAGTTCTGCCAGTTGATCGTGGTGCCGCCGCCGAGCGTGGCGCCCGCGTACAGGATCACGTTCCCGTCCGCGGTGGGCCCGGGTCCGCCCCGGTAGTAGAGGTTCTCGCGCGCCCAGTACTCCTCCTGACGGAAGTGCCGCTCGGTGTGCGCGCCGCCGGCTTCCAGCACCACGACGGCGCGGCCGGCCGCGGCCAGCACGCCGGCGATGGTCCCGCCGCCCGCGCCGGAGCCGATCACCAGCACGTCGCAGTTGATCACTTCGCCGTCCCGCGGCGGGTACGGCACGATGATCTCCTCGGCGTCCGGGCGCGGGAACGCCTGCTGGCCGGGGTAGCCGATGCCGGCTCAGAACGGGTTCCGCCCGTCCGCGCCGACCCGGCCGTAGACCTGCATCTTGGCGTTGTCCATCAGGACGCCGAGGTTGACCCGGGCCGCTGTGTCCACTTCGGACAGTGCGCGGAGCCGCTCCTCGCGGGCCTGCTGGGAACCGTCGAAGCCGGCCTCGGCCAGCGCGTCGAGGACCTGGTACAGCCCGCCGGACACCTCCGGCGGCAGGCCCGTGCTCACCGCGACGCCCTACATGTGGCTGGCCATCCTGCTGGCGTGGAGCCTGGGCATCGTCGCCGGCATCTTCCCGGTGGCCGGCGGGTACAGCTTCCTGCTCGCCCCGTCGCTGTCCTGGGAGTTCATCGGAAGCGTTGTCGCGCACTGGTTCCTGCCGTTCGCGTCGCTGTTCCTGGTGGCGTTCGGCGGCTGGGCGATCGGGATGCGGAACCTGATCATCTACGAGCTGGAGGCGGACTACTCGAACTACCTGCTGGCGCTGGGCGCGCCCAGCCGGCTGGTGCGCGGGTACGCGTTCCGCAACGCCATGCTGCCGCAGATCACCGGGCTCGCGTTGCAACTCGGGGTGATCGTCGGCGGCGCCGTGGTCACCGAGATCGTCTTCTCCTACCCGGGCCTGGGCTACCTGATCCTCAAGGCGATCGAGAGCGGCGACTTCTTCCTGCTGCAGGGCACCTTCCTGTTCATCGTGATCGGGGTGCTGATCGCCAACTTCATCGTCGACATCGTCTACATCCTGGTCGATCCGCGAACCAGGACCGGGCTTTCGGGAGAGATGGCGTGAGCGAGCCAACGCCATCGGAACGGCCCTACCCGAGCGGGCCGGCGGTGCCTGACTGGCGCTACGCCATCGAGCCGGAAACAAACACTGCGAGCAGCGCAGGAGGGAAGACACCGCGTCAAGGCCCGCTCACGCGAGCGGAGCGAGCGAATTGAACACAGTGCTGCGCAACAAGAAACTGGTCGGCGGGCTGGTCGTCGTGGTGGTATTCCTGGTCGCCGGCCTGGTCGGTCCGTGGTTCACCGGGCCGGATCCGCTGGCCTACGTCGGCCCGCCGGCGCAGGCACCGTCCGGTGCGTATCCCTTCGGTACCACGACGTTCGGCCAGGACGTGTTCGGGCAGTTCGTGCACGGCCTGCGCGCCACGTTCTTCGTCGGGTTCTTCGCCGGCCTGCTCGCCGCGGTGATCGGGATGCTGGTCGGGTTCATCTCCGGCTACCGCGGCGGGATCGTCGACGAGATCCTCAACATGATCACCAATATCGTGCTGGTGCTGCCGGTGCTGGCCGTGCTGCTGATCATCGCGGCGTACCTGGAGGTGCGGAACATCCAGATCCAGGCGCTGATCATCGGGCTGTTCTCCTGGCCGTGGGTGGCCCGGGCGGTCCGCGCGCAGACGATGACGTTGCGCTCGCGGGACTTCGTCGATCTGGCACGGCTGTCCGGCGCCCCGGTGCGGCGGATCGTGTTCCGGGAGATCGCCCCGAACATGGCCTCCTACCTGTTCATGGTGTTCATCCTGCTGTTCGGCGGCGCGGTGCTGTTCGCGGCCACCCTGGACTTCATCGGGCTCGGGCCGACCGACGGGATCTCCCTGGGCCTCATGCTGAACAACGCGGTCCGGTGGAGCGCGCTGAACCTCGGCATGTGGTGGTGGTTCGTGCCGCCCGGGCTCGGCATCACCGCCATCGTCGGCGCGCTGTACATCATGAACGTCGGCCTGGACGAGGTGTTCAACCCCAAGCTGAGGGAGACATGAGCCTCACGGTCACCGGCCTCAAGGTCTACTACCGAACCCTGCGCGGCGACGTGAAGGCGCTCGACGACGTCACGTTCTCCTTGGCGGACGGGGAGATCATGGGCCTGGCCGGCGAGTCCGGGTGTGGCAAGACCACACTGGGCAAGAGCCTGATCCGGCTGGACGGCCGGATGCGCCACGCCGGCGGCTCGGTCGAGCTCAACGGGGTTGAACTGCCGATCGGGGAAGACGCGCGGATGACCGAGTTCCGGTACGGCGACGTGTCGCTGATCCCGCAGTACGGGATGAGCGCGCTGAACCCGACCCGCAAGATCGGCCGGATGATCCGGGAGCTGCTGGAGTCACGGGGAATTCGGTACGCCACGATCCGGCCGGAGCTGGAGCACCGGCTCGCCCTCGTCGGCCTGGACGATGGCGTGCTCGACCGGTATCCGATGGAGCTCTCCGGCGGCATGAAGCAGCGCGCGGTCATGGTGATCTCCACGCTGCTGAACCCGTCGCTGCTGATCGCCGACGAGATCACCTCGGCGCTGGACGTGTCGACTCAGCGCGCGGTCGCCGAGGCGCTGGTCGGCTTCCGGGACCACGGCTTCGTCGACAGCATGATCGTCATCACCCACGACGTGTCGCTGGTGTACCAGATCGCCGACACGATCATGGTGATGTACGCCGGAAAGCTGGCCGAGAAGGCGCCGGCCGAGGTGCTGGTCAGCTCGCCCCGGCACCCCTACACCCAGCAGCTGATCTCCGCCCTGCCCGAGGTCGGCGTGCGGTACCAGGGAAAGCGGCTCAGCGGGATCCCCGGCAGCCCGCCGACGCTGCTCGACCCGCCGGCCGGCTGCCGGTTCCGGGACCGCTGCCCGCTGGCGTTCGACCGCTGCGTCGAGGAACCCCCGTTCGTCGAGACCGAAGCCGGCCACTTCGTCGCCTGCTGGAAGGTGGGTTGAGGCGATGCTGCGTCTCGACGGCGTCTCCAAGACCTACCGGGCCGGCGCGTTCGGCGGCCGGCACCTGACCGCCGTGCGCGACGTCAGCATCGAGCTGCGGCCCGGCGAGATGGTCTCGCTGATCGGCGAAAGCGGCAGCGGCAAGACCACCATCGGCCGCATGGTCCTGCGGCTCACCTCCGTCAGCGGGGGAGCGATCACCTTCGACGGCGACGACATCTCGACTCTGGAAGGCCGTCGCCTCAAGGAATACCGCCGTTGCGTGCAGGGCGTCTTCCAGGACCCGTTCAGCTCCTACAACCCGGTGTTCAAGGCCGACCGCGTCTTCAGCATGCTCCGCACCAACTTCTTCCCCGGCGTCCCCGACGCCGAGTGGCGTCACCGCGTCGAGGACGCCCTGATATCGGTCCGCCTCCACCCCGACGCCGTCCTGAACCGCTACCCCCACCAACTCAGCGGTGGCCAACTCCAGCGCCTGCTGATCGCCCGCGCCCTGCTCCTCGACATCAAGGTCCTGGTCGCCGACGAGATCATCAGCATGCTCGACGCCTCGACCCGGATCGACGTCCTCAACCTCCTCGGCGACCTCAAGGACCGCGGCCTCGCCATCCTCTTCATCACCCACGACCTCGCCCTGGGCAACTACATCAGCGACCAGACGGTGATCCTCCGCCGCGGCCAGATCGTGGAGTCCGGCGTGACCGAGCGGGTCTTCACCAACCCGCTCCACCCGTACACCCGCCAGCTGCTGACGTCCGTCCCCCAGCTCCACAGGAATTGGTCCGACATCGACACCGCGCTCGCCGTGGCCCCCGGTCGCTGCGCCTACCACACCCAGGGGGGACCCACCGACGGCCGCCAGTTGGCCGAAGCGGAACCCGACCATCTCGTCGCCTGCCTCGCCACCGGCGGAAACACCTCCTGCCCGGACGGCTGACCGAGGTTACGCGGCGAGCCGGTTCGGCACAACCTCGTCGTCGTCGAGCACCCCGGTGGCGAGCAGCGCGAACTCCCGGGCAATGCCGTCGATGTCGCATTTCAGGAACTCGATCGCCTCCCGCGCCCGGTCGACGGCGTCCCCACCAACCTGCTGCGCCCACCGCGTCAACTGCGTGATCGCGAACGCATAGGCGATGGCGCGCCCGCCGAGGACCAGATGCTCCTGCTTCAACTCCTGGTCAAGGAACCGCATGTCCAGGCCGTGCTTCACGATGCCCGGGCCGGTGTAGGGGCACCTGGCTGCGAGGAACCCGCTCAGCGACCTGGCGCCGCGGCGCTTCAGGCAGAACTGCGTCAGCTGCTGGCTGAGCAGATCGTTGGTGCCGTCGAAAATGGTGAACACCCGCGTATCCAGAAACGCCTTCCCCGCGATGTTCGTCGGCGAGTCGACGCGATAGCCTTCACCGCCCACCAACTGCTGGTAGTGATACGCCGAGCTCACCATCCGCTCCGTGGCCACCGTCTTCAGCGCCTGCGCGACGGGAAACACGTCGGTCATGTCGACCTTCACGTTCAACGCGGTCATCACGTAGTCGTTGAGCGCCTCACAGATCGTGGCCGATGTCTCAATGGCCTTCAACCGGTACCGGGCAAACCCGATGTCCGACAGCATCTCCGACCCGATCACCCGGTTGTCGGCATACGCCTGCGCCTCCCGGCTGATCCGCCTCAGGAACCCGCTCGCTATCGTTGCCATCATCGAGCGCGGAGGCATCAACATGTCCACCATCGCGCTCAGATTCCGGTCCTCCGCATCGATCCGCCGATGCCTCGGCACAAACGCGTCGATCTCGTTGAGCCCGTAGTCCAGCAGCTTCATCCCCAGCGGCTCATACCGTTGGACCGTCCGAAACCCCTCACTCCGCTTGACAATGAAGTACCCATACCGCCGCTGCCCACCCGCGTCACTTTTCGCACTCAACAACCACCAGTGCGCCGTCGAGCTGAACCCCTGCCAGTGCTTCCGCCCCCGAATCCGATACCCCCCGTCAACCTCCTCAAACGTCGTCCCCATGTTCGCCATCGCCGACCCACACCCCGGCTCCGTCGACGCGAACCCACAGATCATCGGATCCCGCCCCGCGAACAGCGGCAACATCTCCCGCCTGGTTTCCTCACTCGCCCGCAACGCGATAGGACGCAACGCCACCGCGGTGATAATCTTCGTATACATCCCCAACGGCAGGTTCCACTCCGCCAACGCCTCCACCACCCGGCACATCTCCAGATGGCTGTCCCGCCCCCCATACTCCCGCGGCAACGCCGGCAACAACACCCCGGCCCTGACCAGCAACGCCCAGTCATCCGCCCGCAAGTTCTCCTGCGGATACCCCTTACAGTCAAAGTGCGACCGCGCGAGCTCCCCAATGTTACCGATAAACTCATCAGTAGAGAGCGACAGAAGTTCGCTGGACATGACAGTTCGCCTTTCGCAGACGCACCGGGCTCTACCAAGTTCTTAGCGCCACCCTATTGCGCGCCCGTAAACTACTGACTGGTTGTCACTGGAGCCCCAGCCAATCCCTACTCCAGCCCGCACGACCTCGACGGTCCCAGGAACCACACGTCGCAGAGGTCCATGATCTGTCGCGGTGATGGTCCCTGTCCACGCGCCAGCCAAGGCGGGCGCGTTCGTACGCTGACCCATTCTTTTCATCTCAGCGGACGAGCTCGGCGTCAAGGTAGTCCTGTACGACGGGGTAGAAGCCATAAGGCACGTACTCGGCGAGTTGGTCGCCCGTCGCCCAGGTGAAGTCCGCGAGCTCGTCGTTGTCGACCACTTTGGCTTCACCTTCGATCACGTTGCAGGCGACATAGATCATCACGCGGCCGGTCGCCGGGTGTAGGCGTTCGCCGAGGAGGTTGGTGTCGGCCACGGTCAGGCCGGTTTCCTCGTAGGTCTCACGGACGGCTGCCGTGCCGGCTAACTCGCCTTCTTCCATCTCGCCGGCGGGGAATTGCCAGGATAGGCTGCCCTCTTTCACGCGCCGCCGAACGAGAAGGACCCGCCCGTCCTTGACGATGACAGCGGCCGCGATGGGCGGTCTCGGGCTGTCGGACGTCGGTTGGGCCACTTGGTACCTCCATGGCTGCCAAGGGGGCGTGGAAGATGGATCGGCTGCGATCCAGAATTGGTTATGTTGTCGCGACTTGTGCCTGGTAAACGGGCCTGTGGGGGTCATGCGGGCCCTTGCAAACCCCTCTCAGCGAGTAAGACATCTCCTGAAACTGGCCGAAACGTGGCCGGACAGTGTGCCGGGCGTGGCACTGCCAGCGCCAACGGGTTGCAAAACCGCTCGTCAGCTCCGGCCGGCTGAGATCGACAGGCTGGTCGAGGCGTACAACGCGGGTGCAACGACGCACGAGCTAGGTGCTCGGTTTGGCGTGTGGCGGGGCACGATTGGCCGGCACCTCAAGGCTCGCGGCATCGACACTAGGGCGCCAAACCTCCGACATGACGATCTCCAGGAAGCGGCCGACCTGTACCGAATTGGGTGGACGCTGGACAAGCTCGCCAAGCGCTACGGTATCGGCTACAACACGATGCGTGTTCGTCTGGTCGCGGCTGGTGTGTCTATGCGGCCGAGGGGACGACGGGCGGC